>DBOW01000144.1:0-3402 GCA_002299675.1 Solobacterium sp. UBA636
TCAGCGTGTCCTGGGCAGTCAACATGAGCGTAGTGTCTCTTAGCAGTCTTATACTCAACGTGTGCAGTATTGATAGTGATACCTCTTTCCTTTTCTTCAGGTGCACCATCAATCTGGTCGTAAGCCTTAAATTCAGCCTGACCCTTTTCAGCTAATACCTTAGTAATAGCAGCAGTTAAAGTTGTTTTACCATGGTCAACGTGACCGATAGTACCGATATTGACATGTTCTAACGAACGGTCAAATTTTTCTTTTGCCATTTAAAATATTTCCTCCGTTTTACTTATTTATTTTAAGATAATTGCGCTATAAAGGCAATTAATCTTTGGCGTTTTTCTTAGCGATTTCCTCCATAATGCTCTTAGGTACTTCTGAATAGTGATCCATCTGCATTATGTAGTTACCTCTACCCTGAGTGAATGAACGTAAGTCTGTAGAATAGCCGAACATTTCTGAAAGTGGAACATAAGCTCTAACAGCTGTAGCGTTACCTCTTTCTTCCTGATCTCTAATCTGACCACGACGCTTAGTAATATCACCCATTACTGAGCCTAAGTATTCACTTGGTGCAACCACTTCAACATCCATGATTGGTTCAAGTAATACTGGCTTACACTTCTTAGCAGCTTCTTTTAAAGCTAAAGATGCAGCAGTCTTGAAGGCCATTTCTGATGAGTCGACTTCATGGTAAGAACCATCGAATAATGTAGCCTTGATATCAACGATAGGGTAGCCACAGATTAAACCGTTGTTTAATGCTGCGATTAAGCCATCCTGAACTGGCTTGATGTATTCTCTTGGTACTGAACCACCAACAACTGCATCAATGAATTCAAATCCTTTACCTTCTTCATTTGGTTCAAACTTAATCCATACATGACCATACTGACCTCTACCACCTGACTGTCTGACAAACTTACCTTCACAGTCTGCAGCCTGTCTGATTGTTTCTCTGAAGGCTACCTGTGGAGCACCAACATTACATTCAACGTTGAATTCTCTTCTCATACGGTCGATGATGATATCTAAGTGTAATTCACCCATACCAGCGATGATAGTCTGACCTGTTTCTTCATCAGTATATGTCTTGAAAGTTGGATCTTCTTCAGCCAGCTTAGCTAAAGCGTTATCCATCTTGTCAGAGTCTGACTTAGTCTTAGGTTCAACTGACATCTGAATAACTGGCTCAGGGAATACCATTGATTCAAGGATAATTGGAGCCTTGTCATCACAAAGAGTATCACCTGTAGTAGTATACTTCAGACCTACAGCAGCAGCGATATCACCTGAGTCAACCATTTCGATTTCCTGACGGTGGTTAGCGTGCATCTGTACAAGTCTACCAAATCTTTCTTTCTGATCCTTTGTAGAGTTATATACATAAGAACCAGCATGAGCTTCACCTGAATAAACTCTGAAATATGTTAATCTACCAACAAATGGGTCAGTCATAACCTTGAATGCCAGGGCAGCAAATGGAGCCTTGTCATCAGCAGGTCTTTCTTCAACCTTGTCACTATTAGGAATTGTACCCTTGATAGCTGGGATATCAATTGGTGAAGGAAGATATTCAATAACTGCATCAAGCAGCAGCTGAATACCCTTGTTCTTATAGGCAGAACCACATAATACAGGGAAGAATTCAGAAGTTAATACTGCCTTACGGATTACAGCCTTGATTTCTTCTACTGTAACTTCTTCACCTTCAAGATATTTCATCATGAAGTCATCATCATATTCAGCGATAGTTTCAAGAAGAATGTTTCTTAATTCTTCAGCTCTATCCTTGAACTGATCTTCGATTTCAGTTTCAGTAATATTTAAGCCCTTGTCATCGTTGTAGATGTACTGCTTTCTTTCGACGATATCAATGATACCGCGGAAAGTGTTTTCAGCACCGATAGGCAGCTGAATTGCAGCAGCTTTTGCAGCAAGTCTGTCACCGATAGATCTTACAGACATATCGAAGTCAGCACCTGTAGCATCCATCTTGTTACAGAAAACGATACGAGGAACCTTATATGTTGAAGCCTGACGCCAAACTGTTTCAGTCTGAGGTTCAACACCAGCCTTAGCATCTAATACAGTAACAGCACCATCTAATACTCTCAGAGATCTTTCAACTTCAACAGTGAAGTCTACGTGTCCTGGTGTATCGATAATGTTTACACGGTTCTTAGGGAACTGATGCTTACTGCCTGCCCAGAAAGTAGTTGTAGCGGCAGAAGTAATAGTGATACCTCTTTCCTGTTCCTGAGCCATCCAGTCCATCTGAGATGCGCCATCGTGTGTTTCGCCGATTTTGTGAGTTTTACCAGTAAAGAATAAGATACGTTCTGTACAAGTTGTTTTACCCGCATCAATGTGGGCCATGATACCAATATTTCTAGTATTAGCTAGTGAATATTCTCTTGTCATCTAACTTCTCCCCGATAAATTACCAGCGGTAGTGAGCAAATGCTTTATTTGCTTCAGCCATCTTATGAGTATCATCCTTCTTCTTCACAGAAGCACCTGTGCCGTTAGAAGCATCGATGATTTCATTAGCCAGTCTGAGTTCCATAGTCTTTTCAGATCTCAGTCTTGCATAATTAACGATCCATCTAAGACCAAGAGTTAAACGTCTCTCCTGTGAAACTTCTACTGGAACCTGATAGTTGGCACCACCAACTCTTCTAAGCTTAAGTTCCAGTTCAGGCATTACATTACCTAAAGCTTTCTCAAAAACTTCCATAGGCTGCTGGCCTGTCTTCTTTTCAATTATTTCGAATGCATTATATAGAATACCTTCAGCTACATCCTTTTTACCATCTAACATGATTTTGTTGATTAAACGAGTAACTAGTTTTGAGTTATAAATAGGATCTACTAATACATCTCTTTTTGCAACATGTCCTTTTCTTGGCATATTTCTTAATCTCCTTTCATGTTATTTAGTTCTTTGGTTTCTTTGCACCGTATAGAGAACGAGACTGTCTTCTCTTATCTACACCTGCGCAATCAAGTGTTCCTCTGATAATGTGGTAACGAACACCTGGTAAGTCCTTAACTCTTCCGCCTCTGATAAGTACTACTGAGTGTTCCTGCAGGTTATGGCCGATACCTGGAATATAGGCAGTAACTTCCATACCGTTTGAAAGTCTAACTCTCGCATACTTTCTTAAAGCTGAGTTTGGTTTCTTAGGAGTCATTGTTCCAACACGGGTACATACGCCTCTTTTCTGAGGTGATGACAGGTTAGTTGGACGAGACTTTAATGAGTTAAATCCTCTGTTTAATGCAGGTGATTTAGACTTATAAGTCTTTTCCTGACGACCTTTTCTTACTAATTGATTAATTGTAGGCATTTTGTCTCCTTTCATTTCCATATTTAGCACACACTAACAGGTGTGCCAAACTGTT
>DBOW01000144.1:3474-4208 GCA_002299675.1 Solobacterium sp. UBA636
AGATGCAAGATAAAAATGCATTTTTCAGGCAGATTTTGCCAATTTTTTTAAGATTTCTGGTGTATTAAATATTAGAACAAATTAACTATCTATTCCAAAAAACATTATACTGATAAAATATACAAGAGGTGAGCTATGAATTTAGAAGAAAACGTAAACTACTGTTTAAGCTGTAAAACAAAACCATGCAAACTTGGCTGTCCACTTAATAATGATGTAACTGAAGCTATTGCCTGGCTTAAAAAAGGTGATGAACTAAAAGCCTATGAAACCTTTGCCGAAACTTCTGTGCTGATGGGGATGTGTGGCAGGATATGCCCGCATGAATTTCAGTGTCAGGGCAAATGTGTGCGCGGAATTAAAGGAGAACCGGTAGCTATTGGCGAAATTGAAACATATCTGGCTGATAAGTTTATAGATGTGCCATACAAAAAAAGTGATGAGCTAAGTGATTATAAGGTTGCGGTAATTGGTGCAGGTCCGGCGGGACTTAGCTGCGCTGGCTTCCTGGCTAAAAAAGGCATAAAAGTAACCATTTTTGAAAAACATGACCATTTAGGTGGCATTATGTATCATGGAATACCAGAGTTTAGACTTCCAAAAGATATTTTGAACAGGCATATCCAAAAGATAATTGATTTAGGCATTGAAGTAAAACTAAATACTGAACTGGGAAAGGATTTTAGCTTAGATGATCTTAGCTCTTATGATGCGGTATTTTTAAGTTTTGGTGC
>DBOW01000117.1:0-4804 GCA_002299675.1 Solobacterium sp. UBA636
GTGGAAATAGGGGACTATACTGTTTATGAAGATAATCTTGATGAGCTCGGTTTTAATTTTCTGGTTGCAGAACTTAAGTTTACTACAACTGGTTCATCTATTTATGTAGATCTCAGTGATTTTGTAACATCTGAGCGTACAAATCTGGGCCAGCTGGAGTTTTATACCTCAAAACTTACCGAAAAAACTTATGACTATAAGAAGCTTGGAGTAACCAGCACCGTCTCTTCAGATACCAGCAGCTGCAGTGCTACGGTTTTAATTCCTTACACAAATGCGAAAGGTGAACTGAAAGTATATTATAATAGTGAAGTACTTAAATTTGCGTTAAGTAACTTTGTGAATGCCGAGACACTAAAGCCAGGCAAAGAAATAAAGGACAATGTCATTAAAGATGATCAGACTGACAAGGAAGTTTATGTATCAGAGGCTTATGTATCAAATATGATGCTTCATAATGGTGAAGATTATGATGCTTCGGCAATTTGTGTTTATACTTATAAAATCAGAGTTGCCAAGATTAATGACAATGTCAAGATTGAAAATGCCATCTTTATTAAAGAGGGATCAGGCTATGAATATGAGGCACTGGATGAGTCATACAAGTCCTATAAGATCGACAACATTATAGGCAAGACACTTAAGTCTGGCGATGAATATGCCCTGTTCTTTGAGCTTTACCGTAACGGCAATGAAGAAATCAATTATGATGGAGTGCTAAGAATCAAGTTCTCTGATTCGGATAAATGGGTAGAAATCCCTACAACATTAAGATAACATGCTGAAAAAAATTTTATATACTTTATTTTCTTTATTATTATTAATCCCATTAACTGGGATTTTTGACAGTAATGAAGTAAAGGCTGACGATAAGTATTCGCTTTCCTGTCCAGCTTTTGAGCTGAGCTATATAAAAGATGATGGAACATTTGAAAAAGTTGAATGTTACGATTCTTTTGATGAAGCCAATGCCAAGATGAAGGAACTGGGTGGTGATCATGTTGTAAGAAATGGGAAGTCTTTATCTCCGACAAAAATCATTTCCATGAATTCCGGCTTTGCCTACACTTATTCATTTAGAAGTGGAACTTCAACCCAGAACATTTATGCGTCGCTTGATGATAGACATAATGGCAGCGGGGCAACAACTTATCTGACAGCTCATTATGAAATGACCTATCATGAGACTAATTTCTATACCGAATATTTTGGCTATTCTGGCGGATATGTCAAAGTTACTATGAATGGCTTTACTGGCTATGCCGATCTGGAATATGTTGATCTGGTACCTTCGAAATTTGTGGAAAAGGGGATTAAGATTACACTGGGCGGCAACGACAGAACCGGAGCCAATGAACAGCCTTTTGAAGTCATCTGTCATCAGAATTACTATGAGGCAAAGAAGAGCGATGATGGAAAATATACTGATCTGGTATTTACCTTCTATCGAGCCTGGTCACCTGATGGAAAAGATGCCATTTCCAGTTCTATTGCGATAGGTGTAGCACCATCTTTTATGAAAGAAGGGGCAAGGTATTATTCCAATGATGGAGTTAATTTCTACACTGATTCAAAGCTGACTCAGCTGGCTGGTACTTACTATAACTACTATCAGTTTCTGCCGCTTAGATCAAATACAGATATTTCAGCTGATGTGATGAATGCCTTCCTGAATTTAAAAGCTGGAGAAAAGAACTCCATTCTGCTTAATAAAGCTTCCGCTTTCATTGATAATCAGAATAAATATGGAGTAAATGGTGCAGCAATACTCTGCATGGCCATTCATGAATCAGACTGGGGTACTTCCAATATTGCCCGCAACAAGAACAATCTTTTTGGCTGGGGTGCCTTTGATGACAATACCGGAAATGCCACAGCTTACTCTTCGGTTTCTTCTTGCGTTGAAGCACAGATGGCTGACAATCTTGCCAACTACATGGATGTAAAAGCGAATGTTTATTTCACCATGTCTTTAGGCAATAAGGGTGGAGGCTTTATTACCAAATATGCCTCTGATCCCTACTGGGCAGAAAAAATATCCAGATACTACTATGAACTGGATAAGTATTCCAAAAACTATGATGGTACTCTAACCGATTATAACCATTATTCACTGGCTCTGGTTAATACTGTCAATGCGGAAGTTAAGAAAACTGCAGATTCAAATTCTGAAACCTACTATACTACCGCCAATAAAACCGGCTATCAGAAAAATCTGATTGTCATTACAAGAGACTCAGCTGGCGAATATACAAAGACCCGCACTTCAAATCCTATTGATGATGGAGAGGTTATCTATCCAATCGAGCTTTCAAAAGGAACATTGGTAGTCTATGATGGCAATGAATCTTATGGTTATATTAAAACTTCACAGTTAACACCGCTAAATGATGGAAGCCAGATTGTAATTCCTGATCCAAAACCTGAAGATCCGGTTACAGTTCCTTCTGATTCTAAAGATTTTCTGTCTTTAACTTCAGTAAGCCTGGATGGAAACAGTCTTACTGTTTCAGGAACTGCCTTCTTTTCAAAAGTGAACTTTACAGATGCCTCAAAGATTAAACATCAGCTGGTTGTAAAGGATATAGATACCGGTACTGAAAAAGCAGTATATGATTTAAATACTGCAGAATTTGGCTTCTCAATCAATGATGGCTATACTTATAATCAGATTGCGTTTAATGGCACAGTCGAGATTAAAGATCTCAATACCGGAAACTATACTCTTTATATCAGAGTAACAAATTCAGGTGCTTCAAGGGATATTCCGCTTACTTCATCAAATAACAAGTATTCGGATATTTCTTCAGCAGTTGAAACCGCTGACTATCGTTATATTAATCGAATCTCTTCTAATTCAATGTATGGATACAGACTGGAACTGGAAATAACCAGTACAAATATTGACTATACCGTCAATAAACCAGAAGTCAGAAATTCCATGTTTGTCTATGATTCTTTAAGCCTTGATGAAAAAGACGGAAAGGCTGTGCTGAATCTGAAGGCTCATGCGATGATTTATTATCTGAACTACAACGATCCATCTGCGCTAAAATACAGGCTTCATCTTGTGAAGTCTTCTAAGGAAGAATATACTTATGAAGCAGAAAATTTTGCCTGTCCAGTGAATTATTCCCAAGCTCTCAAGTCAAGCTATGATATGACCTATATCTGTTTCTCACTTGAAGCTGATATAACAGAGCTTAGCGGCAGCTATGATATGATTCTGGAAATTGAAAACACTCAGGATGGAACAACATATCGTGACATCGTTAATATGTCAACCGAAACAAAAGAATTTAGTCCATTGGCTCTGAACGATAAAACATATGCGGTTGAAAAAACTGGCAGCTTAAATAAAAATATACTGAAAGTGAGATAGTGATATGAATTTCTTTAAATCAAAACTCAATGTAGTACTCCTGTTCATTCTTCTTGCCTTACTGGGAGTGGGAGGTTTCTTTGGCTACAAAATGTTTATAAAACCAGATGTACTGGCTATCAATTTCTCCGATATGAGTTCTCAAGAAATAAGCGCCTGGTTTAATGACAATAAGCTTTCCGACAAACTGGTTATCGAAGAGGACTATGATGATACGGTAGCCCAGGGCAGAGTAATCTATCAGTCAGTTAAAGAGGGCGACCCAATCAAGAACAAGGTTACAGTTATTATTTCAAAGGGAAAGGACCCAAATTCCAAATTTGATATTCCCGCAGACAGTCAGACTTATGATTCAATCAAACTCTGGTTCTCTGAACATGGTTTTAATAATGTAAGCTATACCTATACTGATAATTCCGAAGTGGAAAGCGGCAAAGTACTCTCTGTCAATCCTTCAAAAGCCAGTCCTGATGAAGCGATTACAGTAGAAATTGCCGGCAAAGAAATGCTGAATGTTCCAGATTTTTCAGCAAATACCAAAACCGAAATTGATACCTGGGCCAAGGATCATAACATTACTGTTAAATATCTTTATGAGTCCTCTTCATCTGTCAAGGAGGGTGGAGTAATCAAACAGTCAATTGCGGCTGGTCAGAATATCACTGAAGGTGGAACTATAACCATCACCTTATCGCAGGGTGATGTAAAGACTGCGACTATTCCGGCCACCATGCTTGGTACAAGTGAAGATTCTTTCCTTAAAGCTGTTAAAGATCTTGGCTTCACCAGCATAAAGAAAGACACAACCACTTATTTTTCAGTTAAATCAGCTAAAGGAACCATCTTCTCATATGATGATGGCAACCTTCCTTTAAACGAAACTATCAACTATGCCATTTCTGCTGGCCAGTATACTTTCGATAAAACTGAATACGAAGGCAAATCTTTAACCAAGGTACAGGAGATGGTTAAAGAATACAATACCCGTAATGCCCACATCACTTTAGAAACAACTGAAGAAAAATCAAATGATGTAAACGCAGGTGATCTGTACAGCTGTACAAGTGAATTTAAATCGCCTAATATTACTATTTCCTGCAAACTTTCTAAAGGTGATGGAACTACCACAAAGGCGACACTGCCTGCAAATCTTCTGGGCTCAAGTGAAAGTGACTTCCTGGCCAAATGTAAGTCTTTAGGCTTTACCAATGTCGTAAAAGATGAAAGTGGTTATTACTCAACATTAAATGCCAAGGGCACTGTGGCCTATTATGATCCAGATGGTGAAATGCTGACAAGCACCAAAATTACCTACAGATTATCATTAGGTGCCTACAGCTTTAATGCCTCTGATTTCAACGGCAAGTCATTAAGTGATGGTGAGGCTTTAATCAAGAAGTACAACGAATTAAATGCCCATAT
>DBOW01000117.1:4869-5147 GCA_002299675.1 Solobacterium sp. UBA636
AAGGATGGAATCAACACAACCATTTCCTGCACACTGACTGGATCTTCATCTGGTTCAGATAAACCTACTGGCACAAAGGCTACACTGCCTACAAATCTGTTAGGTTATAGTGAAAGCAATTTCCTGGATAAATGTAAGTCTTTAGGTTTTACTAATGTTGTAAAAGATGAAAGCGGCTATTATTCAACTTTAAATGCCAAGGGCACAATAGCCTACTATGACCCAGATGGCTATCTGGATACCGGTACCAAGATTACTTATAGATTGTCTTTAGGTGC
>DBOW01000117.1:5279-6782 GCA_002299675.1 Solobacterium sp. UBA636
GAAACAACTTCCGCAACTGTTGAAAAGGGTAAACTGTTTGACTGTAGAGGTCTGCAGAGCGGTATAACTACAACGGTATCCTGCATGATTTCCAGCGGTTCACCAGCAGCTGAAGATGTAAAGGCTCAGATTGTAGATGCTGATACACTGATTTCATTCTATTCAGTACCAAATGACTACAATAAAGCCTGGCAGCAGGTTAAAGATTATTTCACATCCAATGGTTTCGACAATCTGACAATAAACGCAGTAAGTTCAACCAAATCTGTAGGAACTATTGTTTCAGTATCAGTAAACGGCAACAAAAACTATGCAACTGGTGAATACCTGGTGACAACCCCAATTGTGGTAGAAATCTGCAACAATCAGACAAATTAAGCGGTGTATATTACATCGCTTTTTAAAAAAAGGAGACATTATGCCCAGTAAACTTACAGCTGTCAAAACAGCGGATATTATACACAAAAACTCAGGAAGATCATTTCTGGCTGTTTTTCTGGATATAGCCCGTTCTTATTTCGAGTATGGTTCTTCCTTTGAAAACTATCTTGATTTTAACTTTGAAGCTTCTGAAAGCGGCAAAAGAAGAGAATATGTCACAAAACAGATAAATACAAACTATATCCGTCGAAACAATAAAATCAGAACACTTAATCGAAAAGACTTTCTGGAAAAATACAGTCCAGGCTTTGATTATGCCTTTACTTTAAACTGTGATGATTTTCTTTCCAAACATGAAAGTTTTATTGCGCTGTCTTTAGATGGCAGTGTTAAGGCTTTGATAAATCAGGATTCCTATGTTTCTAAAGAAAGCCTTCTGAATGACCTGAAGGAGCGCTCATTAACTATTCTTGAAGAAAAAATAGAACAGAACAGAAATTTTGTATCATTATCTTCTGCATATACTAAAATCAGAATCTATATGGCCAAAAACAATGAGGAAGTATCCATAATTGATACCTCACTTATTACCGGTACAAATGATAAATATATCTGTCATATCGATAATGGCATTATCACAAAGCCAGCCATTGGCAAAGACCATAATTCCTACAAAAAGAATCCTGATACCAATACTATGTTTACAGGTATAAAGATTCCAATGTATAAAGAAATACAAAACAGGGCATTAGAACTTATGAAGCAGGAAGAAAACGGCTATGTTTCCTATGATTTTATTGTGTCTGGAGATGTTTTTTATCTCTATGATGTTTCTTATTCTCCTGATATCTGTATTATGCAGAATAGATATTTTGAAACAGAGCCATTAAGAAGCAGAATGGACAGTATACTTAGTTCTAAAAGAAATCAGTATACATCTTTAATCAAAACCCTCTTTGTGCTGTGTCTGGATATTTTTATATCTGTACTCTTTAATCTGCCTTTTGTCTTCATGGCGGAGTTTATTCTGTTTTATCTGTTTATTTACTGCAGCATTGATACCAGGAAGCTCTATAAGACCTGTATGCTGAGCTTTGGGCTTTCGGCTTTAGTGATGGTAAT
>DBOW01000117.1:6847-10134 GCA_002299675.1 Solobacterium sp. UBA636
TTTGTTCTGACATTAATTTATCTGATCTATATTTCTCTTGTATATGCGCTTCTTTCGATACTGATAGGTATTGTGCTGTATTATCTGGTATATCCTTTCCTTAATGGCATAATAGAAAATCTTGGCAGAAATAAACAGCTGGCTGTTTTGTCTGTCACGATAGCTTTAACTGTTGTTTCGGTTATATTGATATTAAGGGGGTAAAGATATGCGTAAAGCAGATAGAGAAGTTAAAGATAGAAATGATGTCTTTGAAATTGTAAAGAAGGGAAGAATCTGTCATCTTTGTATTAATGATGATGTTTATCCCTATATTGTTCCATTAAACTATGGCTATGAAGTAATAGGTGATGAACTATATCTGTATTTTCATTCAGCTATGGAGGGCAGAAAGATAGATCTGCTTAAAAAGAATAATCATGTTTCCTTTGAAATAGAGACAGATAATTATGAACACTATGATGAAAATAAGCTGATGTGTACGGAATATTATGAATCTGTAACAGGACAGGGTGAAGTATTTTTTATTGAAGAAGACAAGAAAAGAATACTTGATCTGATCATGAATCATTATTATCCTGAAGGTAATAAGCCATACAATACGGAAGTAATCAAACGTACTTTGGTCTATGGTTTAAAGGTAAAAGGTATTACAGGCAAAAGGCATTAGTTATTATTTCTGTAAGTCTGATTATGGGTATCGCTTTTGTCTGTATGAGAAATACAGCTGTGGGAAGAGTAATTATATTTTTTGTCTGGATCTGTCATCTGCTTTATTTTGTCTTTGGAGTTAAGACCATCAGTGAACAGGGGTTTATCCCATGTTAAAAAATTAATTTGCTAAATAAGTGAAAAGGTTTTCATTTTTGGTTTATAATTAGAAGGTAATAAAGGGAGGATTATATGGAAAAAAAGTTCCAATCTATGGATGGTAATACCGCTACAGCTCATAGTGCGTATGCCTTCACAGAAGTAGCTTGTATTTATCCTATTACACCTTCTTCTCCAATGGCTGAGGTTACTGATACCTGGGCAGCCAGAGAAGGAAGAAAAAATATCTTCGATACAAGCGTAAAAGTAGTAGAAATGCAGTCAGAAGCTGGTGCTGCTGGTGCACTTCACGGAGCATTGCAGGGTGGTGCCTTAGGTGCTACTTATACTGCTTCACAGGGATTCTTATTAATGATTCCTAACATGTACAAGATTGCAGGTGAAATGCTGCCAGGCGTTATTCATACTGCAGCCAGAGCATTAGCTGGAAGATCACTTTCTATCTTTGGTGACCACCAGGATATCTACGCAGCCAGACAGACTGGTATGTGTATGTTATGTTCACATTCTGTACAGGAATGTATGGATCTGGCTGGTGTAGCACACTTATCCGCAATCAAGGGTTCTCTGCCTTTCATTCATTTCTTTGATGGTTTCAGAACATCTCATGAAATTCAGAAGGTAGAAGTAATGGATTATGACTTCCTGAAGTCATTAATCGACTGGGACAAGGTAAATGAATTTAAGGCTCGTGCTTTAAACCCACATACAAACCCAGTAACCAGAGGTGGTGCTGAAAACGACGATATTTATTTCGCAACTGTTGAAGCACAGCTTCCTTACTATGATGCAATTCCTGATATCGTTAACGATTATATGCAGAAGATTTCTGAGCATACAGGAAGAGAATATGCACCATTTACTTACTATGGTGATCCATGTGCTGACAGAGTTATCGTTGCCATGGGTTCAGTTACTGAAACAATCAAGGGCACTATTGATGCTTTAAGAGCCAAGGGTGAAAAGGTTGGTTTAATCAAGGTACATCTTTACCGTCCATTCTCTGTTAAGTATTTAGAGAAGGTACTTCCTGCAACTGTTAAGACAATTGCGGTACTTGACAGAACTATCGAACAGGGTGGAAGAGAGCCTCTGTACTTAGATGTAAGAGAAGCATTAAAGAATCATAAGGATATCAGAATCATTGGCGGAAGATATGGTCTTTCTTCAAGAGATACAGCTCCTAATCAGATTAAGGCTGTTTATGATGAAATGCTTAAGGATGCTCCTAAGGATCCATTCACAATCGGTGTATATGATGATGTAAACTTCCTGTCACTTGATGTTGATCCTAAGTTCCATATTCCTACAGACTATACTTCATGTCTGTTCTTCGGTTTAGGTTCTGATGGTACAGTTTCAGCCAACAAGTCATCAATCAAGATTATCGGTGATAACACTGATTTATATGCTCAGGCATATTTCCAGTATGACTCTAAGAAGGCTGGTGGTGTAACAAGATCACACTTAAGATTTGGTCCATCTCCAATCAAGTCTACTTACTATATTGCCAATGCAGACTTCCTGTCATGTTCACTTGATGAATACTGCTTCAAGTATGATATGATCCGTTACCTGAAGGAAGGTGGTACTTTCTTATTAAATACTTCATTCCCTGTGGATGAACTTGAGAAGCACCTGCCAAACAGACTCTTAGCTTCTTTAGCCAAGAAGCATGCCAAGTTCTTTGTGATTGATGCAACCAAGATCGCTCAGGAAATCGGTATGGGCAGAAGAACAAATACAATTCTGCAGTCAGCATTCTTCGCATTAAATGAACAGATTATGCCTTATGACAAAGCTGTTGAATTAATGAAGTATATGGCTAAGAAGTCATACTCTAAGAAGGGTGATGATATCGTTCAGTTAAACTATGTGGCTATCGATAAAGGTAAAGATGGACTGGTTGAAGTACCAGTTAAGCCAGAATGGGCTGAACTTACTTATGATGCCAACAAGAAGACTGGTGATGCCTACTTTGATGAGCATGTATGCGCAATCAACGACCTGAATGGTTATGATCTGCCAGTTTCTCATTTCACAAAGTATGGTCTTGAAGATGGTTCTATCAAGAATGGCTACTCATTCAAGGAAAAGAGAACTATTGCCGTACAGGTACCTAAGTGGAATCCAGAAAACTGTATCCAGTGTAACTTCTGTTCAATGGTATGTCCTCATGGAACTATCCGTCCAGTATTGCTGACTGAAGAAGAAATCAAGAATGCACCTATGGCTTTCGAATATAAGGATGCCATGATGCAGAAAGATCTGAAGTTCAGAATCCAGGTTTCTCCTGCAAACTGTGTTGGCTGTGGTCTATGTGTTACAGAATGTCCAGGAATGAAGGGCAACAAGGCTCTGACTATGGTATCTGTAAAGGATGTTATTGAAGAAGAAGCACTTGCTGACTACATGTACAAAGAGTTAGATCCTAAGACTGACAGATATCCAACTGA
>DBOW01000117.1:10220-23237 GCA_002299675.1 Solobacterium sp. UBA636
ACTCCTTACTACAAGCTGGTTTCACAGCTGTTTGGTAAAGATATGCTGGTAGCCAACGCTACAGGCTGTTCAATGATTTACTCTTCATCTGTACCTTCTTCTCCATTTATCGTTGATAAGAATGGTGAAGGTCCAGCATGGGCTAACTCATTATTCGAAGATAATGCAGAATACGGTTTCGGTATGGCAGTATCTCAGAACTACAAGGAATCTAGAATTCTTTCAATCATGGAAGAAAATCTGGAAGGCGACTGCAAAGAAGCATTTGAAAAGTATATTGCTGCAAATGGCAACAGAGACTTACAGAGAGCATGCAAGGATGAAGTAATCGCAGCTGTTAAGGCTTCTAATAACGAAAAGGTTAAGGAGCTCTTAAGCTATGAAAGAGATCTTGTTGGCAAGTCTGTATGGATCGTTGGTGGCGATGGCTGGGCTTATGATATTGGATACGGCGGCTTAGACCATGTAATTGCCAATGACCTGAATGTAAATGTACTGGTGCTTGATACAGAAGTTTACTCAAATACAGGTGGTCAGGCTTCTAAGTCTTCACAGGCATCTTCAATTGCCAAGTTTGCTGCCGGTGGTAAGCCAACAGCCAAGAAGGACTTAGGACAGATCGCAATGGCTTATGGCCATGTATATGTAGCTTCTATCTCTATGGGTGCTGACAGACAGCAGACATTAAATGCCTTAAGAGAAGCTGAAAGCTACAATGGTCCATCTTTGATCATTGCTTACTCTCCATGTGCTGAACACGGTATCAAGGGTGGCTTATCTAACCATCAGAAGGTTCAGAAAGCCGCAATCGAATGTGGTTACACTACATTGTACAGATTCGACCCTAGAAACGAAGCTGCTCCATTACATGTAGATTCTAAGGAACCTGACTGGTCTAAATTTAAGGACTTCCTGATGAACGAAACTCGTTTCAATCAGCTGGTTAAGATTAAGGGCGCTGAAGAAGCAGACAAGATGTTTGATAAGACATTAAAGGATGCTCAGAAGCGTTACAACAGACTTAAGTCAATGGAAGCTCAGCAGGGCTAATATTTAAATCTAAAGAGAATGTGCTTAAAAACACATTCTCTTTTTTTAAAATATCTATCATCCAATACATTCTGTGATATAATCATTCTAAGGATTGATTTTTATTATGGAAAAGTTAAATTTAACACCTGAACAGATATTAGATACAGAATTCAAGGTTGACTTCAAGGGTTATTCCGCTGAAGAAGTTGATGCTTTTCTTGATCTGGTTCTTGATGACTACTACAAGATGGAAGATAATGTGCAGGAACTGCTCGATTATGTTTCAAGCCTGCAGGATGAAGTCAAGGAACTGACTAAGAAGAATATTGATCTTCAGGGTAAGCAGAAGGCATTTGATATTTCAAATACTACTTCCTACTCTTCAGTTGATCTGCTTAAGAGAATTTCAAGACTTGAAGAAGAACTATTACGTAAGTAACATTTAGACGGCCGCTGGCAGAAATGTTAGAGGAAAGTCCATGCTCGCACTGTCTGCGATGACAGTAGTGATTGTGCTAAGCGAAAAAATAAGCTTAGGTAGTGCAAACTAACGGCTGGTTAATAAACCTAAGGGCAACTATGGTTTAACCTGTAAAAGTGTCAAAGAGACGAGCCTGTATGAAAATACAGGAGTGGAACGTGATAAACCCCGCAAGCGAGAAACTCAAATTTGGTAGAGGAACCCCAAAAGCGAAATGAAGTAATACGGGTCACATTTGTGAAGATAAATGACCGTCACCTCAAAAGGGTACAAAACATGGCTTATTAATGTACTTAGTGATATAGATTAGAACCGTCAGGTTCTTTTTTAATACTTTTAAAAGAAGACTAAAAAATATACAATAATAAGGATAGATTTGGAGGACTAATATGAATTTACCTAATAAATTAACTTTATTCAGAATAGTGCTTGTACCAGTAATACTGCTGGTATGGTTATTTCCATATGGAACATTTGGAATCAGCATCCCAAGCTTTCCTGTTGGACCAGTATCTTTAAGTGTATTAAATATTGTGGTACTGGTTCTGTTCTTAATTGCGAGCTTTACAGATATGCTTGACGGCAAGATTGCCAGAAAGCGCAACCTGATCACAACATTCGGAAAATTCGCGGATCCAATCGCCGATAAGCTGCTTGTTAATTCAATCTTTATTGTACTGGCATCTAAAGGTGCAATTCCGGTTATTCCTGTTGTCATCATGTTATCTAGAGATACCATTGTCGACTGCTGCCGAATGCTGGCATCACAAAATGGTGTAGTAGTGGCAGCTGGCATGATGGGCAAGGTTAAGACAGTGCTGCAGATGGTTACTATTTCTCTTGTTCTAATCAATAATCTGCCATTTGAACTTTTCTATTTCCCAATGACCACAATTATGATCTGGCTGACCGCTTTTGTGTCATTTGCGTCCGGTTATTCGTATTTTGTGCAGATGAAATCCTATATTTTTGAATCTATGTGAGGAATTTTCATTTTTTTTGACAATAATAATATAGGAGGAAAAATTTTATGGCAAAAGAGAAAGATCTGAAAGATACAAATTCTAAGGATCAGCTTCTTAATGAAGCATTAAAACAGATTGAAAAACAGTACGGAAAAGGTGCTGTAATGAAGCTTGGCGACAGAGCTCTTGTAGAAGTAGATGTTATCTCATCCGGTTCATTATCGATTGATAATGTACTTGGTGTAGGCGGCTTTCCAAGAGGCAGAATCATCGAGATTTATGGACCTGAATCTTCAGGTAAGACAACGCTGGCTTTACAGGCTATTGCGGAGTGTCAGAAGGGCGGAGGCAAATGTGCATTCATCGATGCTGAACACGCTATTGACCCAAAATATGCCAAGGCACTGGGTGTTGATGTTGATGAACTGATTTTATCCCAGCCTGACTCGGGTGAACAGGCACTGGAAATCGCGGAAGTACTGATCAAGTCTGGCGCAATCGATCTGATTGTCATTGACTCGGTTGCCGCACTGGTACCACAAGCTGAACTTGATGGTGAAATGGGCGATTCAAATATCGGTTTACATGCCAGACTTATGTCTAAAGCCATGCGTAAACTGGCGGGTTCAATGTCGGCAAATAACTGTACCGCTATTTTCATCAATCAGCTCAGAGAAAAAGTCGGTGTCATGTTTGGCAACCCTGAAGTAACTACCGGTGGCCGTGCACTTAAGTTCTACGCTTCTATCCGTCTGGAAGTAAGAAAATCAGAAGCTATCAAGAATGGTTCAGAAGTAGTGGGCAACAAAGTCAATGTCAAGTGTGCCAAAAACAAGGTAGCCCCACCATTTAAGTCTTGTACGGTTGAAATCTATTATGGTGAGGGTATTTCCCATCTCTCGGAAGTAGTAAGTCTGGGTGTAGAACTTGGCATCATCGATAAGTCTGGTTCATGGTTCTCCTATAAGGGAGAGAAGATTGGCCAGGGTTCTGATTCAGTAAGAGCCTATCTGAAAGCCAATCCGGAAGTGGATGAGGAAATCACAGAGGCCATTAAGCTAAAACTGGCAAATAAGGAGAATCTATAAAAGATGGAAGGAATTCCATCTTTTAATTGTGGGTAATTTTGGTATAATAATTAAGGATTTATTCCAAATTAATTCAAATACTTAATGGAGGTATACAAAATATGGGTAATTTAAGTATTCCTTCCATTTTAATCGGGGCATTAGTTGGTTTAATCATTGGGGTAATAGTTTTTTATATTATCGACAATATTAAAATTAACTCAACTAAGGCTAAAGCTAAAAAAATCCTAGATGACGCACAAGACGAAGCCAAGAACACTATTAAACAGGCTGTTTTAGACGGTAAAACACAAGTCTATGATTTAAAGCTATCAGCTGAAAAAGAAATTAAAGATCGTAAATCCGAGCTGCAGTCGCAGGAAACAAAACTTTTAAGAAGAGAGGATTCTCTTAATTTCCGCGATGAAAATCTGACTCAAAAAGAACGCAAACTGGATGAAAAGCTTAAGAAAGCTGAAGAAAAAGCTGTCCAATTAAACAAAATGGAAGAAGAACTTCAATCAAGAATTGAAGGACAGATCACACTTTTAGAAAGAGTATCTAATATGTCTCAACAGGAAGCACATGATGAACTGATGCAGGTAGTTGAGAAAAAGATGCAGAATGAGGTTGCGGCCTATATCCGTGAGAAAGAAGAAGAAGCCAAGGCCAAAGCCAAGGAAAATTCACGTGAAATTATCGCAACAGCTATTCAAAGATACTCCCAGGAGGAATCACTTGACCGCACAATTTCCGTTGTTGCCCTGCCAAGTGAGGAAATGAAGGGGCGTATTATCGGACGAGAAGGCCGTAATATCCGCGCTATTGAACAGGCTACCGGTGTTGATCTGATTATCGACGATACACCAGAAGCTATCACAATTTCCTGCTTCAACCCAATCAGAAGGGAAATTGCCCGTCTGTCTCTGGAAACTTTAATCAAAGATGGACGTATTCAGCCTGGCCGTATTGAGGAAGTAGTAAACAGAGTAACCAAGGAAATGAATGAAACTATCATGAAGTATGGTGAAGATGCCTGCTTCAAACTGAAGATTGGCAAAATTCATCCCGAACTGGTAAAACTGGTAGGTACTTTAAGATACCGTTATTCTTATGGCCAGAACGGTCTGGAACACGCCATGGAAGTTGCCTCATTCGCAGGAATGATGGCTGCCGAACTTGGTTTAAATCAGTCACTTGCCAAGCGTGCAGGTTTGCTCCACGATATTGGTAAAGCTGTTGACTTTGAACAGGAAGGTACTCATGTTGAACTGGGTGCCAAATATGCCAAGAAGTATGGTGAAAATGAAGTGGTAGTTAATGCCATTGAATCTCATCATGGTGATGTGCCTCCTACAAGCTTAATATCTTATCTTGTAGCTTCTGCCGATACTCTCTCAGCTGCCAGACCTGGTGCCCGCTATGAAGGCATGGAAAACTACATTGAGCGTCTGGAAAAGCTTGAAGCTATCGCTAAGGAAAATGATGGCGTTGATTCAGCCTTTGCGATTCAGGCCGGACGTGAAATCAGAGTTATGGTTGTGCCTGATAAGGTAGACGATGCCAAGTGCACAATGATAGCCAGAAATATTAAGGAAAGAATTGAAAACGAATTAACTTACCCAGGACAGATCAAGGTTACTGTAATCCGTGAGTTAAGGGCAAATGAAGTAGCTAAGTAATAATGAACATTCTATTTTTAGGAGACATTGTTGGAAAAAGTGGTCGCGAAATTATTCGCGACCTTTTGCCATCTTTAAAGGAAAAATACAAAAGTGATTTTGTGATTGCCAATGGTGAAAACGCAGCTCATGGCAAGGGTTTAACCCTGAATATTTATGAAGAACTCATCAGCTATGGCATTGATGCCATAACAATGGGTAATCATACCTATTCTAAACACAATATCATTGAAAACATTTCGAAGATGGACAGACTGATTGTGCCAAACAATTTTATTGATAAAGTAGGAAGCGGTTACCGTTTATTTGAAATAAATAAGAGGAAAGTCTGTGTAGCCAATATTCTGGGCCGATATTCGATGGGTGACTATATGTCTGATCCCTATGAGTCCTATCAGGATATTATCGATCATGTAAGAGCGGATATCTTTATTGTCGATATGCACGCCGAGGCAACAGCCGAAAAAAGACTCTTTGCCGAATATTTCAAATCTCATGCTCAATGTGTACTGGGAACCCATACTCATGTTCAGACTGCTGATGAAGCTGTATTGAATAATAAGACAGCCTTTATCAGTGATGTGGGGATGTGTGGTCCATATAATTCAATTATTGGCCGTGATATAAACGAGACAATAAGATCAAATATTCTGCATGAAAAAACCCGCTACGAAATAGCTGAAGGGCAGGCGATACTTTGTGGCGTAAGTGTCACCATTGATGATAACAGCTGTCTTCCTGTTTCAATTGAAAGAATTCAGATTAGACCATAATTGTGACAAATTAATAAACTGTCATATAATGTTGATGTTTATATAAGGAGTGTAATATGTTTAAGATTGTAACTGATTCAGCCTGGGACAGACCGATTGAAATGGCCAATGAACTGGGTGTTACTGTAGTGCCTTTCTATGTTTCTTTTGATGATAAAAACTATCTTAAGGAGCATGTTGATATTGAAGTTGATGAGTTCTACAAAACAATGGTAGAAACCAGATGTTTTGCCAAGACTTCGCTTCCTTCAATTCAGGACTATGTTGATACCTTTAAGCCTATGGCTGAGGAAGGCTATGATATTCTGTGCTACACAATCTCCAAGAAACTGTCAGGTTCATTTAATTCAGCCAATATTGCTTCACAGATTGTGATGGATGAATATCCAGACCGCAATATCAAGGTTTTTGATTCTACCCTCGTTACTCTGTCTCAGGGTGACTGGATTATTATGGCAGCCAATATGGCTTTAAATGGTTCTACAATGGAAGAAATCATCAATGCCCAGGATCTCTGTCTTCCTACTTCCCGTATCTTTTTCTCAGTTGACAATCTTGACTATCTGATACATGGTGGAAGAGTAGGCAAGGCTATGGGCAAGTCAGCCAATCTTCTTGGCTTAAAGCCAATTATTGTGGTTAAGGATGGCGAACTTTTCTCAGAAGGCGTAGTAAGAGGGAAGAAGGCCTCTTACCGCAAATGTATTGATAAGCTGATAGAATATATCAAAGAAACTACCAACAGTCCATCTTCATATGTTTTCTCTGCAACATCAGCCTATGATGTGGAAGACAGAAATATATTAAAAGAAATGCTGAAGGAAGCTCTCAGGGAAAACTGGCCAGACTTTGATGAAGAAATAAGCACCTGCCAGATAGGCTGTACAATTGGTGTACATACCGGACCAACCGCCTTTGGAGTATCGGCAATCAGGAAAGTGAGTGATTAACATTATGAAAGATTTTGTAGTACTGATGGACACAGTAGGGGATTTAAGTCCTGAACTGTTAGAAAGAGAAGAAGTAGAAACCATACCTCTTACTTTAAGATTTGATAATGAAGAACTTGTTGCGGAATATGGCATTGACCCAAAGCTTATTCTGGAAAAAGTTAAAACATCCAGGGAATGTCCAAAGACAGCCTGTCCGGCACCTGGAGACTTTATCAGCTTTTTTGAGAAATATGAAGGCAAGAGAATCTATGTAGTGACTCTTTCTTCTAAACTCTCTGGTTCATATTCAAGTGCTGTGATGGCAAAGGACATATATCTGGAAGATAATCCGCACGCCAGTATTAAAGTTTTCGACTCGCTTTCAGCTTCAGCTGGTCAGGGTTTAATTGTATCGATGATACTGCAGCTTGAAGATACATTTAAACAGTTTAATGAAGTCTGTTCAAGGATTGAAGAATTCATTAAAAACATGTGCACCATCTTTGTTTTAGAGGATCTGACATTTTTGGAAAAGAATGGAAGACTCAAAGGTGTGATGCTTATGGCGTCTAAACTCTTGAGTATTTCACCAATACTGGAAGGTAAAGAAGGAGAAATTGTCTTAAAAGACAAGGCTATAGGCAATGTAAGAGCCATTGATAAGATGATTGGCTTTGTGCTTGAGGATATGAAGAATCTCGATATTAAAGTAATGCAGATATCACACTGCAACGCCTTAAACAAAGCCAACAAGATTAAGGATGCCATCCTTGAGAAATTCCCTGACATTAAAGTGGTAATTGCCCATACTGGACCTATCGCTTCTTTCTATGCCGGTGATAAGGGTATTGTCTGTTCGTATTAGATTTAGAAGTCTTTTCCCTGTATAATAATAAACATGGAAAAGACTTTTATTTATGTTCCTGATGTTAATGAAAATGAATATCTTTTATCTTTAAACAGAGCAGGGAAAAATCTCTTTAATGTTCAGATAGTTAATTCACTGAAACTGGCTAAAGAAGCTTTGATGTTTGCTGATTATGAATTAATCGATGCTCTTGCGTCAAGATGTCTTTTGTACAGTTTGTGCAAAGATATTGAAGAATACAAGGATATAAACTATGAAGACTGCAACAAGCTCTATAACGCTCTGTGTACAGCCAGAAGCCTGATTGAAGATAATGAAGTTCAAGAGTTTGAAAGAATCTTCTCGGATGGAGAATTTAAAGAAAAGAACACGGCCTTTTTAAAGCTTTACAAAGCCTATATGAGCTATTTAACGCAAAATGGTATAGATGATACTATTTCCCTTATTCGTAAAGCTATCGCCTTAAATTCCCCCTTATCAGAAAAACTGACAGTATTTACAGAATATAATCTGTCCCCATTAGAAAAAAGACTGCTTAAAACCCTGTTCAAAAATATCCAGTATACTACATATCACGAATATCTTGGTCTTGAAGATAAATATAAGACAGACAGTTTCCTTTCTTTCTATGGCTTTAATAATGAAATAGAATATACCCTGAACTACATCATTCAGAATAAAATTCCCTATGGTCTATGCAATATATTGTGCATAGATTCCAAATATCTGCCGGTACTGCAGACTTACTCTAAACTTTATGACATTCCCATGTCCTTTCATACCGGCTATAGAGTCAAAGACTCCCAGGCCTATAAACTCTTAAATCTGCTTCATAGCTGGAATGAAGAAGAATTCTACAGCTTTGACAGCCTTAAACGCTTTGTTCATTCTCCTTATTTTGATTTAAGAAAACTTGAAGAAGATACAGCCTTAACAATTAAAGACAGCTATCTTAAACAGCTCTCTGATCTTAAAATTGGTATTGATAACCATGAGAATCTGAATATCTTCAAAGAAGTTTCAGATGAAACAGAATATGAGAATATAGAAAATATTGCCGCCTGTTTTTCATCTTATGCAGACATTATTGACAAATATACGCTTTGTCTTGATGACTTCGATACCTCAGCCAGAGAATATATCTGCGATTACCTTAAAAAGACCAGAAACATACCTTTGAGCGAAACTCTGGAAAGCCTGGGCAGTGTCTATCTCAAAAAAGAAAAATATAGAGCTGATGCCCTCAATATCATCTCTATAGATGATGCACTGAACTGCTTCAATAAATATCTTTTTATCATGGGGCTCAATGCCTCTGTATTCCCAGGCAAAGTCCTTGAAAACTATATACTTCTGGACTCAGACCTTGAAAGATTCAATATTAAAGACGCCCCTTATTCATATGAAACAATTGAAATAAACAAGAAAAAACTCAATGACATTATACATATCTATTCATCAGTAAATTCTAATATCAGCTTATCATTTTCTGAATTTAACTTAAATGACCTGAAAGAAGAAAATGCCTCCTCAATATTATTTGAAATCTATAAGAAACAGAGTCTTGATGATGATATAGATAAATTTAATTCAGTAATTGAACACCATGGCTTCTTTGAAACACCTCTGTCACTTTGCCAGAATGCCGGTCTGTCTTATCTTAATGGTGAACTGATTGACACCTCTTTTGAAGACAAATCTGAACCATATATGCCTAAAGAAGAACTGCTGTTGTCACCAACTGGACTGGAAAGATTTTTTGACTGTCCCAAATACTTCTATTATCGCTATATTCTTAAACTAAAAGAAGATGAAACAGATGACCCTTTACAGATACTGGAAGGTTCAGCCACCGGTACTATGGTTCATGCGGCAATGGAAGAATATGGAAATGACCCCACAAAGGATTCAGACAGAGCTTTTAACTATGCCTCAAATATTTTTGATGATTATCTAAAAAGACGTATACCTTTAAACAGTGCCGGGGTTAAACAGCTCAAAGACGATTATCTGAATATGGTAAAAAACGGTCTTGATTCAGATCCGGGCAATGAGATACTTGCCAGTGAAAAAGAAATAGACTTCTACTGCAAAGGACTTCATTTCAGAGGCTTTGTAGATCGAATAGAAAAAATAAACGAAAACGAATATATCATAATCGACTATAAAACCTATTCCGATGTAAAAAATAAACAGGACGATATAGATTCCTGCCTGCAGATTATTCTTTATGCCTATGGGCTTGAAACAATGGGCTATAAAGTAAAATACTGCGAATATCGCTATCTGAACAACCGCAGAAAAATACGCACTTACTACAGTGAAGATATGAAAGATAAACTCTTAAACAAAATAGATATTTTTAAAGAATCTTTAAACAGCGGAAACTATCCATGGGCTAAAGAAGAAGATAGCTGTACCTTCTGTGGCTTTAGAAAGATCTGCAGAAGAAAGGAAGAAAATGGAACAGATACAGACTGATTTAATATCCCGTGAAAAAATTATTCACAATATAAATCATAACTACTTTGTCGAAGCTGGAGCAGGTTCGGGAAAGACAACGGTTTTAGTCAAGCGCATAGTCTCAATGATAGAGCAGGGCATCGATATTTCCAGAATCTGTGCCATTACTTTTACCAAGGCTGCGGCCAATGAATTTTACTCAAGACTGCAGTCCGCACTGGCTAAAAGGTCAAAAGCCGAAACAGTCAAGGATTTTGTCTATGATCCCCTGGAACTGGACAACCCAAGTGACATCAGCCGTCAAAGATGTGCTGAAGCTCTCAGAAATATCGATATGGCCTTCTTGGGCACCATTGACTCATTCTGCAACATGGTAGAAAGCGAACATCCAAGTGCCATTGGCATACCCTCATCCGCATCCGTTATTGATGATGATGAATTAAGAAAACAGCTGCTCATTGAATATAAAAAAATAGAATCAGGGAAATATGGTGAAACATTGAGGGAAGAAGCTCATAACTTCAAAAACTATCACAAAAATGCAGAAAAAGCCTTTGTTGAAAGCTTTATCTGCCTGATGTCTAACCGAAGCTTTCCTGTAAAATATGAAAAACCACGAAAAGAACTTACACTTGGCAAAGAAATATCAGCTCTTAAATCGCTGATTGCATATCTTAAGGATCACCCTGAATGCCTGCTGGAAAATGAACAGAAAGCCAGGGATTCTAAAGAAGCACTGGATAACTTCTATTATGTCTTCGAGAAAAAATACGATAATATTCCGCTTTTGATTAGAGCTCTTAAAGCTGTATCCAGATTAAGAATATCGCCTAATAATCCAGAAGTAATTGAAAACTATCCTGATTTTCTTAAAGCACATGATGCAAAAAAACTTAAACATTACTGTTTCTCTGAAAAGTTCGATGAACTGTTAAACAGAATTACTGAGCAGCAGTATTCAGTAACTGTAGATTTCATTCTGCATTGTCAGGATCTGATTCTGGATAAATTCAAGAAAGAAGGAAAGCTTACTTTCTATGACTACCTGTTATATCTTAGAAACGCCTTAAGAGAAGATGCGCAAAGTGGCGGCAGGCTCATAAAACATATCTATTCAAGACATTCCTATTATCTGATTGATGAATTTCAGGATACCGATCCCTTACAGGTACAGATATTCTTTTATCTGGCTGCCTCTAAAATTGATCCAAGATGGGACAGATGTATTCCTTATCCTGGATCACTGTTTATCGTCGGTGACCCTAAACAGTCCATCTACCGTTTTAAGAATGCCGATGTTTCTAATTTTCTGAATGTACGCTCTCTTTTTAAGGGAGAAAGAGGAGAAGCACTTTATCTTTACCAGAATTTTCGTTCAGCAGATGTCATTAAACAGTATTTTAACCGCACATTTGAGAAACTTCTGCCGGCAGATACTTTTGAACAGGCAAAATATCCACCGATTCCGGTAAACGGTGAAATAAAAGATGATCTCTCTAATGCCTACTACTATGAAGTGAATGATACTGATGAAGACTTAGATGCGGTAGTAAATATTATCCTGAGTCTCTATAATGATGAACAGTACCAGATATATGATCGAAATATCAGATCATTAAGAAAACTGGATTATAAAGACTTCATGATTATTACTCCGGGAAAAACCAGACTGACACTCTATACCCAGAAACTCAAGTCCATGAATATTCCTTTCTTTGTAGAAGGCAGATTTGACTACAATGATTCTCTGGTGCTTACAAACCTTATCAAGCTTTTTGAGGCTGTCAGTACAGATGACAATAAAGCTCTCTATAATGTACTCTCAGGTGAACTGTTTAATTTCACTGATAAAGAAATATATACCGATAATTATGATGTAAACAATTCGAAACAGCTCATAGAAAAGCTGAAACTAAAATCCAGAGCTTTAAACCCCTCAGAAATTATTGCCATGTTTCTAAAAGAACTAAATCCCTTTATTGAACTGGGCAATGAAAATATGGAATATGTCTACTATCTGATAGAACAGCTCAGAACCAGGGAAAACACTGGTGAAATAGTTACTGTCTTTGATGCCATGACTTTCTTTGACAGGATTTTAAATGATAACGACATAGAACGCTATCCAGATCTTTCTAAATCCTCCAACAAGGTTCATTTAGCCAATCTGCATAAAGTAAAGGGCCTGGAAGCTCCGGTGGTTATACTGGCTGCGCCATCCAGAAAGTCCAATAAAGCTTCTTCAAGATGTGACAAAAATGATGAATGCATCTATCAGTTTGCGATAAACCCAAAAGGTGCCTATGCGCCAATTGTCAAAACCGATAAGTATGAAGATGAAAAAACAGAAGAAGAAAATTCTCTCAAAGAAGAAGAAAAACGTCTGGTCTATGTAGCAGCTACAAGAGCCAGAAACATCCTGATAGTCGGTTTAAACAGGACAAAAAGCGGAACATATTCCACTTCTAATATCTGGTATCCGCTTTTTGATGGAGGTCTCTACAATCTTGGAAACAGACTGAAGGATGCCAGAACAGTTCCTGATAAAAGGAAGCTCATTAAATCTTCCGAAGTAGATCCGCAAAGTGACTATAACGATGAAAGCTCAAGAGTGAAAGTCCTTGACAGAATAGTTCCATCAGCCTTAACTGAATATGAACATACAGCTGAAAAAATAAACACTAAAAAAGACCCACTGCTTTTAGGAAGCATCGTTCACAGATTAATGGAGTTATGTGTAAAATATGATTTCAG
>DBOW01000117.1:23351-27580 GCA_002299675.1 Solobacterium sp. UBA636
CAAACCATGAATAATGGCGGCTATATACAGAAAAACGGCTTTGATGCAGATCTCTTTAGACTGTTAAAAGAAAGCGATGAAAAATATCCAGAACTGAAATTCTCTTATCAGAAAGATAATACATATTATCTGGGTATAATTGATTTATTGTTTAAAAAAGACAATAAATACTACATCATTGACTACAAGACTAATCTTGAAGAAGATAATCTTGATGAACACTATAAGTCACAGCTTGAAATATATCGCAAAGCTTTGAAAGACTTAGAGAATATCGATGCAGAAATTTATATTTATCACATAGAGGTATAACATGGTAAAACTTGAAGACTTTGTAACGCACGAAGATCCAAAGACAAAAGAATTAAAAGAAGCCATAATGGCAGGAGAAAAAGCTTTGAATTCTCTGGAAGAAGCCAGAAATTCATTCAGATCAGCATCTAACTGGGGCATCTTTGATATGCTGGGAGGATCAACCCTGATATCCTTAGGCAAACATTCCAAAATTAAAGATGGCCAGTATAAGCTGGATAAAGCCAAAGATGATCTCTACGCCTTTGAAAAAGAGCTTAAGGATGTAGAATATAATATCAGTATAAATATTGATATTGATAATATGACCTATATGTTTGATGTCTTCTTTGATAATTTCTTTGCCGACTTCATGGTTCAGAACAAGATTAATGATGTCATTGAAAGAATCGATGAAGTAATAAGAGATGTAAAAGAAGTACTTAAAGTTCTTAAGGAGCAGTTATGAATAAAGAAGAATTATCAAAAATGAAAGTATCGGAATTAAAGACAATTGCCGATGAAAAGAATATTGATATAAAAGGTTTAAAGAAAGATGAAATAATTCATCTTCTTACTAAAGAAGAAGAAAAAGAAGTAAAGAATCCAAATGAAAACATGTATTGCGAAGGCATACTGGATATTATGGATGATGGTTTTGGTTTTCTGAGGTTTGATGATATCTTTGTATCACCATCTTTCATACGCAAATTAAGACTAAGGACTGGCGACTATATTATCGGAAAGAAAAGAGCGCCAAAAGAAGGCGAAAGATATGAATCTTTAACCTATATTGATTCCATTAATTTCAAAGATATGAGCTATATCAGAGAACGCTGTCAGTTTGAAAACCTGACGCCAGTATTTCCAGATGAGAGAATAAGACTGGAAAGACCGGGCGAGTCTTTAGCTATGCGTATTGTTGACCTTATTTCACCAGTGGGAAAAGGACAAAGAGGCTTAATTGTTGCGCCACCCAAGGCAGGAAAGACAACCCTGATCAAAGACATGGCAATATCTATACAGAGATCGTGTCCCGATGCTCATCTGATAGTACTGCTTATAGATGAAAGACCGGAAGAAGTAACGGATATAAAGGAAACAATAGGGGAAAAGAACACTCAGATAATCTATTCAACCTTTGACGAATCGCCGCTTAAACACCGCAAGGTATCTGAACTGACTATTGAATATGCCAAAAGACTGGTTGAAGCCAACGAGGATGTTGTAATACTGTTAGACTCCATAACCAGATTATCGCGTGCCTATAATCTTACTGAAGCCTCTTCGGGTAAGACCTTGAGTGGAGGTTTAGATCCAAATGCCCTGTATATGCCAAAACGCTTCTTTGGTGCTGCCCGTAACACCAGAGAAAAAGGCTCATTGACTATACTGGCAACCGCACTTGTTGACACTGGATCCAAGATGGATGATGTTATCTACGAAGAATTCAAGGGTACCGGCAATATGGAACTGATACTTTCAAGAAGACTGCAGGAAAGAAGGATCTTTCCGGCAATTGATATTTTAAAATCCGGAACCAGAAGAGAGGATCTTCTGTTAGATAAAAAAGAAGCTTTAGCTGTTGATATCATCAGAAGGGAATATGTAAACAGTATCGATGACCTGATTACTCTGTTTGTCAAAACCCGAAACAATGATGAACTGTGCAGTTTTCTGACTGGAAAGGGCAGATAAAATGGATAAGAAGATAATATTTCTTGATCTTGATGGAACTTTGATAATGCATAGCCCTAACGGCAACTTTATACCAAACTCTGCCCAAAGAGCTCTGCAGAAGGCTAAGGATAATGGCCATCTGATTTATCTTTGTACCGGGCGTTCCTTTTCGATGATTGATGACTACCTGAAGGAATCCGAACTTGTAGATGGCATTATTGGAGCTTCAGGAGCCTGTATTATGATGAATAAGGTAATAGTCTATCACAAACCTTATTCATTAGAAGAAATAAATGAACTGATAAATATTCTTGAATCCAATAACATCTTTCACTGGCTGGAAACCAACAAAGGTGTCTATATGAATATTGAAAAATACGGCAACGAAGTACTCAAAAGAAGACAGTTCTTTCCGAAGTTCCTGGAATCAGTTAAACCAAAAAATGAAGAATGTCTTTCAATTATTAATAAAGTATCCTACATCGATCCTCTTAATCCATTAAGTTTTGAAGAAAAACTCCTAAGCGGCAAATTTATTCTGGTACCAATGTCCTATGATGGACAGGGTGAAAACCGTGGTGAAATATCAGCCATAGGTACTACCAAGGGTACAGCTATAAGATACGTACTGAATAAACTGAATATTCCTAAAAAGAACGCCTACTGTTTTGGCGATTCGAATAACGACCTTTCCATGTTTCCGGAGGTAGGAACTTCAATCTGTATGGGAAATGGAAAAGATGAAGTAAAGAAACATGCCAGCTTTGTCACCAAGAATATTGATGATGGCGGCATTGAATTTGGTTTTAAAAATTTTGGTCTAATATGAACAACTCAGAAATCTTTATTGAAAAATATAAACACTTTGAAGCCTTAATCAGATCCAGCTATGACTTAAGAAATGATGTATCATTAGTTTCTTTTCTTAATTCTCTGGAAAGCTTTAAACCCTTCAGAGAAAGTTTCAGATATATCCAGGATGTAAGAAACATTCTGCAGCATAAATATAAAATCAATAATGAGTATCCTGTCGAAGTCTCAAAGAGTCTGATAGATGAACTGGACAGAATAACTGAACTGTTTTCAAACCGTAAACGCTGTAAAGATATAATGACACCCTTTAAGAAGGTCTACACAGCCGATATTGATGACTCTTTAGAAAAGGTTATAAGCAGTTTATCGGACAAAATGTATAACCATGTACCGATACTGGAGAATAATCGCCTGTGTGGTGTTTTTGATGAGATATCGCTTTATGAAATGCATATAAAGGGGGTAAGAATCACTCCAGAACTTAAGTTCAAAGACATTAAACAGTTTATTACGCTTAATTCCCGCAGAAATGAAAAGTTTATTTTCTTTAATGAAAATGCCTATATAGATGAGCTCATCAGAGAATTTGACAGAGCCTATGATGAAGGTAAAAGAATAGGTCTTGTATTTTTAAATACCACGGGCAAAATCGACAACTTCTTTACCGGCATCATTTCAACCAATGATATTCTGGGGAGAATACTGTAGTGACTGAAGTATTCAAAATAGACACTGATATTTACCGCATAAATGAGACAGTATATCCGTATGTCAATGTAGATGCCTATCTTCTTGATTTGAAGGATAAAGCAGTTTTGATTGATACTTTAGAAGAAGAACCGAATCTTTTAGATACTGTAAGGAACATTACAGCTAAACCACTGACTGTAATATTAACACATGGTCATCCCGACCATGCCGGCAAGGCCTTAACCAAAATAATTCAAAATCATATTCCGGTCTATATGAATTCAGAAGATCTCTTCCTTACAGAATATAGAGATCAAATTTTAGATATTAACAGACTCAATATTGAAGATATAGAAATCATAGACTGTAAAGGCCATACACCCGGTTCAGTTACTGTAAAGTATAGAGATAATCTCTTTACCGGTGATGCCATAGGTTCAGGCGCTTTCTGGATGCAGCTTAAGGAGTCATCTTCTTTAACAGAACTGTTAATTAATATCAAAAACTTAAGAAACAGAGTTAATGATGAAATAAAAATATATCCAGGCCATTATTATCAGTCAGACAGAGTACTTGATATTAGCTATCTGGATGAACTGATTGAACTGACAGAAATGATAATCGATAATCCTGAGTATGGTGAAGAAGGGGATATGTATTTAGGTGAAAGCCATCTTAAATACCGTAAAGCTGTCTATCATCAGATTTATGATTATCTCTATAATCCTGAAAAGATATAAATAGATTGGAATTTG
>DBOW01000087.1:0-2728 GCA_002299675.1 Solobacterium sp. UBA636
CTACCGATCTGGAAAAGGAACTCAAAGGCCTTAAAATTGACACACCGGTATTTAATGAAGTTGAGAAAAAGGAAGTAAAGGAAATAAAAAAAGAAGTTTCATCCAGGGCAGTAAAAAAAGCTGAACCGGCTGAAGTTCTGGAGATAAAGGCTGTAAATGAAAAAACAGCCAAAACCCCTAAGAAGCCAGAACCAAAGAAAGAGACCGCAAAGCCCGTAAAGAAAGATCGAAGCAGTGAGGATGCAGTCATCAAGGAAAGCATTCTGGCTGAACAGGCTAAAATGAAGGAAGCCATCAGGGAAGTAAAAACAGAATACGCTCCTGATTTTGATGATATGGACAGAAGTCCTCTTCCGCCTGATGACGATTCTGGAAAGAAAAAAAAGAAGAAGAAAAACAGAAGGCCAAAAGGCAGAAAGATAACTTTCTTCTTTGCCCTGTTAATGTCTGTGATTCTGTTTTTAGGCATATGTGGTGTGGGCTTTGCCGGCTATGTGGCCTATAAGCTTACAAGAAACATGCCTGAATTTGAGCCAATGGCTCTGGAGTCCGCCGATTCCAGCATTATCTATGACGCAAACGGCAATCAGGTTATAGAGCTTGGTATGTATTTAAGAAAAAACATTGAATACGATCAGCTTCCTGAATGCCTGGTTGATGCCTTTGTAGCAGTTGAAGATTCCCGTTATTTTGAACATAATGGTTTCGATATTCCCCGCTTTACCAAGGCAATTATGGAAAACCTGAGAACCAGAAGCTTTGGTCAGGGCGGTTCAACCATCACCATGCAGTTAATCAAAAACTCATATTTCCAGATAGATGATGGCGAAAACTCAACCATGGCTGACCGTGAGGGAATGTCAGGAGTTCAGAGAAAGCTGCAGGAAATTGTGCTTTCCATGATTGCGGACAGGGAAATGTCTAAAGAAGAACTTCTGGTGCTGTTCCTAAATAAAGTAAACTTCGGTGATAATATCCGTGGTGTACAGAAAGCCGCTGAGTATTATTTCGGCAAGGATGCCAAGGACCTCAATATCAATGAATCTGCCTTCCTGGCCGGACTGATTAATTCGCCTAATTCCTGCAATCCTTATAACGAATTATATAAGAATCTGGATGGCTATATTTATCTAAGCCCAAATGTAGAATATCTGGAAAATGCCAATACCCGTAAGAACGAAGTACTGGATCTGATGTATCTGCATGGCTATATTACCGAAAGCGAACTGAACTACAACAAATCAGTCAGAGTTGAAGATCTGCTGACCGGCAAACATGAAAAATTTGCCTCAACAAATCTGGAATTCCAGTCATATATTGACGCTGTAATTGATGAGGTAATTGAAGTTACCGGCTATTCACCTTATACCAAGGCGATGGACATCTATACTGCCATGGATCCATATATGCAGGGATTTGTCTTCAATATGCAGAACAATCCTGAAATGTTTGAAGACAAATATCGTTTCCGTAACGATCTGCAGCAGAATGCCCTGGTTATCCTGAACAATCAGACTGGCGAACTGGTTGCCCTTGGTGGCGGCCGCTATCAGCAAGATAAGGCTCAGCAGTTTAACAGAGCTACTGAATCATATATCAATCCTGGTTCAAGTATTAAACCTATTCTGGAATATGCCCTGGCTTTTGATAAACTGGGCTATTCAACTGCTCATACTGTAACTGATAAACCAATATTCCTGTATGAAACTGATATTCTGGTATCAAATGCCTATGGACAGGGATATTCAGGTGATATGTTAATTACCGAGGCTCTGGCCAGATCATTAAATACACCAGCTATTCAGCTTCTGGAAGAAGTCATTGATAAAGTAGGTGAAGATGAAGTCATTGCCTATCTTAACAGTATTGGCTTCGATTATGCCAATAAATCAACCTTCGATCTGCAGTGGGCAATCGGTGGAAACCAGTGTCTGGTAACCCCAGTACAGCTGGCTGGTGCTCATGCCGTCTTAATGAATAACGGCAAATACATCAAGCCGCATACTGTAACCAGGGTTGAGTACCGTGGCAAATATAACACTATTGAAGATTACGTAGCCGATACAGCAGGCACCCAGGCACTTTCAGCTGACGCTGCCTATATGACCGCTACACTTGAAAACTACAACGTAACCAGTGGCTGGATTTCTCAGCTTAATCTATTAAAGAGAAAATATCCAACCTTCGCCAAGACCGGCACTTCCAACTTCTCGGAATATGCCTATGAAAAATACGATATTCCAGAAACAGCTGCCAAAGATCAGTGGCTGATGGTACAGACTTCCAACTACACCTGTGTAGTCTGGAACGGTTTCGATAAGCTGGAAGATGGTGCTTACTTCACCGTCAACGACGAAAACTATAACCTTAAATGTAAACTTGGTTCAATACTGCTGGATGAACTTGAATCACATTTCCAGTATGAACCACATGAACTTGAAAGACCTTCAACCGTTGAAGATATAACCTTTGTAAGAGGAACCTTCCCTTATGTTGAATCTGGCGGTTCTACTGTAAAAGGCATGATATCCGCTTCTTCAGAATATAAGGAACTTATTTCCATGTCTGAATTCCGTCAGAACTATATGACAACTGTCAAAGGACATTTCATGGGTATGTCAGGTTCTGTAAATTATGAAGAAGGCCTGATGACTATTCACTGGGGTGGCTTTGGCGGCTATGCTGGTGAGGGTATGATGGATATCTCAGCTACCAGCATTTCTGGCGA
>DBOW01000087.1:2899-6248 GCA_002299675.1 Solobacterium sp. UBA636
GGTCCATATCAGGTATGTGGCTGGACATCTTATGGTGAAAGTCCAATCTGTGAAACAATTCAGTAAAGGCATCGAATTATCGATGCCTTTCTTTTTAATATTCAATTATCTTATCTAAATTATTTTCTAATCTGTCTAATGATTCAAGTTCATGATTTAGCTGTTCATCAAGCAGTTTCTTTTCACTTTCAAGACAGTTTCTTAGAATTTCAAGTTCATCACTTACATCATCACCGTTTTCTTTTTCCATCAGTGAATGAATAACATCATAAAGATTATTATGACCCTGAACTCTTCCATATCCCCAGAGCAGTCTTTCCTTTGGCTGATTGAGCACATAATCAGTAAAGTATTCATATGTTTCCTTAGAGAAATCATAGGCATACCAGTTATTATCGATTGCCCAGAGATATTCATCTAATGCCGTACCGATATCCCCTTCCTCAAGACAGTTTATGGCTGACTCAATATTATCGATATTGTTCAGGGAATGTTCATGAGGAAACTGAGATACATCTTCCCAGGTAAGTCTTACAAAATCATCTTCACACTGTTTAAAAGTTTCAAGTAGCAGGCTGTTAAGCTGGGCGTATTTTTCTATATCAGTATTTTCATTAGCTTTTTTAACAGTATCATATGCTTCAGCTGACTTAATAAGCACTTCATCAATACGTCTGATTATTTCTTCATCAGTACTTGTTTCTTTTAAAGCTAATAGTCTGTTTGTAAAATCCAGAGGCGTAACGCTTAATTCGTCATATGATAGAAGCAGCATGCCATACATATTCTGGTGGAATCTGAAGGCAGCTTCTGAATAAGTATCGGAATTATCAAACTGTGAATGATAATGAGTCTGGGCAAAGCCTCCTCTTAAAGCTGTAACAGTGCTTGGAATTCCCGCAATAGAAAGTGAGAAATCATCTGACCAGGTCTGAGTAGGACAGATTACCTCAATTCCTTTTTCAAATACTCCTTCTACAGCTGGTACGCTTTCTTTAAAATCTTCCAGGAAAGTCTTTAATTCATAGCTCGATCTGATCTGGTCACTTTCTCCTTCATTCATGGCAGGAAGCTCAAAGTTGATATCCGCAATGACTCTGCCCACCCATTCTGGATGCACATTGAATATTTCATTATAGGCACCAGTTGACCAGTCATAGCGGGAATTGGATACGCCCCACTCCTCGGCTGCCATAGCACAGAAAACAATGGTGTGCTTTGGCTTATACCCACTGTCAACCAGACCTTTGGCAATCGACATCATTAAAGCGATTGCGGCATTGTCATCCTGAAATCCGTTGAAGTATGAGTCATAATGGGCAGATACCATAATCATCTGATCACTTTCCCCTTCCATCATTCCCACAATATTGCAGGACTTTGTATCATGTATAACTGTACTGTTTACATCTAAAGCGATTTCAATTTCTCCATCATTCATCAAAGCTCTCAGCCTGTTTGCGTCATTCATTGAAATAGACAGTATCCTTGCATAATCCGGTCCACATATATCCTGGGCATTCAGTGCATCATCACTAAATTCGGCATAACCGCCATCCTGTGCACACAGTACAGCTTCAGCACCCGCCAGATAAGCTTCATAGGCAGGATAATTTACCCACCAGTTTTCACGCTGATTGATGTTTATCAGGATAACTTTTCCTTCTACATCAAGATTTTCAAGATCAGCCATTGTGCCTTCACCAGCATCAATCAGAGTAAACTCTTCAAATCCATCAGTGATAAAATTCATCTGATAGCCGCCAAGTTCAATAAGCTTCTCGCTTCCATCTTCTTCCGCATACTTTAGCTGCGCTTTTTCAAATTCCCACCCATCAAGAGTAAATTCATCCTTAACCACATTGGTTAAACCGATAGATTCCATTTCTTCCTTAAGCATCTCACCGGTTTCAAATTCAGCTTTTGAACCAGCAGTACGATAGCCCAGTGCTTCATTGGACTTATAAGTCTCCATCTTAAGAGCCAGCGAATATCCATACTCGGTATCCACTTTTTCAAGGTATGCACTTGCAGCATCCCTTTCTTCAGTTTTTGTTCCACAGGCAGTTAACAGGAACAGTGCCATTATAAGGCATAACAGTTTTTTCATTTTAATTTCCCCTTTCATTCAACAAAAAAACAGATGCATGTTAACCACACATCTGTATACCATCAAAAATACTCTCAATTCTATACAAGAGATTTCCCAAAGAAGTTTACAAGTTGTGTGAATTAACACTGGTTATGAAGTAACCAACTTATAAATGAATGTTTTACCATTCAAATCCGTATTCCACTAAATACGGTTCTTGTCTCTTCAACAAGTCTTCGGCATCTGGCAAAGGCCGTCCGTGTAGCCGTTTAGCAGTTGTCTGCTTTGCCAATTTCCTGCATAGAATTTCTATGACTATTTAAGTTTATTTTATTGAACTTTCAATGTCAATTAAGTTTAATATTTTTTTAAAAAAACAGTCCCACTATTTTTGAATAACAGCGAACTTAAAAACCCGTACATATAGAACCAGACATCCTTATAGAAAAGTACTTAATTATATTATGTTGTTGTATGTATATTACAGCTTTCGAATACTGCTTGGAGAAACTCCATATTTATTCTTGAAGGCATTGGAAAAATAATAAATATTAGAAAAACCATAGTCCAGGGCAATCTGATTGATAGACTTCTTTGTAGTCTTAAGCTCATGCAAAGCCTTGGCCAGCTTATAGTCAATGATAAAAGACTTACAGGAAATATTAAGCACTTCCTTGAATACTTTATAAATATAATTCTCTGAATACCTTAAAGATCTGGCCATTTCCGATATTACAATCTGATTGGATACGTTGGCATCAATATATTCTACACACTCCAGAAATACCTTTTCCTTGGTAGTTGGAGTACTTTTCTGTTTTATGAGTTCTGGCTTTTCCTTAATGTTCTTAAAAAGAATAATAAAGATACTCTCTAAAGCATTTTTAATTACCACAAAAGATCCGGGATGCTTATTTTCCAGAGTCTGATTAAGATAATAAAGATTATTCAGCTGTCTGTCATTTATTACATTTTGAAACATTACAGCATCCTTAAAGGATAAGGTATCCATCAGAAGTTTTTCATCCTTTACCGTAAAATCGATGCAGACAAATTCAGTGTTCTCTTCCAGAGTTTCAGGAGTATAGCGGCTAAGCGGAGAAATAATTATCACATCACCCTTAGATAGAACATATTTAATATTGTTGCATAGAATACCACACTTCCCCTTCACAACCGCGCATAAACGATATTCATTTAAAAACTGATTATTTGCTGCCTTTGCCACCTTTGACAAAGAAAAGACGCCAAATGACA
>DBOW01000056.1 GCA_002299675.1 Solobacterium sp. UBA636
GGCCGAAGAGGTGCCCCTGCTAAGGGTATAGGTCGGGAAACCGGCGCGAGGGTTCAAATCCCTCCTTCTCCGTTTATGGCGCCATAGCCAAGTGGTAAGGCAAAGGTCTGCAACACCTCTATCCCCGGTTCAAATCCGAGTGGCGCCTTTTCTTTTAGATCCAGACTTCGCGGTCTGGATTTTTTTTATAAGAAAATATCTGATGAGAAATTAAGCTTCCACAGCTGACGGCTCACGATTTATAGGTGACAATAATAACATTTTCTGATAAACTAGAGAAAACTTAAGGAGGTTTTTATGGATTACAATAACGGAGATGGCTGGAATGAAAACCAGCAGAACGAAAACGGAAATAATGATGTAAATAACAACCAGCAGACCAATAATAGCTGGGAAAATAATCAGCAGAACGATAACAACTGGAATAACCAGTCTAATGGAAACAATTGGAATAACGGCCAGCAGAATAACTGGAACAATAATTCCAACTGGAATAATAACAATAATGGCTGGAATAACAATAATAACTGGAATAATAACGGCTGGCAGCAGACACCGCCTCCAATCCAGAGACAGCCGATTTTTATCAATGGAATTTTAAACAGGCCAATCTTAAAGAATGAGGCGAGAGCTTTTCTTAGAGCCAATTATGGAACTCTGCTGGCTGCGACGATAATTCCTGGACTTATTGCCTTTGGTATTGGCTGTATCCCATATATCGGGGTTATCTTTGAAGCGATTTTTGCCCCTGTTTTATTTGTGGGCGCTTATTATCTGATTATTGGTATTATCAGGAACAGAAATTATAATCTTGGGAACATGTTTGATGTTTTCAATTATTTTGGCAATATTTTTGGGGCTACCTTTACCACGAATCTGTTCGAATTCCTGTGGAGCCTTATTGCAGTAATCCCTCTGGGAATCTATATCGGGGTCACCGGTATTTCATATAAGATTTTAAAAAATTTTAATTTTGGAATGAGTTTTGTTTTACCTAGTATGACATACAATGTGGCTGTCACCGGCAGCGTAATTTTGGTGCTGATTCTCACATTTGTCTGCTGCATTCCGGCTATATACAAGTCATTCTGCTGGGTAATGGTCCCTTATATCCTTGCAGATCATCCGCAGATGACTGGAACTCAGGCGAGACAGCTTTCAAATGACATGATGAAAGGTCACAAGTGGGAATACTTTGTATTTTTGCTTTCCTTCATCGGATGGTTCCTGCTGTCAGCCTGCACTTTTGGAATCTTAAGCTTCTTATATGTAAATCCATATCTGATTACAGCACAGTGCGATTACTATGATAACCTCAGAATGCTCTATGAGGCTCAGCACCAGCAGCCGAACTATACAGATAATACAAATACATTATAATTTTTATATATCTTAAAAAAATCTTGACGAGGGTGGCTGTCGGTAGTAGGATATGAATTGTAGTAAATAGTTTGTGTTCGATAATCGACACAGAAAGGGAAAAAAATGAAGAAAACAATTATTCAGAAGTTTATTGCAGGACTTCTAACGGCTGCAATGGTATTCACCGCAGCTCCAGAGGTGGGCGCACTCACAAACACAAGCATCACAGCTTACGCAAAGACAGAGAAGGCGACAAAAGTACATGTTAACCATCGTTCTCTAAAGAAGAAGGTTGGTATTCTTGTTGGTAAGCAGTACGTTGATGGCTTAATTAAGTTTGATCATATGAAAGCCAAAGCCAAGTACAGCTTTACAACTAATAGTAAGAATCTTTCTGTAAGTTTAGATATTAGTACGATGAAAAAATGGATGAAAGGACAGGGTCTCAGTGGCAGCTGGACTCAATACTCTGATGATCTTCCATTTATCGTTAATTCTAAAAAACCAGGCACATATAAGGTAACAGTTAAAGAATATTACAATGGCAGAACACGTAATCTAAAAACGTTTAATTTATATGTATATAACCCTAAGCCAGTCAGCGAATACACAGCATATGTAGGAAATGAGTTTATTGTTGATGACCATCTGATGACTAAACCTTATGGATTTTGTTATTGGATTGAGTTTGATAAGGATTATTTCTCAGAAAGAGAAGACACTGAAGATGTTGATACTACTTATGCCTATGTTTATAAATTTTTGAAACCAAAAAAAGAGGGAACAACACAGGTAAAAATTTACAGCATACTTGATAAAAAAGGGAAAAAACCTTACATAGTAAATGTTACTATAAAGAAGAATAATTGTAAGGCCATAGAATATAATTATAAAAATGATGCTGGAAATAAAAATGGCAATATTATAGAGGCCTGGTATCCTAATAAAAAGCTTAGTAAAGAATACGAGACTGATTTAAACAATTATTTTAATATTATTGGAGAACTAAAATCAGAGGATATAATAGTCTCAGATAAAGTAAATGTTACATCAGCAGACGAGTCTATTTACAAAATTAAAAAAGAGGCAGGCGATGATGAAGATTTATGGTATGGTAAAGCTTTAAAAGAAGGTGAAACTTCAATTACTATAACGTGTGGAGAACAGTCGCTTACGATTCCAGTTATTGTAATGCAGAATCATTGTAAATCTATAAAGTTAGATGATGAATATACCAGCGATGGCAGTATTAGTTGTCATTATTTGAAAGAAGAATACAGTCTGGATAGGTATTATAAATTGGTTGGAGAATCAAATGATATTCCAGTTACTGATGATGTAAAGATTACTTCTGCTAATCCTTCTATATTAAAAGTTAAGAGTGAGACGGACGAATACACCAACAATAAATACTGGTATTACAAGGCTTTAAAGAATGGTGAAACCTCAATAACAATCACCTGTGGTGACCAGTCTCTTACTGTTCCATTTTATATTGATGAATATTGATTTTCATTTTAATATTGTTAAAAAGCAAAATGATTTAAAAAAATACTTGCATTTTTGAAAATCAAGTAGTATAGTATAACCAATTTAAGAGATTACAAACCGTTGAAGCGGAGATAAAGGTTATTGAGCGCGCACAGAGAGTCCTGG
>DBOW01000024.1:0-2611 GCA_002299675.1 Solobacterium sp. UBA636
CGTGGCGAGGGTCATAAATATGGTATGCCGACGGCCAATCAGGTATTAAAAAAAGACGATATAAAGCACGGTGTCTATGCATCAAAGACAACGGTAGATAATAAGGAATATATTTCAATTACCAATGTTGGCCTAAGACCAAGTGTTGATGAAAACAAGACATTGAATGTTGAGACCTGGATACTTGATTTCAGTGGAGATCTCTATGGAAAAAAGATTAAAGTTGATTTATATTATTTTATTAGAGAAACCAGAAAGTTTAACGGACTTGAAGAAGTAAAAAATCAGCTGGATATAGACGCAAAAAAAGCCAGAGAATTATTTGAATAACTCTCTGGCTTTTTAAATTAGTGTTCTCCTTTAAGAAGGATGGATATACGTTTATAGATTAATGTACAGAAGAACACATCGATTAGACCTTTTACTAAAGTAAACGGAACATTGAATATTAATAAGGCTTCGAAGATTGAATTCACTGGAAGCAGCACCTGATACATTCCAAGTACAACAGGTTCAGGAAGCATCAGGATGTTATAGTACATTGGATAAATAATGAAATAATTTGATGGAACAGATACTATAGCCATTGCTACAGTTCCTAATATACCGCCTATTATAGCGCCTTTTTTGTTTTTGTGACTCTTGTACCAGAAACCGGCAACAAGACAGAATACACAGCCCAGAATGGCGTTTGACAGTTCACCGACAAAACCAGACTGTGATACTGCCATGTGAATGATGTTTTTGATAATTGTAATTACACATCCAGCTAAAGGGCCATAGGCAAAGGCACCGATAATCTCTGGCAGATCAGAGAAGTCAAGCTTCAGGAAAGCTGGCATGATAGGAATAGAGATTTCAATATACTGCAGAATTACTGCCACGGCAATCAGGATGCCGCATCCCGCAATAAGACGGGTTCTGTTAAGTTTGCTGTTCATAATTTTCCTCCTTAAACAACATTTAAGTTAAACCGTCTTTTAATATAAAAACCCCATATCTTATGGGGCGAATAAAGTCAAAATTAACTGCCTTTTCTCATCCGGACTATAACCGTCGGTACTGGATTTCCACCAGTTCAGCCGCTTTTTTGCGGGTCATGGACTATCACCATCGGTAGAGAATTTCACTCTGCCCCAAAGACGTTTTAACAGAGTTAATCTTAGTACGATAATTATTATTTGTCAACAGTTACAGGATGGCTACTCTTCCTTTATATTTTCTGATGTGCTCAGCATTTATTCTGTCGCCACGGTCAAGATTTCCCGATACCCAGATGGGCGGGTCTATACCCTCATTTGCCAGCAGTGTAATTGTTTCCCCTACTATTCCCGTCAGAAGTGTCATGGCAACAACCGTTGATGGTGAACAGAATTTTTCCGATACTCTTTCATCATAAAGTACAGAATCTCCCTTTACTCCACAGATATCAAGAACTACATCACAGACATCTTTTAAAAGCTTTCCCGAGCTGTGTCTGGAAGTAACATTATTTGAATAATCAAGAGAAGTAACACAGATTGTTTTAAGACCCATTTCCCGGGCTGCCATAGCCATATCGATACCAGCCGCATTTCGACCAGAAACAGATACTATCATCATCAGATCCTGAGGCTTTGGATTTTGAGCTTCAAGTACAGCTGAGGCTACCCCTTCCTGTCTTTCCATAATCTGGGATAACTTTACATTTGGATAAATATTATACTGAGGAATCATTATGGCATTTATTGGCACAAGACCACCAGTTCTAAAACACAATTCTTCTCCGAACATCTGTGAATGTCCACAGCCGAATACGTGCATAACACCATCATTTTTGATACATTCTTTTAACATTTGAGCTATTGTATCCATTGTTTCTTCCTGTTTCAGAGCCTCATTTATCTGGCTTTGACAGATCTGGGCAAATTCCATATACTTTTTCATTTATTGTCTCCCTTATTTATTCCTTAATATACTTATATCATTTATCATTTATAAAATGTATAAAGTATAATTATTTATTTTTATTTAAATATTTTTTGTATTAGAATAGAATAAACAGAAAAGGGGCATGATATGGGATTTTTTGATGCATTAAAAAAATTTTTCCTGGGTGAAGAGGAACCAGAAAAAAAAGAAGAAACAACAACAGAAGAAAAACCGGTTTTAGATGAACCGTCAATAATTGAACCAGCCGTTGAAGAAGTAAAAAAAGAAGAACAGGCTGAAGAACCAGCTAAAGAAGAAGAACAGGTGAGTGAAACTCCAGCTAAAAAAAGAGGCCGTCCGGCTAAAAAGACTGATGCAGAAAAAGGGGAGGCAAAGTCTGAAACACCTGCCAGAAAAAGAGGCAGACCAGCTAAAACAGCAAAAAAGACAAGACCTGTAAAGAAAAAGCTGGATATTAAGCCGGTAGTGGAGATTAAGGAAGAAAGCGAAACTCCTGTAAAGAAAAAAGGCCGTCCAGCTAAAGAAAAAACTGAAGCTGTCGAGGTTAAAAAAGAAGAAGTAAAGTCTGAAACTCCAGCTAAAAAAAGAGGCAGACCTGCAAAGGCAAAAGAAGAAACAAAAACAGTTTCTGAGCCAGTAGCTGAAGCGCCAGCTAAAAAAACTGAGGTAAAAAAAGAAG
>DBOW01000024.1:2738-4806 GCA_002299675.1 Solobacterium sp. UBA636
CTGCAGCTCCTGTAAAGAAAAAAGGCAGACCAGCCAAAACAAAAGAAGAAGTAAAGTCTGAAGGCAGCGCTAAGAAAAAAGGCCGCCCAGCTAAAAAGACTGCAGAAGAAACAAAAACAGAGACTCCAGCTAAAAAAAGAGGAAGACCTGCAAAGGCAAAAGAAGAAACAAAAACAGTTTCTGAGCCAGCAGCTGAAGCACCAGCTAAAAAAAGAGGCCGTCCAAAGAAGGCAAAGTAAATTAAATCGAAGCTCCTGATTCAGGAGCTTTTTTCACAATTATTTCATATTGTTTCTTTATAATTTAAATAACGGAGGTAATTCATGAATATCATGTCTTTGCTTCGCCTTAAGAAAGATGTAGCTTTTATCGAAAGTGCTTCTACTGTCAGACAGGCGATCGAGAAATTTAAGTATCATGGCTATACAGCTGTTCCGGTACTTGATGAAGAGGGCAGATATAAGGGGACTGTTACTGAAGGGGATCTTTTAAGGGCTCTTGTTGATGAGGGGTCAATCAAGAAGCTGGAGGATCATAATATTCTGGAAATCATCAGAAAGGATTTTAATCCAAGTGCCAGTGTAGATATAGATATTAAAGAACTGCTGGTTATGATTTCTAATCAGAATTTTGTGCCGATTGTTGATGACCGTGGGGTATTAATGGGAATTATCACCAGAAAAAGTGTTATTTCTTCAATGCTTAATAAGTTTAAGGACAAAATTTAAAAAGGCTCGGCTGAGCCTTTTGTTTACTGCTGAGTTTTGATTTTTGTCTTCAGGATATCGTCGAATTCAATATTGCCAGGCAGTGTACAGATGATTCCGAATTTATCTTTTATTACATATACCTTTTCATTTATCATATTGGAAACATTCTGTTTAAACAGCTTGGCAGAATCTTCAAGAGTTATAGTGATATCCAGATTTGCCGCATTGGAATAACGTCTGTTTGATTTATTCATCATGTTGAATGAATAAAGAGCTATCAGAGCATATATTACTTTAAGCAGCATTTCCTGAGCGGCAAAGGCAAAATAGATATTTATACAGCAGATGGCTGTCGCAAACCACATCATTGTTTTGAGCGGTTTCAGCGATTTTTTAAGTTGTTCAAATGTAAATTTCATATTTATATTATGGCATGAATATATGAAATTAATCTGAAATAGATATTTAGATAATAGATTATGTGAAATATTTACACTGTCTTTACTTTACCGGGTATTTATGTTAAAACATAGGGGTGGATAAGCAGGGAAGTTCAAGAAGCAATGACTGAAAAGGTAAGAGACCTAATTATTAACGCCAAAGATTTATCCGAAGCCGTGGTTGTCATTCAGAACAACCGTGATCAGTTTACACCAAATGAACAGGAAATGATCAGGAAATGCAATTTCTCTTCACTGGCTGTGGCAGATTTAATAACTAAACTGTTTGACTGCAAGGATAGCAAATAAGACGTAAATAAGTAACTATACAGAGCCTCATTATGAGGCTTTTGTAATATAATGGGGTAGACTTTAAGGAGATACAATGGCAAAGCTATATTTTTACTATGGAGCTATGGGCTCATCAAAATCAGCCAATGCCCTGATGGCTGAATATAATTATCGGGAAAGAGGGCAGAAAACACTTCTGGCAAAGACGAACATTGATACAAGAGATGGAGTCAATACCATAAGATCGAGAATTGGTCTTGAAAGAGAGTGTGTTCTTTTATCGGAAGTCTGCAGGATGAAAGATGAAGAGCTTAAAACTTTTGATGCGATTATTGTTGATGAAATACAGTTCGCTAAAACTGAGGAGTGCAACTTTCTGGCCAGGGTGGTAGATGAGCTTAATGTTCCGGTTATGACCTATGGATTAAGAACTGATTTCCAGCTGCATTTTTTTGAGGGCTCAATGAGAATGATGGAACTGGCTGATGAAATCAAAGAAGTAAAAACGGTCTGCTGGTGCGGCAAAAAAGCCATCTGCAATGCCCGCTATAATAAATACGGAATTGTCAGAGACGGCGAACAGATAATGCTGGGTGCCAATGATGAATATATTGCCCTTTGCCGTAA
>DBOW01000024.1:4890-5561 GCA_002299675.1 Solobacterium sp. UBA636
GTATTGGATATCGAGACAACTGGTCTTAGTCCCAGGAATAACGAAATAATTGAACTGTCAGCTTTAAAGATAAGAAATAGAAAGATAAATGAAGAGTTTTCTGTTCTGGTGAATCCAGGGTGTCACATATCATCATTCATTACCGATTTAACCGGAATTAATGATGCGATGGTAAAAGATGCTTTGTGTATTGAGGATGCCCTGAACAGTTTTATTGGTTTTATCGGTAAAGATAAAGTAGTTGGCCATAATGTTATGTTTGATTTAAACTTTATAAAAGAAAAGGCCATGATTCATCTTCACCGTAAAACCTGGTTCCCGTGCCTGGATACCATGAAAATATCAAGAGAGCTGTTTCCATCCGAAAGACATCACCGCCTGTGCGATGTAGCCAAAAGGCTGAGTATAGTTCAGGAAGGGGCTCATAGAGGTCTGGTGGACTGTTACAGTACTTATCACTGTTTTGAAAAAATGAGAGATATTAAGAAAGAGACAGAGTGATTTCTGTTTTCTTTTTGATTTAAGGATTTAAGTACCTGTCACATTCTTCTGGTGAAGACAGAAAAGGTGAAAAGAATACAGAGTATCTGAAACAGAAAAGAATAAAGAAATTGCCGAATGGTTTGATTTCTATCAGAACTGAAGAGATTATGATGAAAGACGATGTTGCA
>DBOW01000079.1:0-585 GCA_002299675.1 Solobacterium sp. UBA636
GTATCTTTCTGATCAGCATTCAAATGTTTTAATAAGACTTTTATGGCAGCTTTCTTGGTAATATCTTCTGGCGAAAGAGCACCAAATAAAGCCAGCTCCCCTTTACCGTCCCAGTACTGGTTATTAGGCTTGAGATTTTCGTTTGTAGAATCTAAATGATCCTGATAACTTGATAGAATAAAATAAATCTTATTTACATCATCTCTATTTAAATCTTTTCCTTGAAGATGAATAAAGCCATTCACAAATGCTTCAGATGACTTTTGGCATCAATATTTAAAACACCTTGACCAGTTTATAGGAAAACTGCAATTTGTCATTTCATAACATTTATTTGACATTATAGCCAGCTGGCGACTGTTTCTCATAAGTAACTGGTTTATCAATCTAACGTACCTTTTTATAAAGCATCATTTATCATTGCTGCAGTTTAACATTAAAAAGATACTCGTATTAAATCGGTTTAATTACCTATGTACGAATATCTTTCTTTTGGTTCATTTTAATTGTTAATGCTAAGCCATTTTGTCTGGATGCTGATAAGGACACCTCTAAAAATCATCGTATCTATTCTGATTGATTTTA
>DBOW01000079.1:645-980 GCA_002299675.1 Solobacterium sp. UBA636
GCCCATTCATATCGTATTGTTCCCCATTTGTTTTTCTGAATCTTATAGACGTATTCTCTGTTCCAGTAACCATATTTTCTGCTTGAAACTTCCAGTATTTTAGCCAGATTATTGACAAAATGGTCACCTCTGACAATTTCTACAATCTGTCCAACGTGAAATCTTGGATATTCTCCACTTGCATAGTCTTTATCGCTTTCTCTCCACATGCCACCGTTTACTTCTTCCAGCTTATCTTTTGTTACTTCATTTTTGTTCTTTTCTTCCATAATATTTTATTCACTCCTTTAAAATGTTTTATAATTCTAGTCTTAAATCATGTTCCCAGACATTAT
>DBOW01000079.1:1026-4100 GCA_002299675.1 Solobacterium sp. UBA636
TTTTTTATTTAATTAATTAGACATAATATAATCCTTTATTTGATTATGATACGATTGTTACCATAAGGATTAGAATATAGTTTATTAATATCAGTCTGCTGCATATAGTTTATCAAGGCATCGGCATCGACCATAAAATCATCCATAATCAGAACTGAATCTTCAAAGGTAATACCTTCACCCATATTTTTAAGGATGTAGTTAATTGAAGTTAAGGTATAATCTTTATCCAAATCGATTGGTTCGTTATTGATTAATACATTTTTAACTCGATATTCACCATCAATACTTACAACCATCCCCTTTTCATCTTTTTTGACTGATGAAGGAATAGATGTGTCAACTGTATAAGTCATGCCAGATACCTGCATGAAGGCTCCATTTTCTTCAGGAAGACTGGCAGCTCCTATTTCCAGCATTTTCAGTATTTCTTTTCCTTTGATACTTACTTTACATAACATATTGCCGAAGGGATTAACATTATAAACCATTTCTTTTGTTACATTTCCCTCCAGGATATCACTTCTGACGCCACCGGAATTTATCATTGCTACATCGCTGTCGCCTGCATATCTGTAGGCATCCGCTACAAAGTCGCCCATGTTTGTTTCTCTGTTTCTGACCATTCTTAAAGAGGTTTCTGGATCATTTATCAGCAATGGTGCATTTATAGTGGCAATAACCCTTGACATTTCTTCTTTATATTCGGCTTTGATTTTTTCAATCTTTAAAGTTACAGTTTCATCTTTATCTTCATAAGTATCAACCAGATTTGAAGTAATAGAACCATCTACAGATATCTCAAGATAACCGATATTATTAAGTTTTTCACCGGTTGAGGCTAATAGAACATTTTCACCATCTTTGTTTTTGACGGTATTGCCTTCAATAACGGAATGAGAATGGCCATCAAGAACTACATCAATTCCTAAAGTATTCTCAATCATGTCTGTACAGCAGTACTGATAACCTTCAACAGATCCCAAATGAGATGCCGCAATAACTATATCAGCACCCTTTTTATTTACCTCATCTACTGTTTTTTGAACCTGCATCCATAATTCTTCTGGTCCAGAAGAGAAACTATAGATAAAACGGTTGTTCTCATCGGTAAAAAAAGTGGGTGTTGAAGAAGTAATGGTATCTGGTGTAGTGATACCGATAATCGCAATTTTAAGACTGTCTGCTTCAATTATTGTATAAGGTTCAAATATCAGCTCATTATTTGATAATTCATAAAAATCACAGCTTAGAAATGGAAACTGTGCATCATCTTTAAGTTCTATTAAATTCTCTACTGAATAATCAAATTCATGATTGCCGACAGTCATCGCATTATAGCCAAGTTCATTCATGATTTCGATAATGCTTCGGCCTTTTGAATAAGAACCAATCATACCACCCTGTATTGCATCGCCAGTATCAATTAATATAACCTCTTTACCCTCTTCAATAAGCTTGTCTTTATAAGCTTTTAAAGAAGCATAGCCGATATTTTCTTCAACGGCACAGTGAACATCGCCAGTAAACAGTACGACAATATCTTTACTGCGTTCGTGCTTGATGCTACAGCCAGTAAGAAGAAACAGTAAAACTGTTAATAAACATATAAACTTTTTCATATACCTTTACACTATTACTCAGATTCAATATTTTTTCTTAATTGCCTCGCTAAGTTTTACTTCATTTATTATTTAGCCAAGAAGACTCTTCACTTTAGTGATGAGATGAATTGACTTATATCGTTATCCGTGTAACCATTACTGATTTTCTGCTCGCTACTCTTTTACAGTTACTTAATTTAGGTGTTTTAAAACCTTTTGGCATCTTAGAAAAATCCGCTTTGTTGCCATCTATGTCCATAAGAATTGCGTACCCGGTAGACATTCTGCCTTTGATAAAATATTCTTTGCCTAGGTATTTCACTTTGTCAAATTTTCTAAAACCACATATCTTACCAGTGGTGATTGGCTGCTCAGATCTTATACCTTTTGTCTTTTGAAAGTCACCTTTAGGGATACATTTCTTTTTGTAAAGTTCACATTCAACTTTAAAAGGTTTTCCCTGTGAAGCAATTACACATGCATCGTTATAATGCTGTTTTTCTACATCCAAATTTAAACGATTGGCTTTTGTGACATATCCAAATGTTTCGATGGCACTTGGATATACTTTGAATAATTGTTTACGGATAGAATTCATTTGTGTGGCATATTTAAGAGTTCCTTTCATATTTCCTTTAATGTTTAGTTTGATATCGCCACTATGAATTTTCTTATGACATGTACGACACAAGGTAATGAGATTATCTGCTTCATTTGAACCACCATGACTTCGATATACAATATGATGAACTTCAAATTTACTATCCTTGCGTTTTCCTTTGCAGCATTGACAAGTATAATCATCTCTATTTAGAACCATTGCCTTTGTATTTTCAAATCCATAATTCACTCCTTTTTGATAACCCCAATTCCTTATCTTGGGATTTGAAAGACTAGGGTTTTTCATAATATGAGTGTCAAATTGTCCTGTTTCAAGTACCAACTCTGTGATTGGAAGAATAGACTTAATATGCTCTATCTCTCTTACATGACTATGGAGTTTACTTCGCATAGTAGGGCTAAAACGATCAGTTTTAATAGAATTAGCACGATTTAGCCATCGTTCTTTTCTATAGCGAGTTTTACGGTTTCGTCTGTTTCTGCGATACTTTGTCCTCTGTGTCATTTTGTCAGTAATGTCATTTCTTACAGCAACTTCTGACATATAGACAATATCTCCATTGTCCTTACTTACAGCAGTACCAATAGCACCACTGCCAGTATCTACACCAAGAGTTAAGTCTTGTGTGTAACTAGTTGTTTCATAAGTTAATTTGATTGTGAACGGCTCACGCTTCTTAACTTTTGCCTTGCCTTGTTTTAGTAATAATCTTGCAACTACATTACTACAAGGCATTAGTGGTTTGTTTTCATTTGAAATTACATAAACCATAAGTTGTTCCTTATAAATACTCTACCAAGTGGTAGGTTGTGCGTACTTTGTTACACTGTTACCATGCAACTGTTCCG
>DBOW01000079.1:4158-8278 GCA_002299675.1 Solobacterium sp. UBA636
TACATATCACAAGGCTGTTCTTACTCTGACCTAACTTAAATATGTACGATAGAGCATTGGTCTGTTGCGTCAACCAAAGGTATCATGACCTAAATATCGTAGTATTCATTTCTAAATACTTAGTCTGGTGAATCATTTAACAGAAGCCCGTTACTTTAGTGATGGGTAATTCACAAGCTATCTTTAAAACGCTTTAAAGTTATATAGTTATCTTCCCAGTCCACATTCATATCAAAAAGATAAGAATTTGTATCATCTCTGTCCAGAAGATTCATATATCTGAAGTAATATTTTACCTGCTTAGCTATGTAATCTCTTTCTTCTAAAGAAATCTCACCTTTTTTCATTCTCTCATTAAACAGGGCGTTAAACTCTTCCATGGCCTGCTTCTCTTTCCAGGTATAGTTTCTTCCTCCAGTTACATCAAACAGTTCAATCTCACCAATCTCTTTCATAATGTATCACTCCTTTCACATCATTTTATACGGTTTAAAGTTTTTAAAGTAAATAAAAACTCAGAAATAAATCTAAATAAATTATACATTAACTAAATTGCCTTAAAACTGCCTTTAAAGATACAGGACAAGTTTATTAGTAATATTGGCTGTGCCTATATATTTGCCAGCCGCAGCCTTTGGATAACCGCCTCCCTGAACATTGAAGTCTTCCTGCAGCTTTTTAAAGATATTGCGGGCATTGCCGTTTTTGGATAAAGCCGCTATGTTTAAAAAATCATCAATGAATGAATAAAGAATCCTGTCATTATTAACCATGTATGGCAGAACATTGGCTATATTTCTTAAATTATACTGATAATGGCATTTAACTTCTGTAACTGAACCTTTATTAACTAGTTCTTTAGCCTCAAAGGAAACATGATCATTATTCAGATCTGATTAATGTTTTATTTAAAGCATTTATAACTACATTGTCTTTCTTAAGCTTCAGACCGATGGCTTCACCATAGGAAAAATAAATCTTTGTGCCTTTCGAAGTTTTTTTCTTTATTAAGAATCACAAAATCCCTTTTTTGTGTAATTGATGTACAAAGTCCCACAGGACTGTGAGTCCAGATCATCAAACGAAACTATTCTTAATAAATCAAAATTCTGATACCTGGTATATGGTATTGTTTAAAGTGCCATCAACTTTATAGTATAAAACGTCGTTTTCATACTTCAAATCCAGAACTTCAAACCCATTAATAGTTCCTTTATTGCTGAGCATTCCACCCTTTTCACCATAGAAGATGGTTTCTTTAAAGGCATACCTGTCCTTTTTTCATCTGAAATCTCAGTATCTAAGCTTAAGATACTATAGTCATCATAATATTTGTTTATAATAGTCACTTATAAATATTTCTACTATTATTATTTCTTATTCCCTGCATCATAAAATATTCATGGAATTACTATTTTTTCTCTGTTTTTTGACTTTTTAATAATTATTTTAAACTGATAAAATGAAATTAATAAAAGGATGGTACAAAAATATGTCAATAATAACTAATGAAACATACCTTCGCTACTTTGAAGAAATCGCTAAAATACCACATGGCTCAGGAAACGAAAAACAGCTGAGTGACTATTTATGCCGATTTGCCCGAGAAAGAGGCCTGAAACTTGAACAGGACAAATACTATAATGTTGTAATCTATAAACCAGCTTCCAAAGGCTATGAAAACCATAAACCGGTAGCCCTGCAGGCACATATTGATATGGTTGAAGAAAGTGATAATGAATATGATTTTTCTAAAGGTCTGCAGATATATACAGAAGATGGTTTCATTAAGGCTAAGGATACAACCTTAGGTGCTGATGATGGTATTGGTGTTGCCATGATACTGTCAGTTCTGGATGACAAGGCACTTGAACATCCAGCCATTGAAGCAATCTTCACCACCCAGGAAGAAACTACTATGGAAGGTGCCTTTAATCTCAAGCCTGAATATATAAAAGCCAGAAGACTGATTAATCTGGATGGAGAAACAGAGGGTCTATCTACTACAACCAGTTCAGGTGGCGTTGATGTTTTCTTCTCAAAAGAACTAAAGAAAGTTAATTATGAAATTAAATCATATAAGCTGTATATAACCAATCTCAGCGGCGGACATTCTGGTGCCGAAATACATAAAGAAAAAGGCAATGCGATAAAAATCTTATCAAGAATACTGAAACAGCTGGGTGATATTAATCTCTGCAGTATTAATGGCGGAAACAAGATTAACGCCATTCCAAGAGACGCGTCAGCCGTATTTGTGTCTGACAAATCTCTGCAGGAATTAAACCAGCTGATCAGTGAGATAGTTATTGATATAAACATCGAGCTCTCGCACAGTGATAATCCGCTGGAATATTTCCTGAAAGAAGAAAAAACTGATTATTTTTACTCCGATGAAGATACACAATCAATTATTAATCTTATCTATCTTATGCCAACTGGCTTAAGACATAAGGCGGAACATCTCGATAATCTTACAACTGCTTCTGAGAATATTGGCACAGTAAATATTAATAACGATATATTCAGCTTAGGTATATCGATAAGAGGCGCTCTTGAATCATATGTCCAGGACATGAAATTCGAACTTTTTACTCTGGCTGATGTATTAAATTTTGACGTAAATGCCGATAACTGGTATCCTGCCTGGGACTATATGGATGACAGTAAACTCCGTGATCTGATGTGTAAGGCCTATAAAGAAGCATCAGGCGAAGAAATGAAACTTGAAGGTGTTCATGCCGGTCTTGAATGTGGCATCTTCAAAAACAAGTTCCCGGATATGGATATTGTAGCCATCGGACCAACAATCTATGACTGTCATTCTCCTAAGGAAAAAATAGAAATAGCTTCGATTGAAAGAACCTATAATTTCCTGAAAATATTATTATCCAAACTATAAGAAAAGCCGCTTCAGCGGTTTTTCTTGTCTTTCTCCAGTGATATATCAACATAATGCTTAATTGCCTTCCGGTAGCTTAAATCTGGATAAATCTCACATATCTTACTGATCAGATCTAATGGAACTGCCAGTTCATTATCATTTATTGGATAAAGAGTACAAAACATGTAAGCCAAGATTCATGCCAGTGACTGCGGTTGCCCCCATTTATATTTTTTTCTTGTTTATAAATTTAAGTATCCCTGGAACAATAAGCATAATGTAAATAACTGCCAGACAGTCATGAATGATGCTGACTGTAATATAGCCAAGTGATTTAAGCAATATTCTGTAGCAGATAATTGTCAGTAAGAATATTGGCAAAGTAAGAATAAGCGAGAGAACTGTATTCTTTTTACCCTTTGTAATCTCATACTTGAGAAATCTGGCATCAATATAGTGACAGATACCAAACGTAAATAGAGCGGCATAAATAGAATAGGCACTCATAGTCATAGACTTAGGATCAACAAGCAGTTTTCCATCTACATAATCCATAGGATATGGCTTAACAACTGTATATATAAGCGCCACAACAGGAATAATTAAGCAGATTAATAAATGTACCTCTTCCTTTAATTTATTATGCTGAAGCATTTCTTCTGCCTTAATAGATAAAACCGAACAGATTAAGGCAATAATAAAACCGACAAATACATCCTTAAAAGTATGCACACCCAGGAAGTTTCTAGAAAGTGCAATAATAATAACATAAAGTAACAGCAGAATACCTGCCACTTTGTGTTTCTTAAAAAGGCCAATACCATAAGTTCCATAATTGGTCATCGCCTTTGAAGTATGACCACTGGGAAAAGAGTAATCATTAGCCGACTTTAAAGCACTTTTTACCGGATTAATTCTTTCGTCCAGTATCCAGGGACGATAGATACATGCTGTCAGCTTAACAAGCTGATTAATTACATCACCAAAAACGGTTGATCGCATGGCGATCATCCCCCATTTTTTCGATATGTTCCAATAGACAAAGGCCAGAATCATCAGCGGGATAAATCCGACAGCTGTGGTTGTGATAAATGATATAGCTGAATCTAAAGCCCCATTCAGCATTATTCTTAAATTCTGCAGAAACAGTAAATATTCAAAATCCATAGAAACCCCCTAATGTAAATAAAAAATATACGTTTTTCAACGTATTTATAATTTTAAGCTAATAATATT
>DBOW01000019.1:0-2351 GCA_002299675.1 Solobacterium sp. UBA636
CTGATTCAGTTATTGACAAGTGGTGGTCCAAATCACGCAACGGATACAATTATGTACTATATCTATTACACCTGCTTCAAGCTGTACCGTTATGGTTATGCCAACGCAATGGGTGTTGTTCTGGCAATTATAATTGCGATTATTTCGGCTATCCAATATAAGGTTGGACAGGAGAACTAAGATGGCTGATTCTAATAGAATAAGTAAGAGAAAGAATCCTGTATATGAAATAACTTCAGTAGTTATCATCGTAATATTTGCGATACTGTTCTTATTTCCTCTTTACTGGATTATAACTGGTTCATTTAAAACAGCTCAGCAGGTTAACTCCGTTACACCTGTATGGTTCCCAACTGAATGGGTAATGACTAACTATCAGAAGCTGTTCTCTAGACAGACTGCACCGCTGTGGGAATTTATAATTCCTTTCTCAAGATATTTCAATGGTGGAAAGGCAATTGTATTCTCAGCTGGCCCAACTGTTCCTGCGGCTATAAGATGGCTGGTAAATACTGTATTCATGGCTGTAATGGCTATGATACTGACCTGTATTACTTCAGCACTTGCCGGTTATGCACTGGCTAAGAAACGCTTTATTGGACGCACAGTAGTATTCTCGTTAATTGTTGCGGCCATGGCTTTGCCTAAGCAGGTTATTCTGATTCCTTTGATTCGAGAGATGTCGTCATTGAGTTTATATAACACGATGTCTGCGGTTATTTATCCGATTGTCGGCTGGCCGTTCGGCGTCTTCCTGATTAAGCAGTTTGCGGAAGGTGTTCCGACAGAAATGATTGAGGCAGCCAGAATTGATGGCGCTGGTGAATTATATACCTTCACTTCTGTTGTCTTCCCAATGATTAAACCGGGTGTTGGTGCTCTGGCAATCTTTACATTTATCAGTTCATGGAATGATTACTTCATGCAGCTGATTATGCTGTCAAGTACTAAGAACCTGACAATATCACTGGGTATTGCCAAGATGCAGGCTGAAAATGCGACCGATTATGGTCTGATTATGGCGGGTGCTGCACTTGCGTCAATTCCAATTATCATCGTATTTATTATTTTCCAGAAGTACTTTACTAAGGGTATTACGATGGGAGCTGTTAAAGGATAAGGAGAATTAAAATGGCTGGATTAGTTTTAAAAGATATAATGAAGATCTATCCTCTTAGTGAAGACCAGAAGAAAAAGAAAACTAAGAAAGGTGAACCTAAAGAGGAAAAGAAGGTTAATCTTCAGATAACTGATGAAGGTGTTGTAGCCGTTCAGCAGTTCAATATTGATATTAAAGATAAAGAATTTATTGTACTGGTTGGTCCTTCAGGCTGTGGTAAATCAACAACGTTAAGAATGATTGCCGGTCTGGAAGATATTTCCAAGGGTGAATTATACATTGATGGCAGACTTGTGAATGATGTAGAGCCTAAGGACAGAGATATTGCCATGGTATTCCAGTCTTATGCGCTGTATCCACATATGACTGTCTATGAAAATATGGCTTATCCTCTGCGTATAGCTAAACTGCCAAAGGATGTAGTTGATCAGAAGGTTAGAGAAGCTGCAGAAATTCTGGATATTACTCAGTATCTGGACAGAAAGCCTAGAAACCTGTCAGGTGGTCAAAGACAGAGAGTTGCGATTGGACGTGCAATTGTAAGAAAGCCTAAGGTTCTGTTAATGGATGAACCATTATCTAACCTGGATGCCAAACTGCGTAACCAGATGAGAGCTGAGATTATCAAGCTGAGACAGAGAATCGATACTACTTTCATCTATGTAACTCATGATCAGACTGAAGCTATGACTCTGGGTGATAGAATCGTTGTAATGAAGGATGGCTTCATTCAGCAGATTGGTACTCCACAGGAAGTATTCAATCATCCTAGAAACTTATTCGTAGCCGGCTTCATCGGTTCGCCTCAGATGAACTACTTCGATGCCAAGCTGACTAAGAAGGGTGATAAGTATGTAGTGGTTTCTGGTGGTGCCGAGGTTGAACTGGCTCCGGCAAAACAGAAGAGACTTTCAGATCTTAATGTTCCAGAGCAGGATATCATTCTTGGTGTAAGGCCAGATCATCTGGTTGTTGCAGACAAGGGTCTTAAGGGTACGGTCGATGTATCCGAACTGATGGGCGCTTCTGAACATCTGCATGTAACAGTAGATGGTAAGGACTGCATCGTAATTGTTCCAAACAATGGTGAAGATAACGACTACACCGGCAAGGAAGTATGCTTAACATTCAATGGTTCAAGTGCTCACTGTTTCTCTAAGGAAACTAAGAAGAATCTTGAATATAACGATTAATCAATCAATAAAGGCAGCTTAGGCTGCCTTTATCAATG
>DBOW01000019.1:2405-12082 GCA_002299675.1 Solobacterium sp. UBA636
TTTTTTGGATGGATAATAAAGCACTCACCAGTTCTGTTCTTAAATTTTTCTTTAACCTGTTCAGTGAAGCTGTTGTGTATGTTTTTGCAGATTTTACTTCTATTGCCTAATCTTCCATAAATCTGTATAAGCTATAATTCGAATATTTGATAATACCTTCAAATTAAAATTGTTTATGCGCAATACTTATTGTTGAATAAAAAATGATTAGGCGACAACTAAGGAAGATATCTAAATCTGATTATACGCTATAGATAGCCCAGGTAATATGTCTATATACAACTTTTCCAAGGGAGTTTTTGATAAAAATAATATTTTCCAGGGACTTTAATTAAAATGATACAATTTAACCAAAGAAGGAATACATTATGGAAAACAAGTACAAATATGTAAGAATACAGGGCAGGAACCTTGTAGCTAATACTTTAACAGGAAAAGGTATCTTTGCCATCTTTATGGAGATGATTAAAAATAATTCAATGGAACAGGAAGATGCGGATCTTTATATGGCAATTGATGAGTGGTTTGCGGAAAATCTTCCCTGGCCCGAACAGTGTAAGAATCAGGAAAAAGTTATCTGTTTCTTTAAGACTGATAACTCCAATGTGATGCTGAAATGGATTAAGCCAGCCTTATGGCTTCTAGATAGATACAATGTTCCATATTATCTTGTCTATACTAATAATCCTGGTGAGATAGTCTATGAAGATGAGTATCAGATTGTTGCCAAGGTAGATGATATTTTAATAGAGGGTGTGCCTGATTCGTGGTCTAAGTAAATAAGAAGACTGTTCAAAGCCTTCTTATTTTTTGGGAATACATATTTTACATTATTAATATATCAGGATATGCATTATGGTTATGACAAACAATTTCCTTATTGATAAGGAAAAACTGATACAATTTAAAAGATGTATAAAGAAGACAGATACAGAATAAGTGATATAGCTCTGGAACTTGGTCTAAGTACGGCCACAGTTTCCAATGTCATCAATGGAAAGCTGAACAAGGTTTCTAGGGAAACGGCAATGAGAGTATGGAAACTCATTGAAGAAAAGGAATATCTGCCTGGTAAGGCTGATATACTGCTTGGCCAGAATGACAGTAAGATAATCGGTATTTTTATTGATGACCATATCAAATATGAAGGAAAGGTTCTGGAGGATCCTTTTATCAGTTCCTGTGTTAATGGCTTTGTCTATGAAATAGAAAATAATGGTTATGTTTCAATGCTTAAGCTGACTGATAAGGTAAGCGATCTTATTGGTTTTTCTTCGATGTGGAATATGGCGGGAGTTGTGGTTATTGGTTTTTGTGAACAGGATTATAATTACCTGAGAAATAATATGCGTATTCCTTTTGTGGTTATCGATGGAGACTCAGCTGAGGGTGAAAGATTCTGCAATATTTGTATTGATAATTTTGATGGCGGAGTACAGGCTGGCACTTATTTTAAAAGTATTGGTTTACATAAGGCTTTATGTATAAGTGATAACTATGAGAATGTTGACAGGGAACGTATTGATGGTTTCAGAAGTGTAATAAGTGATGCACAAATAATGATGGTGCCAATGACCAAAGAGAAAAGAGATGTGTTCTATAAAGAGAATATGGAATATCTTGATGGCTTTGACTGCGTTTTCTGTGTTTCGGATTATTATGCGTTAGAGTTTATGAAGCTTGGTTTAAATAAATCTTTGATTGGTTTTGATGATGTTCCTCTGGCTTCTATGATGAATTTAAGCACGGTAAGGCAGGATAATCGATTAAGGGCTAAAGTGGGTATCGAGAAATTAATTGAGCTTATTCATGGAAATGATGTTGAAAACAATATAGTTCTGCCTGTTGAACTGGTGATACGTCAGGTTACGCATTTAACCAAAATATAATTTATATTTCTTTTATACAATGATGGTATGAAAAGGGATAGTTTTTTAAGAGCGGTACTATTAATTGCGGTACCGGTTGCCCTGCAGTCAATGCTGCAGGCATCATTTTCAATTATTGATCAGATTATGATAGGACAGCTGGGTACGGTTTCGGTGGCAGCTGTAGGCCTTGCCAGCAAGTTTTCAAGTATCTACAATGTGCTGGTAAGTGCTCTGGCCACGGTTTCGGGCATTATGATTGCACAATATCTGGGCAATAAGAATCAGAATGAAGTCCATCGCAGTTTTTATCTTAATCTTGTTATAGGGTTTATTCTGGCTATTGTGTTTATGACAGCTGGTGTTTTCTTTAATGAAGGCGTTATGAGTCTTTATACTAAAGATGTTCATACTCTTTTAGAGAGCGCAGAGTATCTGTTTATTACTTCTTTTGGTTTTGTCGCACTTGGTCTGACGACAATGTTAAGTACTCTGTTTAGATGTATTGAGAAGGCATCTTTGCCTCTTTATGCTTCGATTGTGGCCGCTGTATTGAATACAGTATTAAACTATGTATTTATTTTTATATTTGAGCTGGGCTATAAAGGCGCAGCCTATGCTACAGTAATCAGCCAGTATGTAAACTTGCTGATAGTTCTTGTTATGTTTATTAAGTATCGTGATACTGTAAGAAAAGAAAACAGGCCATATGACAGGTTTGATGTTAAATGGTACCTTGGTATACTGATGCCACTGCTTATATGTGAATTCATGTGGTCACTTGGTGAAAATATCTATGCCGCCATCTATGGCAATATGTCAACGGCTTCAAGTGCGGCTATGACCCTGATTAATCCGATTCAGGGATTAATGATTGGGGCTTTGTGCGGTCTTAGTTCAGCTGCTGGTATTCTGATAGGGAAGATGCTTGGTGCCAGAGAAAATGATGAAGCATGCAGGTCTGGAAAGAGGCTTCTGCTTTATGGCTTTGCAGGATCAGTTATTTTAAGCATCGTGATTGTTTTAACCAGAGGAATCTATGTAAATATCTATAATGTAGAAAGCGAAATAAAGGAACTTACAAAGATGATACTTATAGCCTATGCCATTGTGGCTCCATTTAAGGTGGCTAATATGATACTGGGTGGAGGCATACTCAGAAGTGGCGGTAAGACAACAATAACCATGGCGGTTGATCTGATTGGTACCTGGGTATTTGGTGTTCCTCTGGGGTTAATCAGTGCCTTTATATTTAAGTTAAGTATTCCTTATGTTTACTTTATTCTTTCCCTGGAGGAGGTTGTGAGATTTATTATTTCAATGTTTATCTTTAAATCTCGTAAATGGATGGCTTCTTTCTAGTACAATTGAGGTATGAGAGAAAAGATAGTAGAACTTTTAAAGGAAAGAGATTTAAGTGTTGAGGAGTTAAGTGTTTTATTAAACTGTAATTCTAAGGATTTTGTAAGGCTTAATAAGGAAGTAAATCAGCTGGTCAGTGATAGACTGGCTGTTTTTGATGATAAGAATAATAAGATCAGGCTTAATGATTTTTATCAGGGTGAAGTTGTATATTCTGAAGGTATTTTATCTGTAATTGATGGAAAGATGGAGTATCCTGTTGTTAATGGGGAAGAATATAATCTTTTTGCGGGTGATGAGATTCTTTATGAATTAAACAGGAATGAAGCCATATGTGTATCAATCATTAAGCGAGCCAGGATATATGTAACCGGGATTATCAGAGAGGGAAAAAGGGATTTTTATTTTTACAGTGATGATAAGTTTTTTAAGGATTATAGAATAGTTAATTATAAGGATTTTAAGCTTAGAAGGAACTATAAGGTACGCTGTTATATTAGCGATTATAAGAATAAACTGTTGAAGATAGATAAGGTTATAGGTCATATTAATGATAATGGTGTTCTGGAGGAATCTGTATTGCTGAAATATGATATCAGGAAGGACTTTCCCAGGAAGGTGGTTAAAGAGCTGGAGAATATTGATAAGACTGTTTATATCGGCAATCGAAGAGATTTGAGAAACAAATGTTTTATTACTATTGATGGAAGGGATGCCAAAGACTTTGATGATGCAGTGTGTATTGAAAAGGAAGAGACAGGCTATGTTCTGTATGTGTCTATTGCGGATGTTTCTAATTATGTAAAAGAGAACAGTGAACTGGATAAGGAGGCTTTAAGAAGAGGTACTTCTATTTATTACCCAGGCAAGGTTATACCAATGCTGCCGGAAATATTGAGCAATGATCTCTGTTCTTTAAGAGAAGGTGTGGACAGATATACTCTGAGTGTTAAGATGCACATTGGCTACGATGGAGAAATAAGTGAATATGATCTCTGCGAGTCAGTTATCTGTTCTAAGCATCGTATGACTTATGATGATGTAAACAGGATACTTGAACATGATGAATATTTATTAGATAAGTACAGTGATATTAAGCAGATGATATTTGATGGCTATAATTTATCTAGGGTTATCGATAAGAAAAGGAAGCAGTCTGGTGGAATTAATTTTGAGAGTAATGAGGCTGTTATTGTATTAAATAAAGATAAGGTTGTAGATATAAAGCCAAGAATACAGAGCAAGAGCGAACAGATGATTGAGGACTTTATGATTGAGGCCAACAGGGTGGTGGCAGGTCATATGTTCTATCTTGATCTGCCGATGATTTATCGAAATCATGATTATCCAAAGGCTGACAGGATAGCTGATTTTGTGAAAACTGTTGAGGATATGGATTATCATTTCAGAGGCAATATCTATGAACTTGAAAGTTACGTGCTGAATAACTGTCTAAAGTCTTTTGAGGGAAGCGTGGAATATCCCCTGGTTTCTTCTTTACTTTTAAGATGCATGGCCAAAGCGGTCTATGAGACGGGATGTACTGGTCATTATGGTCTTGGTTTAAAGGAGTACTGTCATTTTACTTCACCGATAAGAAGATATCCTGATCTGATTGTGCATCGTATGCTCAGGAAGTATGTGTTTAATGTAAATAGTGATTATGATAAGGATAATAAGAAGAATGTTGTTATAGCCAGGGACTGCAACAAGGCTGAAAGAGTGGCGGTATCAATTGAAAGAGCTATTGATGATATTTATAAATGTATTTATATGGAAGACAAGATTTCTCAGAGGTTCGAAGGTGTTATCAGCTATATAGGAGCTCATGGATTTTTTGTGAAACTGGAGAACACGGTTGAGGGCTTTGTGGGCTATGAGGAAGCGGAAAATGATTTCAGGATAGGACAGAAGGTTAAAGTTATTGTAAGCAGTGTTGATAAGCTTAGAGGCAATATTGATTTTGTGTTGTATCATAAAAATAGATATGAAAGAGAAACTGAGAAAAGGTATTTCTAAACTCCCTGATCTGATAGATGAATTTATGGCATTTATCGATCATGCGTTTGTGAATGATAAGATTAATGTGTATGGAGCGCAGGCGGCATTTTATTTTATTGTGTCTGCAGTGCCTTTCCTGATGTTCCTTTTGTCGACTTTGCGCTATATTATTCCCATCACAATGGATGAGCTGCTGGAGGCACTGAATATGCTTCCTTCCTCTATAGCCTACTGGATAGCCAGTATAGTAAGTCAGATATATACTGAGTCTTCAGTTCCTTTACTGTCTATTACGGCTATTACTACTTTGTATGCAGCTTCTAAGTCGGTGCATGCTTTAAGTATTGCCCTGATGCAGATTTATGAGCCTGATAAGGTTTATAGAACAATTAAAAACTGGATGATTTCATTAATTGATACGCTTCTGATGATACTTGTTATTGGCGGGTCTTTAGTGCTGCTGGTATTTGGCAAGCCAATAGTGAAACTTATTATTTCTTGTCTGCCAAGTGAGCTTGATTTTATTTTTGATCTGTTAAGGTCAACTAAAATTATCACCTATATTGTGATTGTGCTGATATTTGCGCTTCTTTATAAAGTTCTAAGCAACACTAAGCGTCCTTATCGTGAGCAGCTGCCTGGAGCTGTATTTGCGATGGTTGGCTGGAGTATTTTTTCGGGTATCTATGCTTTCTATATTAATAATTATTCGAATTTTTCTGTTACCTATGGTTCCCTGGCGGCTGTTGTGCTGCTGATGTTATGGCTTAATGTGTGTCTTAATATATTTTTGTGGGGTGGAGAGATAAATGTGTTTCTAGATAAGAAACGGAAGGAGAAGGATTCACATGTTTGATTATACAAAAAATGTCCTGGAGCTTATTGAAAAAGCTGAGGAGGTTAATAGGGATGCCATCTTAGAGCTTTCCCAGTTAATTGAAAAGACAATAGTAGAAGATAAGATAATTCACTGTTTTGGAACAGGTCATGGGCATATGCCAGGTATTGAGCTTTTTGGAAGGGCTGGCGGTCTTGGCAATGTTGATGCGATGGTTGATCCAGACTGCATTCCTACTTTTGGTGCCAGAAGGTCATGCGCAATTGAAAGAACATCTGGGGTTGCGGATGTGGTCTATGATTCATATAAGATTGAACAGGGTGATATTATGATTATTACCTCTAATTCAGGACGCAATGCCATGATAGTGGAAATGGCATTAAGGTGCCGAAAAGAAGGAATAAAGGTAATAGCCATAACCAATCTTAATCAGTCAAAGAATCAGGCTTCAAGACATTCAAGCGGCATGCGCCTGTTTGAACTGGCTGATGTGGTAATTGATACCTGCGTTCCAGTGGGAGATGTATCACTTGTTTATGATGGTGTTGAAACCGGTCCGGTTTCAAGCATCATGTGTATGTATCTTTTGAATACCTGTGTAGCTGAAGCTGTTAAAAATCTAACAGAAAAGGGCATTAAGCCCCTGGTATTTAAATCGCAGAATGTTGACGGCAACTCAAATGATGAGATTTATTCAAAGTATGAGGGCCGTATTAAGCATTACTGATTATCTGTTAAAGTGCTTTTTAATAGCCACAAATGATTCTTCAGAAATGACGTGTTCAATTCTGCAGGCATCATCGGTGGCTGTTTTTTCATTTACGCCAATAGACATTAATATTTCTGTCAGTATTACGTGCTTCTCATAAACGCTTTCTGCAAGGCTCAGGCCTTTTTCGGTAAGTGTAATCTGACCATTAGTATCAACGTTTATGTATCCTCCTTCTTCGAGTTTTCCTACAGCTCGGGATACTGATGGTTTAGAGAAGTTCATCGTCTTTGAGATATCGATTGATCTGACTGTTTTGTTTCTTTTTGTGAGTACCAGAATGGTCTCCAGATACATTTCTCCGGATTCTAATAATTTCACTTCATTCATATATTTATGATACAACCGATGATATGAATTGACAAATGATAAGCAAGCTTTCTATAATAAGTTAGCAATATCTAACTGGAGGTTTATATGCGTACTTTAAAGGATGTAAAAGTTGGCGAAAAAACCAGGGTAATAAAGGTTCATGGGCAGGGTGCTCTGAAAAGAAGAATAATGGATATGGGTGTAACAAAGGGCGTAGAAATCTATGTAAGAAAGCTGGCACCGCTTGGTGATCCCATTGAGATAAATGTTAGAGGTTATGAGCTTTCACTTAGAAAAGAAGATGCTTCTTTGATCGAGGTAGAGTAATGATAAAAATAGCTTTAGCCGGTAATCCAAACTGTGGCAAGACAACGCTTTTTAATACTTTGACTGGTTCCAATCAGTATGTCGGCAACTGGCCGGGTGTAACGGTGGAGAAAAAGGAAGGCAGATTAATTGGCGATGATGAAATTGTGATTGTCGATCTGCCGGGTATTTATTCAATGTCTCCATATACGCAGGAAGAAGTTGTTGCGCGAAATTTTCTGATTAAGGAAAGACCAGATGCCATACTTAATATTGTGGATGGTACAAATCTGGAAAGAAATCTTTATTTAACATCACAACTGCTGGAAGTAGGTATACCTTTAGTGATTGCGATTAATATGATGGATGTAGTCAAGAAAAATGGCGACAAAATTAATACCGAGATATTGAGCGAGAAGCTGGGAGTACCGGTTACCACTATTTCGGCTTTAAAGGAAGATAATACCCTGGAAGCTGCCAGGCTGGCTGCCGAAACAGCCAGAAAGAATCTGCCGATAAAGGAACACAGATATTCCGGTTCGGTAGAACATGCTTTGGCACATATCGAGGAAATTACGGTTCATCATCTGCCTGATAATCAGCAGCGATGGTATGCCATTAAGCTTTTTGAAAGAGATGAAAGAGTGTATGATGATCTGCATATTTCTGAGGAAATAAAGAATCATATTGAGAATGATATTGAAGAGTGTGAAAAAGAGAATGATGATGAATCGGATTCAATCATCATCAATGAAAGATATAACTATATTGAGTCAGTATTAAAAACCTGTTACAGAAAAAATAAGGCAAATCTATTATCTATATCCGACAAAATAGATAAGGTAGTTACCTCCAGACATTTTGGTCTTCCGGTATTTCTGCTGGCAATGTTTCTGGTCTACTATATTTCGATGGTTGGTGTTGGGGCAAAGCTTACTTACTGGACCAACAATTCTTTATTTGGCGAAGGTTTTCATGTTCTGGGCATTGGCTCAAATGCCTATAGTGAGGCGAGGGAAAACCATGATGATGCCACATTAATAGTAGAGGCATTTACTGGTTTAAAAGCTGATGATCCAGGCTTTCTAAATGAAATGGAAAAAGTGGACAGCTCTGATACATATCGAATTGTTGAGAAGACTGATGAAGATACTTTAAAAACTACAAGATATGTTGTTTATTATGATATATCGAATAACCCGGATAATCTGGGCATGAGTTTTACGGAGGCCAGGAATTATTTCAGAGAAAATGGTCTGAATGAGGTTAATCCTGAGGACTATGGCATCTGGATTGATGGTATTCCAGTAATTATAGAAAAATTATTAGACTGGGCTAAATGCGCTGACTGGCTTAAGGGACTGATACTGGGTGGTATTGTGACGGGTGTTGGTACGGTACTGGGCTTTGCACCGCAGATGTTTGTGCTGTTCTTTCTGCTCGGTTTTCTGGAATCCTGTGGCTATATGTCAAGAATCGCCTTTGTCTTAGACAGGCTGTTCAGGAAGTTTGGGCTGTCTGGCAAGTCGTTTATTCCGATTCTGGTAGGTACCGGCTGTTCAGTACCTGGCATTATGGCATCAAGAACCATTGAAAGTGTTTCTGATAGAAGAATGACTATTATAACTACTTCCTTTATACCCTGTGGTGCCAAGGTTCCGTTTATTGCGTTAATCTGTGGCGCTATCTTTGGTGGTTCACCAATAGTGGCAATCAGTGCATATATTATCGGAATTATTGCGATAATAATATCGGGCATTATTTTAAAGAAGTTTAAAATGTTCAAGTCTGAGCAGTGTCCATTTGTCATGGAACTGCCCGCCTATCATCTTCCAAGGCTGATTGATTTATTGAGAAGTATGTGGGATAGAGGTTTCTCTTATGTTAAGAAGGCTGTAAGTGTTATCCTGGTATCAAGTATTGTTGTCTGGTTCCTTACTTATTTTGGCTATGTGAATGGTTCTATACAGATGCTTAGTGACTCTCAGGTTGAAAGTTCATTCCTGGCTTCTATTGGCAATCTTATTGCCTGGGTATTTGAACCACTGGGCTTTGGCAAGTGGCAATTGTCTATTTCGGTTCTGACTGGTCTAATTGCCAAGGAAAATATTGTCTCTACTTTGGGTATTATGTATCCTGGTGATGTATATGGCAATCTGTTAAGTGTCTTTACACCGTTAAGCGCATATTCGTTTTTAATCTTTAATCTGTTATGTATGCC
>DBOW01000106.1:0-287 GCA_002299675.1 Solobacterium sp. UBA636
CAGAACTTGTCACAGCCATACATAATATTTACTAAAGCCTTATATTTTGATTCTCTTCTGCTTGGAAGATCTTCGACTACTTCACCCTCAAAAGAATTAACCTCAATTGTTTTCCCCTTCATAGCCTTATGAATTAAAGCAGGAAGCTCATCAAGATTATGAGTACCAAAAATAAGGTCTACCTGTTTATAGGTGGATAAAATATCACGGCAGGGTTTTTCTTCCTGAGCCATGCATCCACATAAGCCGATAATCATATCTTCATTTAAAGACTTGTAGCGCTTTAA
>DBOW01000106.1:362-7106 GCA_002299675.1 Solobacterium sp. UBA636
TCAGCCTTAGCTTCTTCTTCGGTTTTAATGTAGCCAATCTCTTCAAGCATGCCGGCGATATTCTCGGAATCTCTTTCATTTGCCTGGCAGCCATGAGTCTTAATGAGATAGTATTTGCCCTCTCCAATATGAGAGTCTTCTTCTTTAACGGTATAGTTTCTTCTGTTAACTTGATTTTTTGAGCGTTTACGCGCATCGTTTAAATTTGGTAATCTGTATTGCATAATAACTATTATACATAAAAAAACCAGGATTTAGCTCCTGGTCATTTAACAAGCTTGATTTATTTCTGAGAAATTGCTTCAACTGGGCAAGTACCAATACATGCACAGCAGTCGATACAAGTATCTTCATTGCATTCAGACTTGCCATCAGCATTTAAAGCTAATGATTCAGTTGGACATACACCAACACAAGCACCACAACCGATACAAGTATCCTGATCTACTTTAACAGGCATTCTTATCTTCCTCCTTATTTTACAGAAATTATTATAGCACAATTAGAGTTCTTCATCACCTTCTAGGCGCTTATTCACAAAATCTCTTAACAGTGTATAGATTACTGAGAATACCGGAACACCCAGTATCATACCAGCGACGCCAAAGTAGGCACCACCCACAATAATCGCAAACATAATCCAGAGGCTCGATAAACCGACTGAATCGCCAATGATTCTTGGACCAATGATATTTCCATCAACCTGCTGCAGTACCAGGATGAATACCGCAAAGATTAATGCCTGCAAAGGAGAAATGATTAATAAAATAAAGATTGAAGGAACCGCACCAATGAACGGACCAAAGAAAGGAATAATATTGGTTAAACCGATAATAACCGCAACAAGCAGTGAATATTCCATTCTGAATAAGGCCATAAAGATAAAACAGATAATACCGATGATTAATGAATCCAGCAGTTTTCCCTCAAAGAACTTATAGAGATTAAAAACCATAAGAGTACATACACGCTTAATAAAGGCATAAACATCATGCGGAAGAATAGCTCTTGATGTCCGTTTAACAATATTCAGAAGATGTTCCCTGTCCATCAGCACATACAGGGCTACAATAAAGCCAATAATAAAATTAAGCACATTGGAAAGTGTTGACATGGCTGTTGAAATAATTGCCGGCAGCTGGGTCTGCAGAGCCTTTAAAACAGTTGACAGAAAGTCAGTCGCATAGGCATATGCTTCATCAAAAATATCACCACTTATATTAAACTTTTCCTCAAGTTCCAGCAGCCACTCAGGTGCCTTGTTGGCAAAAGATATTATCTGGGTATATAAGGACGCAAGAGAAGATATCAGCTGAGGGACAATCAGCATGATAATCAGTACAATCACCAGCATCAATATTATTATTGAAATAAAAGTTGACATCATCCTCTTAGTCTTAAAGGTCATCTTTTCCGGCAGCAGTTTTTCAATGTGGTCAGCCAGACGGCACAGTATAAAGGCAAAGATGAGACCCCAGATAAAAGGAGCCAGAACATTCATAAGTTCTTTAAAGAAATCGGTGACAATAGAAAAATTCTGAAAAAGATATATCGCAAAGACAACGATAATTCCAGATACAGAATAGGTAAATATTTTTTTGATTATTTCTTTATTCTTAAACAGTTCTCTCATATAAATAATTGTAGCATAAAAGAAAACAGCATATTTCAGCTGTTTATCTTCAATTTATAGAGTCATCGAACAGATCTTCACGTATCTGTAAAAATCCCTGGTCTCTTTCCCCATTCATATAATCATCAGAAATAAGTTCCAGGCTTAAAAGAAATGATAGAATTCTCTCATCTTTAATGTTTTCAGTCCTTATCTTCTCTTTATTTGTGTTCATCTTTCTGATATTTTATCGTTAATTTAAAGTTTTAAAACCTTAACACAGCGCTCACACAGACAGTCTTCACGCTTAGAATCAGTAATGTTCCAGCAGCGAGGACATACAACACCTTCGGCCTTTACAATCTTTACTTCTGCATTCAGGTATTTAGTCAGTTCTTCATCTGTAAATGTTACCTTGGAAACCTTGAGCCACTGATGAACATTTGTTCCAAAAGCCCAGGTTAACAGGTTCTTATCTTCTTCGCTTAAGTGAAGTACTACTTCAGCTTCAAGCGGCTTGTCAATTACCTTAGAGGCAACTGCTTCTTCTCTGGCTTTGAAGATATCATCTTTAATCAGATGAATTCTTTCAAAGTTCTTCATGAGCTCTTCAGAGTCTTCATACTTCTTAACATCAGGGAAATGAGTATAGTGAACAGATGTTTCTTCACCTGAATCAAATACCTTCCAGGCCTCATGAGTTGTATATGGCAGAATTGGGCACCATAGCTTTAATAAGGCATCCAGAGTATGATAGAGCACGGTCTGAACATTTCTTCTTCTTGGATCATCTTTTTCATCGCACATCAGGATATCCTTGGAGAAATCAAAGTAATAAGAAGAGAGATCATTTGTCATGAAGTTGGTTAAAGTGCTTGATACGGCAATATAGTTATATTCTTCATAAAGTTCTCTAACCTTCTTAACCACATCATTAAGTCTGTTCATCATATATCTGTCAAGCGGTTCAAGCTCAGCATATGGCTTTAAGTCAGACTTGTCAAAATCTTTCTTGTTGGTGTAGCCCAGCATGAAACGGATGGTATTTCTGATCTTTCTGTACTGTTCAGAAACCTGCTTCAGGTTAGAGTCACCAATTCTCATATCCTGTTTAAAGTCACTGGTAGCGGCCCAGAGTCTTAGAATATCAGCACCGTATTTATTGATAATGTCAATTGGATTTACGACATTGCCCACTGACTTGTGCATGGCCTCTCCCTTAGAGTCGCAAACGTAGCCATGGCTTAATACTGCCTTATATGGAGCGGTACCATTGGTGGCAACTGAAACAATTAATGAAGAGTTGAACCAGCCACGGTACTGGTCAGAACCTTCAAAATAAAGGTCACAAGGATAGTCATAGCCTCTGGCAATCAGTTCATTCCATGAAGAACCGGAATCAAACCAGACATCCATGATATCTTTTTCCTTGGTATATAAGCCATTAGGAGATGCTGGATTTGTATATCCTTCAGGCAGCAGGTCTTTAGCTTCTTTTTCAAACCAGACATTTGAACCATATTCTTCAAACAGATCGGCAATATGGTTAAATACCGCTTCATCGATAATTGGCTTCTTGTCTTCGGTGTAAATAATAGGAATTGGAACACCCCAGAGTCTCTGTCTTGAGATACACCAGTCTTTACGTGACTGAATCATATTGGTAAGTCTTACTTCACCAAAGCTATTGAGCCATTTTACATCTTTAATAGCCTTTAATAGTTCTGGTTTAATCTTGTCAATTGAGGCAAACCACTGAACGGTTGATCTGAAGATTACTGGTTTCTTTAAACGGTCATCATGTGGATATGAGTGGGTAATCTTTTCCTTGCCCATCAAAGCTCCACAGGCTGCAAGCTTCTTAATTACCGCAACATTGGCGCTGTTTTCATCTTCACCAAGTACAAACTTTCCTTCCAGATCTGGTCCAACTTCAGCTGTCAGACAGCCCTTGTCATCAAGTGGTGAGAATGGTTCAATGCCATACTTTTTACCTACCAGGAAGTCATCGGTACCAAGTCCTGGAGCTGTATGTACACAACCTGTACCATCTTCATCCGATACATGGCTTCCAAGAATTACCAGTGATGGTCTTTCTGGATAGAATGGATGCTTAACAGTGGCATATTCCAGTTCCTTACCCTTGAATGTTTTAACAACACCCTGATTGGTTAAACCAAATTTAGCCAGAAGTTCATCAATCTTTGATTCAAGGAAAATAAGTTTACCCTTTTCAGTCTGTACTACCGCATATGTAAAGGCTTCATTCAGACAGACTGCCAGATTTGATGGAATAGTCCATGGAGTAGTGGTCCAGATAATAAATCTCTCATCGCCATCAAGCACACCCTTACCATCTAAAACATCAAAGGCTACATAGATAGAAGTATCCTTTTTGTCAAAATAAACAATTTCTGAATCCGCAATAGCTGTTTCCTGATATGGCGACCAGTAGATTGGCTTTAAGCCCTGGAAAATCATACCTGAAGTTGCCATCTTGGCAAATGATCTGACCTGTCTGGCCTCAAATTCCTTGTTTAATGTGATATATGGATGTTCATAATCTGCCACTTCACCAAGTCTTTTCTCGGTAGCCATCTGGGTTGCGATCTGGCCTCTGGCATATTCTTCACATTTCTTTCTGAATTCCTCTGGCGATACCTCTTTACGATTAACACCAAGTTTCTGAATCGCATTTTCAATTGGCAGTCCATGAGTATCCCAGCCTGGGAAGAATGGTGTATAGTAGCCCTCCATGGCATGAGATCTGACAATAATATCCTTAATGATACGGTTCATTGCCGTACCGGCATGCAGGTTGCCATTGGCATATGGTGGACCATCATGCAACACAAAAGGCTTATGATCCCTGTTCTTTTCCAGAATCTTGTGATAGTGGTCATCCTTTTCCCATTCTTCAAGGATGCCTGGTTCTTTAACTGCCAGATTACCACGCATTTCAAACGCGGTATCAAGCATCTGTAAACTGTCTTTATAGTCCATACTTTCTCCTTATAAATAAAATAAAAGGTGCTACCAAAAGGGCGCAGTAAGCGCGGTACCACCTTAATTTCTAACTTAAACTCTTAACGCGAGTAACGATGATTTCTACCTATCGAAATCATGGCTCATAAGTGATACCCTGTATCCTTCCCTGTTTACTTGCACCATACGTAAACTCTCTATAAGTTTCAGACACAGGACCTGTCTTAATCATTGCCTTTTAGTCAATTGAATCTGGAGCATTCAGATTTATTGAGCCACCAACCTGCAGGTTTTTAGGTGAACACAATATAACATTTTCTCCAATTTTCTTAATTGAGCCATCTACGCCAAATACCACTCCAGACAGGAAGTCGATAACTCTCTGACGGTATTCATTTGGCATTCTGTGCAGATTGACACAGCAGGCTCTTTTCATCTTGATATGATGACCAATTTCTTCAGCTTCATCAAAATTTCGTGGTTCAAACAGCACAATATTTGTACTGGCGGTAATATTTGAAACTGATGAATCCTTGGCCTGTTCATACTGGCTTAAAGCACTGGCTTCTTCTTTTGTGAGTTCCAGCTCTTCCTGTTCGTTTTCTTCAGGAAGAATAAAGTCTTTTAATTTATCAGTAATTCCCACGTGAATTCTCCTTTTCAATACCTAATAATTCTATCACAAATTAAATAGCCCACAAGCCATTTTCAAATAATGTCACTGTTTTACCATCCTTTGTAGTAGCTTCTATGCGGGTATCTTTATCACCTACCATAAAGTCCACATGAATCATTGAATCATTACAGCCCATTTCCTTTAGTTCATCTTTCGAATAATTTTCATAGCCCTTTATTGTATCAGCTACCCCATCACCCAAGGCAATATGACAGGATGCATTTTCATCAAAAAGAGTATTGTAGAATAAACTGCCAATCTGATTAATCGGTGAATCATAAGGCACTAAGGCTATCTCACCAAGATAGGCTGAACCCTCATCCATTCTGATCATTTCTTCAAGATGTTCAATTCCCTTTTCAGCCTTTACTTCAACAGCCTTTCCATTTTCAAAACGAACTGAAAAATTTTCAATCAGATTGCCATTGTAGCTTAAAGGCTTAGTTGCATAAACAATACCATTGGCAGAGTCTTTTAAAGGAAGTGTAAACAGCTCTTCACTTGGCATATTCGCAAAACAGATATGGCCGTTCTTCATTTTCATTTCTGCACTGGAGAATACAGCCTCTGGATGTTTCTTAACTCTAAAATCAGTACCGTTGCCTGAAGTATAGTGCAGTTCATCAATATCCAGTTTATTTAATATTTCCGCATGTTTATTTAAACTGTCGGTATGCTGCTTCCAGTTTTCAAAGCTGTCCCCTTCATTCATTCTCATGGTCTTCAGGATGGCTTCTTCCAGTTTATTGTATGCTTCATCGTCACTTAAAGCAGGATACATCTTTTTAGCCCATGGAACAGATGGCATAGCTACAATTACCCACTGGCTTACTGAATCAATTTCATCAATATATTTCTTCAGCAAAGGATACCTGTTCTTTCTTGGTTCAGTCAGTTTATTTATATCAATGCCCTTATAGACATCTGGATCTGATGAAAGAATATGAATATTGACTGGGAATCTTTCAAGATCATCTTTATACATGCCTTCAAGCTCATTATTAACCTCACTTAAGGTTTCTATGGACTGATTAATAAGATTTAATCTGTTAATTACATCATCATTCCACTTAACCACCGCCTTACGGGCACCCATTTCATAAGCCTTTTCAACAATCAGTTCAGCAAGTTTATGATGTTCAATCGATACATTGATTCTTACATCCTGTCCCTTTTGAATATTTACACCTACTTCACAGATGAGTCTTGCATATTCTTTCAGTTTATTTTCATTCATTTACCAATTTCTCCTTTAACATAGTTTTATAGAAGCCATCATTTAAAACATCAGGCGCTTTAAATCTGGCCACTTCCTTTAATCTCTCACAGGCATTATCCATGGCATAGCTGTTATATACAGCTTCCATCATTTCTATATCATTAAGCCCATCACCAAAGGCATAGGCATCTTTATAGCTGATATCTAAATGCTTAAGCAGTCTTTTAATGGCATTGCCCTTATTGGCACCTA
>DBOW01000106.1:7234-7482 GCA_002299675.1 Solobacterium sp. UBA636
GCCATCATCATATTAAAATTGTTTCCAGTTTTCTTATCTTTAAAAATTTGGTCATTAATATGCCATGAATCCACAAAAAGTCTAAATAAACTATTATTCAAATCTGGTACATAGATATATTCCTGTCCCTCACAGAAAGGTACTCCATCATGATTAATAATATATTCACACATATTATCCATGATATCCTCATTAAACATATCATTAAATAAAACTTCATTATTCATTTCACAATATGTACCATTGCC
>DBOW01000110.1:0-1500 GCA_002299675.1 Solobacterium sp. UBA636
GATGAAGCTGGATAGGCACCTCTGGCCTGGACATCGCCACAATACCAGAAATAATCCTGCATCCTTTCCTGAGACATGAGGATATCCTTAGGGTCACAGGTTAAAGGATAGTTTACAAGTCCCGCAATCATGCAGCCCATCACAAAGTCCGGATAGGTTTCATGTGCATACTTAACCACTTTGGCTGAAGCCACAAACTTGTTGTGCAGCTGAATATAGGAAGGAGCTATTTTTTCCTTTGGCATGTTTGGCACAAAGGCTCCCAGCATCAGCATCGAATTTATTTCATTAAAAGTCAGCCAGTATTTTACTTCGTCATGATATTCATCCATGATAGTCTTAGCATATTTGAAATAAAGATCGATAGTCAACGGATTAGACCAGGTAATATCAGTTGCGATATAGGCTGGATCATCATAATGAGAGATTGTAACCAGTGGTTCAATGCCATTTTCTTTTAAGAGTTTAAATACTTCATGATAGAACTTTAAACCCTCTTCATTTGGTTTTTCTTCAATTCCCTTAGGATAGATTCTTGACCAGGAAATTGACATTCTGAACATATTAAGTCCAAGTTCTTTAAAAAGCTTTATATCCTCTTTGTAGCGATGATAGAAATCAGCACCCAGATGATTAGGATAATACTCATTGTCCAGAACTGCCAGCTTTGCGCCTTTTGGAATAGAAGAGCCGACGATTGAAGTTCTTACTTTCTGAGCTTCACCGTTTTCATCGATATAAGTTAAATAACGATTAGTTTTGGCTGAACCGCCAGTGGTGAAATCAGTGAGGGCAGGACCTCTGCCACCCTCATTCCAGCCACCTTCATACTGATTAGCTGCGGTTGCGCCACCCCAGTAAAAATTCTTTGGAAAGCTCATATTACTTAATAGCCTTTATTACTTCCTGGCCCTTGTTCATCTTGCCATAAGAAAGATTTACAATATCCAGATATTCATTTCCATTTGTAATAACCATTGGAATTTCTGTAGAGTAGCCTTCTTTTTCAATGGCCTTCTTATCAAATGAAACAAGCTTGTCACCAGCTTTTACTTTGTCGTCCTGTTTAACATGGGCAGTGAAATGTTTACCCTGCAGATTGACTGTGTTGATGCCGATGTGGATTAATACTTCAAGACCATCATCAGAAACAATACCAATGGCATGTTTTGTAGGGAATAAAGTCTTTACAGTACCAGATACTGGAGCACATACTTCGCCATTTTCAGGTATAATAACCACACCCTTGCCTAAAGCTTCAGATGAGAATGCGGCATCAGAAGATTCAGAAATATTCTTTACTTCGCCACTTACTGGCATTTTAACTACGGCAACTTTATTTAACTGCTTATTTTCAGCCTTTGGTTCTTCTTTAACATCTTCATCCTTGTAGAACATGAATGTTAAGATAAAGCCAACAGCCAGAGGCACAATTACCGCAATAATGATAGGCAGAATTTTAGGTGCAGCTGGATTTAAGAATGAAAGAAGACCAATTAA
>DBOW01000110.1:1565-11259 GCA_002299675.1 Solobacterium sp. UBA636
GAAGCAGCACCGGCAATACAGCTGATACCTAATAATACCTTGCGAGGAACAATAATACCATACATTGCTGGTTCAGTTACACCAAAGATAGCTGATACGGCAGCTGGCAATGATGCATCTTTAACCTGTTCATCCTTAGACTTCATAAATACGGCAAACAGAATTCCGACAATACCGAAACATACAGTCCAGGTTGAACCTAACATTAAGCTTGGAGTACCGCTCATTACAGCATAGAAGGCAAACATAACAATTAAGCCATGGATACCAAACATAACCAGAATCTGCCAGATACCAGCCAGAATAGTGCAGGCAATAAGTGGTGAGAATTCAAACAGGAAGTTCATCGCAACAGCCATCCAGTTAGCCAGTACATCCGCAACCGGTCCAATTACTACGAAAGTGATTGGGAAGCAGATTAATAAAGTAATCATTGGTGTTAAGAAGCCCTTAACTACCTTAGGCAGATGATTAGCCAGGAACTTATAGATAGGAGCTGATAACAGTAAACCAAACAGAACAGGCAGGAATGAAGATGTATAAGAAGTATTAACCGTAAAACCAAATAAACTTACATCTACATTCTGAATAGTAGGATAAATCATGGAAGCACCTAGAATTAAACCATAGAAAGGATCAATACCCAGATACTTGGCAACGTTATAGCCCATGATAATAGGCAGGCAATAGAAGAAGGCATCACCAGCCGCATTAACAAGCATACAGATACCTGAATCTGAAGCCAGACCGCACATCTGTAAAATTACCAGTATACCCTTAAGCACACCGGATGCACACATGATATTAAGTGTTGGACCAAGACCTGACTTGATTAAGCCTAATGCCTTATCAAGGAATGATTTCTTTTCATTTCCTACATCTACTTTTGTAGTATCAGTTGGTAAACCCAGCTGTTCACAGACTTCATCATAAACATCACCAACATGTTCGCCAATGACAACCATGTACTCACCAGCTGCCTTTACAAGACCGATAACGCCCTTGGTAGACTTGATTACCTCATCATTAGCCTTAGACTCATCCTTAAGTTCAAATCTTAAGCGAGTGATACAATGTCTTAATGATTTGACATTGTCCTTGCCGCCGACATTTTTAATAATTTCAGCAGCTAAATCCTTGTACTTTTTCATTACTTTCTTTTCCTCCTAAATAGTACAGATAGAAGGTTTGGCCAACCTAATGTTACCATCCATATTTATAATCACTGATTGCTCAGTTATTATTGTCACTATGCACAATTCTGTGCACATGAATAGTCAGATACAGCTGTTCCTCTTCCGTAATAACATAGTCATATCTGTTCTTAATCATTGAACAGATACCTAGAACACAGTTATATGAATTCCTGTATTTATTCTTAACAATATCTAATAACTCATTACTCTCATCACCCTTATAGGACTTATTGTAGACAAGCCTTCTGGCAAAAAACTTAATATGAGTTATAAATCGATAGAAATATACTGAATCCTCATAGAAATCTCTGCCATAGAAGTTTCTTACTACCTTGATGATTTCCTGCACTATCTGCGTAACCTTTGTGGTCTCTTCTAAAGAAGAATTCTCTTCTTCCGCATTGACAATATGCAGAGTCATAAAACCAGCTTCATCTTCTTTTAAATCTACATCAAATCTCTCATTTATCATCTTTAAAGCCTTTAAAGCCAGCCTGTATTCATTTTCATAATAATGAGATATCTCAAAGGTCATGGTATTGGGCATATAGATGCCCTCCTTTGCCCTTTCAACCGCTGTATAGATATGGTCGGAAAGCGAAATATAGATAATATCATTGATCTTCTGGCCAATACTTAACTTGATCATTTCGATTATTTCATTAGAAAGTTCAATATATTCAAGCGGAATATTCTGAATGATTTCCTGAAATCTTTCATTCTCTTTTTCTTCCTTCATCACAAAGACCTGAGTTATCTTGTCTTCATCAACCTTGTCTCCAATTTTCTTTGAGAAGGCAATACCTCTTCCGCAGATTACCTGGTCCCTGCCATCTTTTTCAACAACTACAACATTATTGTTGAAGATTTTCTTTATTTCCATACTCCCCCTTTCCAAACAAAAAACCTGTCAAAAAAGATTTTTTACTTTTTTAAACAGGTTTAGCTCTTTCGATTACTATCCATTAATATCTTAACATAACTGTAAGCGATTTCAAGCTATTTCGTACAATTTGGTGTATTTTTCTTTAAGATAATCAATATAGTACTTAGGATTAAAAGACTCACCAGTTGCCCTGATAATTACTTCAGAAGGCGTAACAGTATTGCCATACTTATGAATATGCTCCTTAAGATAATCAGCTATTTCCTCCATCTTGCCTTCACTTAAAAGCTTATCTACATCCAGTTCTTTACGCATATAGTACACAAACTGGGCAGCATAGGCTGAACCCAGGGCATAGGTTGGGAAATAGCCAAAGCTGGCATTAGACCAGTGCACATCCTGAAGAATTCCATTGGCATCTGTATCCACATCAACTCCAAGATATTTTTTATAATATTCATTCCAGATCTTATTCAGATTCTTTAAATCAATACCATCTTTAAATATTGCCTTCTCCATCTCATATCTTATCAGTATATGAATCGGATAAGTAAGCTCATCGGCAGCGGTACGTATTAAAGAAGGAACAGATTTATTAATAGCCTTCACAAAGGCATCCTGATCACAGTCAAGATTTAATATCTTCTTAATCTCAGGGAATAACGAATCCCAGAAATGAGGATTTCTGCCAAGATAATTCTCAAACAGTCTGGATTGAGACTCATGCAGACCACTGGATACATTGTTTAATACTGTACCCTCATAATCCTTTGGCAGATTATGTTCATAGGTGGCATGGCCTATTTCGTGAATACTTGAGAAGATGGCATCAGTAAAATCATTTTCTCTATAGAAAGTAGTAACTCTGACATCACCGGTCGAGAATCCAGAAGTAAATGGATGCATATACTCAGCCATTAATCCCCAGGAAGGATCAAAGTTCAGATATTTCTTAATCAGCTCCTGAACCTTCTTCTGATCAGCAGTCTTAAAGTTTCCTTTAATACATTTATCATCAATAAGCTGTTTTTCCTTAATCTTCTTAATCAATGGTACCAGCTCTGTTTTAACCAAATCAAAGAATTCATCATACTTCTTTATATTCATGCCCTCTTCAAAATCATTAAGCATCAGTTCATAGGCATTGATATCCGGATTACGGTAATGACATACTTCTTTGGTCATATTAATGAGTTCAATTAAATATGGCTCAAATAATGCGTAATCATTTTTATTCTTGGCCTCTTCCCAGACAAGCTGAGCCTTGTTTCTTAATGAAGAATACTTAAGATATAAGTCAGATGGTATCTTCTTGAGATCTTCGAAATCTTTTAACATCAGCTTTACTTTTCTGTTTAAAATCTTATCTTCGCTGTCTTTCAGCCTTAATAAGGCTTCGTAGATACTTTCATCATTTCTTATCTTATAAAACTCTTCTTCCAGAATATCAATGCACTTAAAGCGATATTCCGTACCATCTTTTGGTGCTGCAGTTTCATGATCAAAAAAGATAGTATTTAAAGCCAGAGAATAGGCCTTAAGTTTATTTTCATACTGTTCAATTAATTCTAAATCTGTCATATTAACTCCTTATCAGAATAAAGAAATCTGATTAGTCTCTTCCATTCCCGAAAGAACGCCAAGGGCATCCAGTTTCTTAATTAAAGTATTGGACAGCTGGGTACGGTTGGCCAGATCCTCCTTGGACAGGAATTCACCATTCTTTCTGGCTTCTACAATCGAATCCGCAACGTTTTCACCTAAGCCATCAAGGATGACAAATGGTGGGATAATCTGTTTCTCATTATCCGGATCAACTCTGAATTCATGCGAGAGAGAACGGTATAAATCGATATTAGACATCCTGTAGCCACGGGAGGTCATTTCATAACATACCTCAAGGGTATCATAAATGTCTTTTTCCTTTTTGGATGCCGGATTTTCTCTGCTTTGAAGTTTGGCCTCCAGTTCCTTCATACGGGCATAGATGCCATCGGCATCCTTAATCATTGTTTCTATCTCAAAGGCATCACATCTTAAAGAAAAATAAGAAACATAGTAATACTGCGGGAAATAGACCTTGAACCAGGCAACGCGGACTGCCATGATACAATAGGCAACCGCATGAGCCTTAGGGAACATATACTTAATCTTTTTGCAGGATTCAATATACCAGGCAGGTACATCTTTATCGGTCATCAGCTTCTCTTCTTCTGGGGTTAGACCCTTACCCTTACGGACGTGTTCCATAATCGAGAAGGCATCTTTTGGTTCAAGATTATAGGTCATCAGAGTTGACATGATATCATCTCGACAGCCAATTACATCTTTCAGCTTCAGTCCCTTTCTGATTAGCTCCTGAGCATTGCCACGCCATACATCGGTACCATGTGAAAGACCAGAAATCTGTACCAGATCAGAGAAACAGGCTGGACGGGTTTCCTCGATGGTATTACGGGTATTAAGAGTACCAAACTCCGGAAGACCTGCCGCTCCAGTTTCCTCCTGATATTTAGGATTAACAATTTCCAGTTCCTTGGATGAATTAAATAATGACAATACTCTCTCATCATTCATCGGAATAGTTTTGACATCAATACCGGATATATTTTCAAAAAGACGCATAGCCGTTGGATCAACATGGCCCAGAATATCGAATTTCAGCAGATTGTCCGAGAAATCGTGATATTCAAAATGAGTTGACTTCCAGGCGGCATTGGCATCATTGGCCGGATACTGAATTGGCGTTACATCTTCTATCTCCATATCAGCGGGGAGCACAACGATGCCTCCGGCATGCTGACCGGTTGTACGTTTAACATCCTTGCACCCTTCAGCCAGTCTTTCCTTCTGAGCGCGGGACATTTTTTCAATACCCTTTTCTTCACAATAACCCGAAACATAGCCAAAAGCTGTTTTCTCGGCAACGGTAGAAATCGTACCAGCACGGAATACATTGTCTTCACCAAAAATTTCTCTGGTAAAAAGATGAGCCTTAGGCTGATAGTCACCCGAGAAGTTTAAGTCGATATCCGGAATCTTGTCGCCATGGAAACCTAAGAAGGTTTCAAATGGAATATTCTGACCATCACCCCTCATCCTGGTTCCACAGTCCGGACATATTTTATCCTTTAAGTCATAGCCGGAAGCGGCTTCATGTACCCACTCCAGGCGGTGACATTTAGGACAGATATAGTGCGGAGGAAGCGGATTAACTTCTGTAATTCCCGAGAATGTCGCAACAAGAGAAGATCCTACCGAACCTCTTGAACCTACAACATAGCCATCATCATTTGATCTTTTAACCATCAGGTGACATACAAAATAAATAACACCATAGCCATTGCCGATAATCGCATTAAGCTCTTTTTCCACACGGGCTTCAATTAATGGGTCAAGCGTTTCACCATACATCTTATGGGCTGTATAATCTACCAGCTGCCTCAAATAGTCGTCAGCGGAAATTACATCAGTTCTGCCAATGAATGGTTCCTCAATAATGTTGCAGTCTACCGCCTTTTTAATCGCATCTGTTATTTTTGGCGGATGAAGTTCACTGTCAAAAGGCATTACTTTTTCACACATATCAGCTATCTTGTTGGTATTATTAATGACAATATCTTCAATAAGCTTTTCATCATTCAGCCAGGCAAAGGCATCAAGCATCTCTCTGGTATTTCTGAAATGCTGAGCAGGTGTAATCTGTTTCCTTCTTTTTTCTTTATCAAATATAAACAGAGGATGATGAGCTCCGCCGATAGCCTGAGAATTAATATATACATCTCTTAAAATCTTTTCATCCTTAGTGGCATAATGTACATCGCCAGTAGCCACCACGATTTTGTTCTGCCTTAAACCTTCTTCGATGATATCTCTTAAATACTGTTCAAGACGTTCTTTTGAAAAAGAACCCCTGTCTTCATAAAGAAAACGATAGTTCTCAATTGGCTGAACCTCAATATAATCATAGAAAGAAATAGCTTTGGCCAGCGCTTCCTTGTTGCGGGTATGAGCTATTTCAAACACCTCTCCATTAAGACAGGCAGAACCTATGAGCAGATTTTCACGGTGCTCAGCGATTCTTTCTCTGAAAATTCTTGGTTCCGCCACAACATCAGCACCACCTGACTTTGAGAAAACAGCCAGTGTATCGGTATTGGAAATAGATACCAGCCTGTAAAGATCTTTAATACCTTCCCTGTTCTTACATAGAATCGTGGTATGATAGGCTCGATTCTTAATAAAGGCATCACTATCCTGATAATTGCTTAATTTTGTCAGAGTATCAATTTTTTCCTTAGACAAATCTTTGAGCATCAGATTAAAAACCTGTGATAAAACCTCCGCATCATAGTCAGCTCTATGGGCTGTATCTTCATCATAGCTCACACCATATAGTTTACAGATAGCACCTAAACGATAGGCTCTTCGGTTTTTGAACATTGAGCGGGAAAGATCCAGGGTATCAATAACCGGATTATCAAGCTTTGGCAAACCCAGTCTGGCCAGTTCTTCATTTAAAAAGCCATAGTCAAATGATGCGTTATGGGCAACCAGAATTCTTCCTTTCACAAAATCCAGAATTTCATCCTTCATCTGCGCAAATGTTTTGGCATTTTTTACATCTTCATCAGTAATGTGAGTCAGATTCTTGATGGTTTCACTGAGCTCAAAAGGCGGTTTTAAAAAGAAGTCCTTTCTTTCCTTAACCATTCCCTTATGCATTAATACAGCACCAAATTCAATAATATAGTCATAACGGGTTGATAAACCGGTAGTTTCAAGGTCAAATACCACATATTCCTGGCTGGCCAGATCAATATCCTGCAGATTGTAGACAATATTAAGCCTTGGCTCAACCATATTCATTTCACAGCCGTAAATAATCTTGAAATCAGGCTTTTCTTCCTTATCTTTAAAAGGTTTCATACAGCCCAAGTATGCCATCTGTGTTTCGTGGAAACCCTGAAGACACATATGATCAGTTAAGGCCATAGCCCTGTGTCCCATTTTAAAAGCCGTCTTAACCAGTTCTGTTGGTGAAGAAACCCCATCCATCTCTGATAATTTGGAATGAACATGGAGTTCTACTCTTTTTCTTTCCTCATCATCTTTTATTGGGTTTGGATCATCACAGAAATCAATTTTTACCGGATCAAAGACGTAGTCATTGGAATAATTATCATAACGGTAGTTGCCAGAAAATACTGCCCACTTCCCCTCTTTGTTTAAAGCCAGAATCTCCTTGGTATTGCGCTTATTCTCCATCATCTTGGCAATAAGGGCATCCTCGGCATCCTTAATATACATAGTCTGAATAGTCATGCCGGCTCTGGTTACAAATTCCTCTACCTTGAATATCTGACCGGTAAACTTTACATCAAACATATTATCTGTCAGTTCAGATATGGTTACTTCGGTATAATTCTTGGCTTTTGGCTTATACTGATAGCCGCCTTCTTTTTTATTGTAGTTATTGGAAAAAGAAGGATTCTCAATCACTTTTGGCTTATCCTCGACTTTTAGAGCTTCCCTTGTTTCACTATGGACATTGTCTTCTTCATGCATCTTAAAGACAATTTCGTTTTTTAAACCCATATCATAAAAAAAGAGCTTCAGATTATCGATGTCTTCTTCGTCTTTTTCCTTATCTTCTTCATTTATATAGGACAATACAAAAACGTCGTTCTCAATATTAAGAATTGCGTTATCAAAATGCTCATTATGCTCAGCTGCATAAGCCTTAAGGTAATGATTAACATCCAGCAGACTGGCAGACTTATTTTTCAGCTTAAACAGCAGTTTTACATTAAACAGACCCAGTTCCTTAAAATAATTAAGCAGATCATTATATTCATCAATTGGCAAGAGTCCGTCATTTTCTGCCTTGAGAATAGTCAGATCCTTGGCCTTTCGATAGGCTACATCGACAATATTAAAACCAGAAAAATAACTTTTCTGGGTTTCATCGTAATTACAGCGCTCAAACAAATTTTCTATATTAAATCTCATATCTTTGCCATTTTTAAAAGTGCATCTTTAGCTGCCATTTTCTGGGCCTGTTTCTTAGAAGAACCAGTGCCATAGCCATAAACCAGTCCATCAATCTTTACAGCCATCTTAAATTCAGGAGCGTTGCTGGGACCCTTGGCGTAAACCAGTTCGTATTCAATTGATTTTCTTGAATCTGCCTGTACATATTCCTGAAGTCTGGTCTTATAGTCAAAGGTTTTTTCATCCATCATTTCAAAGCGGTCAGTATAAAGAATATCCAGAAGCTTAAAACTGTTGTCTATATCGGTATCCAGATAGATAGCGCCAATAAAAGCCTCAACCATATCGGCAATAATGGAATCCTTGTCGCGTCCACCATTTCTTTCTTCACCCTGGCCCAGCTTAAGGAAACTGTTAAGTTCAAATTCGCGGGCAATTTCAGCCAGTGTCTTCTCACACACCAGATTGGCTCTTCTTGTAGACATCAGTCCTTCCTTTAAAGGAGGTTCGATATTATAAAGACATTTGGCAGAGTAAATCTGCAAAACCGCATCACCCATAAACTCAAGCCTTTCGTTGTCATGAGAATTATCCTTTTTATGTTCATTGACATAGGATGAATGGGTAAAAGCCTGATCTATCAGGGTTTTATCATGATAAACTATTCCGTTTTCATCTAAAAAATCATAAATACTCATAAAGCTATTATATCTTAATCTGTATTAAGATTAGAGGCCATCTTGGTTATTTTTTCCAAATAGCCCTTAAAATCCTCAGGTCTCTCCAGTATTTCTCTGGCATCCTTTTTTGCGGCTTCTATAAACTTTGTATCCTCAACAATATTGCCCAGCACAAAAGCCGGCAGACCGCTTTGCCTTGTACCCAGCATATCACCTGGACCTCTGAGTCTTAAATCTTCTCTGGCTATTTCAAAACCATTATTGGTTTTACATAATACATTAAGTCTTTCGATTACCCTGTCATCTTTAGAGTCTGTCAAAAGATAACAGCTGCCTTCAATATTGCCTCTTTGCACTCTGCCTCTTAGCTGATGGAGCTGGCTTAAACCAAAACGGTCGGCATCATAAATTATCATCATTGTGGCATTGGCTACCGATATGCCAACTTCTACTACAGTTGTGCAGACAAGTATATTTATTTCATTATCCGCAAATTCCTTCATAACCCTGTTTTTATCTTCGCTTGACATCTTTCCATGCAGCAGTCCTAGCTTATAGGGCTTTAGAACATTTATTAATGAATCATAAATGCCATTAACATCCTTAGCCTTATATTCATCATTCTTATCAATAGATGCACAGACTATATAAATCTGCCTGCCTTTTTTTAATTCCTCCTTAATTTCATCAAGCTTATCGGATATGGAATTTTTTCTGATCAGATAAGTCCTGCATCCCTTTCTTCCTTTTGGCAGTGTTTCAATAACTGATACATCCTTATCACCATAGACCGCAGATGCCAGAGTTCTGGGGATAGGTGTCGCCGACATCAGCAGAAGATCACATTTTTCACCTTTCTGCCTTAAAAGCTTTCGCTGATTAACTCCAAAACGCTGCTGCTCATCCGCAATTACCAGTCCCAGATTCTTAAACATAAC
>DBOW01000110.1:11338-11601 GCA_002299675.1 Solobacterium sp. UBA636
CTTTTCCTTATCATTTATTGAAGAAGTCAGAAGAACAATACTGACGCCTTTCATCCTCTTTGAAAAATCTTCATAGTGCTGAAAAGCCAGGATTTCCGTTGGTGCCATCAGAGCACTCTGATATCCAGCCAGACAGGTGGCATAACAGGCAACTTCAGCTACTGCAGTTTTCCCTGAACCCACTTCGCCTTCCAATAGTCTGTCCATAGGTTTTTTAGAGCTTAAATCATTAAGTATCTCTTCTATTGCGCTTCTTTGATCAG
>DBOW01000110.1:11675-18087 GCA_002299675.1 Solobacterium sp. UBA636
TTGGAGTAATCAATATCAGTATCATCGCTTTTCTTCAGAAGGAAAAGACAGCTGTAGAAATTAAGAAACTCCTCATATTTCAGCCGGCTTAAAGCTTTTCTTAAACTCATTTCATCTTTAGGTTTATGAATATTGATCAGTGCATCTTTTAATGAAAGAAGCTTGTGTTTTTCTTTAAAATATTCAGGAATATCATCACTTTCCTCACTTACCGTCTTTTCCAATACAATAGAAACTATCTTCTCAATGTCGTTATTAGAAATACCCTCTTTAAGGCTGTAGAAAGCTTTTATGCCCCTTACCTCATCAAGACTCTTTAAGTAATAGTTTATGGCTGTAACATTATTCTTTCCTTCATACTTGCCATGAATAATTATCTTTGAACCTATTCTAAGATTATTGACCCAGGGACGATTATAGATGGTGACAAAAATTTCTTCCTCTTCAAAGAGTACCTTAAACTTGGTAACTGAACGCTTATTGCCATAACGGTAAACATAGGGAGATGTTAAAAGCTCAGCTTCAAAGAATACATTCATTCCTTCCCTAAAACTTTTATAGGGGGTAAGCTGATAATTTTCATACCTGTAGGGATAATAATGCAGAATATCATGAGAATCATTAAGATTCAGTCTTCTGCATATTTCTTTACGTCTATCTGTTAATTTAAGTTCATTTAGATTCATTACCTACATTTTAACAGATATTTATGTTAAAATAATTCACGTGTTCCCCGAGTGGCGGAATTGGCAGACGCGCACGACTCAAAATCGTGTGAAGCAATTCATGCCGGTTCGAGCCCGGCCTCGGGGACCATTTTTATTTTAGAGTTATTTATGAACAAAGTAATTATTATAGGCTGTCCAGGTTCTGGCAAATCCACATTTGCCCGCAAACTCAGGGACAAAACATCGCTTCCTCTGTACTATCTAGACAACATCTATCACCTTCCTGATAAAACAGATCTGAGCCAGGAAGAATTTAATAAAAGAATTGATGAAATCACCAGAACTGACAGCTGGATAATTGATGGCTGTTACTTTAACAACATCAAAGACAGAATTGAAAGATGTGATACAGTATTTTACTTTGACCTTCCACCTGAAATCTGTTTAAAAGGAGCCAGAAGCCGAATTGGCATTAAAAGAGAAGACTTCCCCTGGATTGAGGAAGAGGGAGATGAAAAATTCTATAACTATATCTTAAACTTCAATTCCAGTTTCAAAGACAGAATAGAAAAAATGCTCAGTGAACACAAAGATAAAAAAATATATATTATAAAAAGTCACGAAGAAGCAGACAGCTTGGCCGAAAGTATCGGCTAAGCTTTTTTTAAACAAAAAAGAAGGGGTGGCAAGCCACCCCCGAGTCAAGGAATGCATCACAAAATGTGCTGCATAATTAATATAACATTATTTATCCTTTATCTCCAAACAGTTTTTTTCCACATTAATCCGGAAAATGGCAAATTAAGCTGATAGTACCAGCATAAAGAATCTCTTTCCTTTTTGGAACATATGATATTTCCAATAATATCGCCATCTAAAATTAGACTTTTTGACTTAAGCAATTCTAATATTTTCTGCATGTCATCAAAATAACGATAACCTTTATCATCTCTTTTGATTTTTATAAAGCCTGCCTGTTCATAGTAGCGCAGAGTATCAGGTCTGACACCACTTAAAGAAACCATCTGTGAAAATGTGTATGAAAACGTTTTATCAGAAAAAATAAAAAGGGGCTCTCGCCCCAGAATCATTTAAGCTATATTGTGAATAGAAAGGAGTGAACTTAAATGATTCTAGTACTTTTCACCAAGCATATCTTTGAAGACAGTTGAGTTCTTCATACGGGAATAGACCGCAAGGTAAATTGTACCGCCTATTATTATAGCAAATACTGCATTGATTGTGTAGGACAAAAACTTAACTCCCGCAAAGGCTGTTGCCACCTTCTCTGGTGCGTTGAGCACAAACTTATAGAACAGCCAGTTGATGCATGGTTCAATCATAATATTTACCAGCATGCCTGAAGCTACTGACAGATAAACCTTTAATGATCTTTTTTCAGTGTTTTCTTTTGTGATCTTAAATACTTTGTGGGCAACAGTACCGATAATAAAACCCATGAGCATCTTTAAAAGGATTGTTCTTGGGGCATAGAGTACATACTTTGGATCTAACAGATCACCAATCGACATGCCAATAGCTCCAGCGGCACCTCCATAAACACCACCCAAAAGCAAAGCTGCCAGTGCACAGAAAGTGTTGCCAAGATGAATGGTAGTCCAGGTAGGACCTACCGGAATATCAAATTTGATGTAGCTGAAACCTACATAGCACATAGCTGCCATTAAGGCAGTCATCGTGATTCTGAATACCTGTTTATTCTTCATAACTTTATTCTCCTTATGAACAGATTTAGTATAGAATAATATTGGACTTAATAAAATAGTCAGTTTTTAACAATTTAATAGGACCAGATTATGCTTACCTACAACTTCCCTGATAATAAAGAAAAACCCCTGTACGAATATCTTTATAACTTTATAAAAGAAGATATCCTGAAAGGAAATATAAAACCGAATGAAAAACTTCCTTCCAAAAGGAACCTTGCCAAACAGCTTAAGCTATCCCTTGTCACAGTTGAAACCGCCTATAATCAGCTGATAGTAGAGGGATATATCACTTCCATTGAAAAGAAAGGCTATTATGCTGAAAATATCAGTAATATATCCATAAACAAAAAAGAAAATAACGAGAAATACAGTCTGATTGAGGAAAAAGAAGACAGTAACACCGATTTCCCCTATGGCATCTGGAACAGGCTGTCCAGAAGGATAATCGGTAAAGACGACATTTATGATGTGCCCTATAATGGTGATATCAATTTAAGAATTGCGATTGCCTCCCATCTTAAGGATTTTCATAATCTTAGTGTAGATCCTGATTCCATTTTTATAGGATCAGGAAGCGAATATCTTTATTCAGTACTGATCAACTATTTCGGACGAAACTCCAGCTACGCAATTGAAGATCCCGGACATTTGTCGATAGCCAGAATCTATGAATTAAATGATGTTAAACTTAAATATATTCCTCTTGACAATGAAGGCATAAATATCAGTGAGCTAAAGAAAACAGAAAGCGATATTATCCATATCTCCCCTGCTCACCACTTCCCTACCGGCATAACCATGCCTCTTAAAAAAAGAATGGAACTTTTAGACTATGCCAGAAAAAACAATTCCTTCATCATTGAAGATGATTATGATTCGGAATTCAGATTCAATTCCCGGCCCATACCACCCATTTTTGCCTTAGACGGCAGTGGTCACACCATCTATATGAATACTTTCAGCTTTACACTTGGCAAAAATATCCGTATCGCCTATATGGTGCTGCCGGATTCTATTCTGGAAGATTTTGTAGATAAAATGTCTTTTATGCATAATACCGTTTCCATTCTGGAACAGAAAGTGCTGTCTCTTTTTATCTATGAAGGCCATTTTGAAAGACACATCAGTAAAATGAGAAAAAAATACCGTCTTATCCATGATGAACTGTTGATCAGACTTAAACCATTAATCAGAAAATATAAACTGAAAATCATTGAAGCTGATTCCGGTCTTCATTTTATTATTAAACATGATTTCGATATAGATGATATTAATCTCGAAACTAAAATAAAGAGTATGAATCTGAAGACTCATACTCTTTCCCACTATTATCATGATTATATCGATACAAAACAGATTATTGTTTCCTATCTGAATATCGAAGATATCGATGAATATATTAATTCACTGAATGAATTATTTAATTCGCTTCTTTAAGGCCTCAAGAGTTACTTCGTAGGCCTTTTCTTCATAATAGTATTCTTTCTTTACATAATTATGCGCTAAAGACTTGACGAAGTAATTAAGAAATACTGGATTTTTAACAAGTATCGGACCAATAATCTCTGTAGAAATCAGATTATTTAATCGATAGCCTTCTTTTACAGCTTCGTTTTTGAGTCCTTCATCCTTAAAAACATATTCAAACAGGCCATCATTCTGTTTAATCTGAGTGGACTTATTGATAAAGCCTACCAGTTCACCAAATTCGGATGATTTTACAATCACATCACCAGAAAGACGTTTATTTGTATGTGAAACCGATACCGGTATAAGATTTAAACCCTCTTCTTTATCAATTGATTCACCCAGAAGCTCATAGGAGCTGCCGGTAAACAGGATATGTTTGTTTAAATCGATGGCTTTTTTTAGGCTGTCTTTTCTTTTTTTGAGATCCTTTAAAGCCACCATGGTATTGGATTCCATGCCAGCACCAGAATAAATAAAGTCATAATCTTCAAAACTGAAATCATCACCAATTGACTTCTTTTCAACTGTAACTTCTTCTCCCTGGTCTTCAAGATGTTTCTTTAGTATGGATATATTGCCATATTCGCCATAGAGATTTAAAAGATCATGGTATAAATGAAGTATTCTAATCATTCTGCACCTCACATCGGTCAAATACTTTCTGGGCATCAGAGAAACAGGTTATGACATAGAAAGGAGTGTTGTCATCTTTGAGATAATCAAACCCCCTGTTCATATCTGGCTCAACTATAATTTTGTGTTCATCAATATCTGTATACTCAAAACGCAAAGCCAGATCATAGGCATACTGACCTGTAAGGATAATTCTTCTGATATGATCTCTGTTTAAACCATTAAAATCAATATCCCAGAGCCATGAAGTCTCAGAAGTAAAATACTTTCTGGAAATGGCATCAACCAGAATAATTACATTAAGCCTGTTTTTTTCACTGGCAATAACGGAAATAGTCTGGTTATAGGAAGTTGAGTTTTCGTGCTTGGATATTAACAGAGTACCTTCACTGCTGCCCTTTTTAAGTCTGACCACTCTGCCGTTTTTCAGTACATAGTTATTTAAGCTTGATACTATTGTTTCACTGTCCACTCCAAGTTCCCGGCATAAACTGTAGGCTGAAAGAATATTATAGGCATTGTATATTGACTTTAAAGCCAGATCAATACGATATTTACCATCTATCTTCAGATAACCCTCATCAAGATTTACATCTGTAATATGATATTTCAGATTTGAGTGCCTGTAGCCGCATTCTGTACACCTGAAAGAACCTACATTGCCATAATGACGATAATCATAAACCATCTTTGATTTGCAGGATGGACAATAGGCTCCATCATCATAGACACCAATATTTCCTTCAGTGAATCTGTCGATGCCAAAATAAATAGTTTTCTCATGGTCTTTGCCAAAAAGCGAAACCAGAGGATCATCACCATTTAAAATAAGCTCTGTTTCATCATGAACAGCTTCCTTTAAACAGCTGTAAATCCATTCAGGATTGCCGTTTCTGGTAAGCTGATCACGATACAGATTGGTCAAAACAAAATGAGTTGGTACAATCTGCTTAAAAGAATAACGGGCATATCTTTCATCCGATTCCAGAAGCAGGATATCAGCTTTGCATCGGCCACCAAGCGTGCAGTTATCAAGAATCAGGGTAGTAACTCCTTCTATCTGATTAGAACCCTCAGCATTATAGGCCACCTTATAGCCGGCTGAGCTTAAAACCTGTTCAATCATTTCCACTGTCGAAGTCTTGCCATTAGAACCGGAGACAGCTACCACATATTCAGGAAGTCTGATTTTTGAAAGAATTTTCGGGTCAATTTTTAAGGCCACCTGGCCTGGCAGGGAAGAACCTTTATGAACGAGTTTCCCCACCAGCCTTAATATTTTGCAGACAATAATCGCAATATATTTCATAACAATTATCTGACTTTAGAACCTTTTTCCAGTGTTGAAGTTATGAGCTCTACTTTATCGCCTTTTTCAGCACAGAGCAGCATACCCTGAGACTTCTCGCCACGCAGATTAGCCTCTTTAAGATTAGAAACTACTACTACTTTTTTGCCAATCATTTCTTCAGGCTTATAGTAAGCGGCAATACCAGAAACAATCTGGCGGATATCGCCACTTCCAAGGTCTACTTTTTCAACTAATAATTTATCAGCCTTAGGATGCTTATGACATTCGATTACTTCGCCTACTTTAAGTTCAATTTTTGCGAAGTCATCAATAGTAATTTCTGGAGTTTTTTCGACAACTGGCTCTGGTTCCCTGTTTTCTTCTTCTATCTTTTTAGCCAGTTCTTTTTCATCTATTCTATTAAAGAGAATTTCTGGCTTAGCTGTTACCTTATATTCATTGACATAGCCAAAATCATTGTTTTCAAATGAAGCATCACTTACACCGAGCTGTTCATAAATTCTCTTTGAAGTTGATGGAATAAAGGCTTCAAGCTCAACAGCACAGATTCTGATACCTTCAAGAATTGTATAAAGAACATCGTTTAAACGTCCCCTGTT
>DBOW01000110.1:18188-24866 GCA_002299675.1 Solobacterium sp. UBA636
AGGAATATTTAAAGCTTCAACCTTGCTGTCTACTTCTTCATCAACCTTATTTAAGAAAGCTATTACTTCATTATCCAGATCGGTCAGATTTACATTCTTTGTAACAGTACCGCCAAAATACTTGTTGGTCATTGCGATTGTTCGGTTAACCAGATTGCCCAGTACATTACATAAATCAGAATTTCTTCTTTCAACCATCAGCAGCTCAGAGAAATTGCCGTCTGAGCCAAAAGGTACCTCTGATAAAAGGAAATATCTTAAAGTATCAGTTCCATAATCCTTAATGAATTCTCTTGGGTCCTTATAGTTGCCCTTGGACTTGGAAATCTTGCCGCCGCCCATTGTCAGCCAGCCATGGCCATAAACCTTCTTAGGCAAAGGAAGACCCAGGGCAATCAGCATAATAGGCCAGATTATGGTATGAAATCTGAAAATTTCCTTACCAACCAGATGCAGATCAGCTGGCCAGAACTTTTTAAACAGCTCATCATTTTCCGAATCATAGCCTAAAGCGGAGATATAGTTGGAAAGCGCATCAATCCAGACATAGACGGTCTGTGATTCATCAAAAGTTACCGGTATACCCCATTTTACCGAAGATCTGGAAACACAGAGATCCTTTAAACCAGGCTTCAGGAAGTTGTTGTACATTTCGTTGTAGCGGCTTTCTGGCTGCATCAGCTCTGGATGCTCCTTAAGATAGGCTTCCAGCTGAGGCTGATACTTGGAAAGCTTCAGAAAGTAGGCATCTTCCTTGGTAAGCTTAACCTCTCTTCCACAGTCTGGACATTTGCCATCCACAAGCTGTGACTCTGTCCAGAATGATTCACACGGTGTACAGTACCATCCCTCATAGGAACCCTTGTAGATATCACCCTGATCATAGAGCTTCTTGAAAATTTTCTGAACAGTCTTTACATGTTCCTCATCAGTTGTACGGATGAATTTGTCATAACTGATATCAAGTGCCTTCCATAAGTCTTTGGCGTTATCAATAATAGGGTCAACAAATTCCTTAGGTGAACAGCCTTTGGCCTTAGCTCTTTCCTCAATCTTCTGGCCATGTTCATCAGAACCGGTCAGAAAATAGACATCATAGCCTTTGAGTCTTTTATATCTGGCCAAAGCATCGGCAATTACAGTAGTGTAACAGTGTCCAACATGGAAATTATCACTTGGATAATAGATTGGTGTTGTTACATAATAAGTCTTCTTTTCTTCCATTTACTTAATCCTCCTTAAAATAAAAAAGGTGATAAAGGGCGCAATATGCGCGGTACCACCTTAATTTGTAACTTAAAGCTTTTAACGCAAGCCTACGTTTCGACTTAAATATCCATCGAAATGCTCCAGATCCATCTTCTTAAGCTTCATCTGCTGCCTTGCACCAGACGACAGCTCTCTTAAAAATTCCACTTAATACTCAATCCTTCTTTGCCTTATTTGATTATACATCATTCATAATCGAAATCAATTATGACTCCATCTTTTACCTTGATTTTAAAGCCATCGAGATAGTAGTATTCCCCATCAAAATGTCTTACTTCCTCATATTCATCAATATCGCCACCACCGATCAGATAGCATTTAAGCTCATGAATATATCTTGCCTCATTTTCAAAACTCTCGATATTTTCTTTCAGCATGACAAAAGCATTCAATGAAGCCCTGATGCTCTCACTCATTATCGCCGTATAGCTCATCGTCAACATCAGAATTATCACAAAAATCTGCGATACGAATCCCTTCCGCTTCACAAAGCACAGCTTTATATTCTTTTTTATCTTTTTCATAAACCAGTACAATACATCCCTCATTTTCCATAAAATACAGTGAATCTATATCATCAAGAAACATCTGATAGCCAGGTGTCATTAACAGTCTGCCATTAATCAGTGACAGCTGTCTCTCGCTGTCTTTATAGATAAAGTTCATTGTGCTTCCATCAGTATACGTATCATAGGCAATAAGAAGCATTCTTCTAAGACGGTACAGACACAGTTCGTCATTGACAAGATCATAGCGTTCTTCTATTTTGGAGAGCAGTTCAACGCTTGTAACGGCAATCGGCATAACTGTCATAATGATACAAAGGGCTACTACGGTTCTAAGGGAAACAAATCCTGAATAACGCATTCTTCACATTCTCCCAGATTCTGAAAGATAAGTTCATATTCCCCATTTATTTCTTCCTGATATTCATCATAGCTTACAAGATATGATGAATTAAGAAAAAACAGAGAATAACATAACAAAGATATTAAACAGCTGATAAACACACAAAGAAGTGCATCAATCATCAAAAAGCCTCTAGTCTTCATCGATTGTAAAATACCCATTCCCCAGATGTATCACCACATTATGGCCATCAAATTCAACAGTCTGAGCCATATTGATATTGCCCTTAGAATTGAACCTGATGGGATAATGAGAATAAAAACCGGTAAGCTCAGCATTTTTCTTATTAATAAGGCAATCGGATGAAAGCTCAACCAGTTCATTTGCCATGTGCAGATATTCATAATCCGGCTGCACATAAAAAGATAAAGAAACCACCGACAAAGAGGCGATAATCATCATGACTACCAGAAGCTCAACAAGCGCAAAACCCTTAGTCTTAGTCATGTACCGCATGTCCATCGGAAAAATAAACAGTCTTGCCATTGGAACAGCTCATCTGTTCCTCACTTAAAAAACCGGCTGAGACAAGATCTCTGACAGAATTTGGCAGCTGGCCATATTTCAGACGATACTGAACAGCTGCCGAATCCACCACCCTGGTCAGGGCATCACAGGCTTTATCATCAACAACACCGATAACACCCGAAATATTGGGAATAGTTAAAAGAAAAAGCACGGCAATTATCATAACTACCACTATCATTTCCAGAAGAGTAAAACCTTTTTGTTTCATATAAATCCTTTCTTAAAAGTTAATCAGTGCCTGCATCGGCAGAAAAAGCACCTGATAAATAAACACAATCGCAAATCCTATCATGCCATAGGAAACAGCCTGAACAGTTCTGGTATAAAAATGAATCCTGTCTTCCACCTTCTTCATCTGCAGTTCGCTGTAGTTTTCCATCAGGGCATCATAGTTTAAAGAATAGGCAGCTACCCCGATAAAACGCTTAAGAGAATCATCAAAATAAATCTGATCTGATGCCTCCTTGAAGCTGTCTCCCTCTTCAAGTCTTCTATTTAAATGAAAACTTAAAAACGCTGTAACCGGGCATGAACTTAATGACCTTAATATATCCAGTGTTTCCCTGGTGTGAAAACCCGCCCTACGGCATATAAGCATCATGGAAATAAGCTCGGCTGAGTAATAGCTTTTCACAGTATTAAATGTTTTAAATCTGCATAACATCACATACAGCATTACTATTCTTTTGGGTTTCTTAAAATACAGAAACAGCAGGCTCAAAACAATAAAACCGAAATAAAGAACATAAACCATAAACCTGAGCATATTTCGAAACAGTCCAAAAGTTCCAGTACCTGTATTAAACTGTTTCAGAAGAGAAACTATTGAATTTAAACCATAACGGTCAAAAAGAAACAGACCTGTCATCGACATAAACAGCAGCATTACGGGATATACCAGTTCTTTCTGCAGTTTTTTAAGTCTACTGTTTCTTCTTCGTTCGAACTCCATTGCCAGGTTCAGGGCTTCTTTCAGGCTTAATGACCTGATCAGATCTTTGATATATATGCTGATAGAAAGCGGCATATATTCAAAGACAGATTCCTCTATCATTTCTCCCTGTTCAAGCCTCTTAATAAAAGAATCGATTATCTTCCTGTTACCTTCAGTTTCAATCAGTTTAAGGCAGGTTTTTAAAGGAAGATCGGTATTTAACAGCTCCTTAAGATAATTCAGTTCCTGAACGGAAAAACGTTTAGCTGTCCACTTTGAATCTATTTTCTTTAACGCCCTGTCTATACTGTTTCTCAACACTTTCGAAATCCTCACTGTTTCTGCCGTTTTTTCTGAAGTATTCAATTTCTTCTTCATCCATCAGCTCATAGATAACTGTTTTGCCTCCATCTGTATTGTTTACCATTTTCTGATTGGACAGGCACAACAGCACTTCATATAGATGGTCCTCCCTTACCCCCAGTTCACTCATTCGGGAGATTATGGATGAGGCGCTGGAAGCGTGAATGGTGCTTAAAACAAGATGACCGGTATTGGCAGCCACCACGGCAATGCGGGCCGCCTTTTCATCCCTTATTTCTCCAATCATGATGATATCCGGATCATGACGCAGAACCTGCTGCACATAGTGTTCATAGTTTAAACCGGCAGTTCTATTAACCTGCAGCTGTACAAAATTTTCATCATAGACCTCAATGGGATCCTCAATGGTATAAATCTTCTTGTAGGAAACCTGTTTAAGCAGATTATAGAGAGTAGTGGTCTTGCCGCTTCCTGTTTTCCCGGAAAACAGTATCAGTCCATTCTCCCTTCTCACCAGTGAATGAAACAGTTCGTTCTGCCACTTCCTGCAGGAGAGATGTTCCTCGTCGATTTTCAGAGAACTGTTCATGATTCTAAGCACTCCGTCTATCCTGTCAGGCATAGTGATTACGGCAAAGCGCAATGAAAGAAGCACATCATCGATATAGTATTCAAATTTACCGGTCTGAGGATCAATAGATGTACCAATATCAAGATTTGAAAGATACTGCAGATAACGTATCAGACGGTCATCTCCTATCTTAGGTTTAACCTTTTTCAGATCACCATCTACACGCATCTGAATAGTAACTTCACCATAGCGTAAAGAAAGATGAATATCACTGGCATTTGACTTGATTGCCAGCCTTAATAATGCGGATAATCTTTTTTCCATTTTTTCCTCCTTAATATTGTTATTGTCAAAAAAATGGAAAATTCCTCACTTTTTTTAAAAAAAGAGTCATTTTCTTTAAAAAAATGACTCAAAAGTATGGATTATACTGCTTTTCGATTAAAATTGTGGATTCATCATCATGCCCTGGATGAACAATAAAATCATCATCCAGCTCCCTTAATAATCTAAGCGACGACTTAAGTTCTCTGTCACTTCCGCCATAAAGATCAGTTCTTCCACAGGAAAGATGAAAAAGGGTATCACCAGTAAATATATGATTTTCTATTACATAACAGACAGAACCTTTTGAATGGCCAGGCGTAAAAATTACCTCAAATTCAAAGTCATCTATCTTTAGTTTACCCTGATTTAAATGAACAACAGGACAGCTTATATGAGCGCTGTTGGGTATATTAAAGACAGTTCCCTGCCTTGGATCTCTTGATAGGTTTTCATCCTCTTCATGAATATAGACAGGACATTCATATTTCTTATACAGATCATCAACGGCCTTAATGTGATCAAAATGACCATGGGTAAGCAAAACAGCCAGCAGCTTTTTATCACCAAGCAGCGAAATAACTTTATCGGCTTTTCCAGCCGGATCAATGACTATCGCCTTATCATCTTTGCACAGAATGTAGGTGTTGGTGGCAAAAATACCCATTACATATCTTTTAACTTCCATACAATCAAAAAAATAAGCCCTTAAGCTTATTTCTTCTCCTTATGCACAGTCATCTTATTGCATCTAGGGCAATATTTCTTGATTTCCATCTTTTCTGGATGTTTCTTTTTATTTCTTGTGCCGATGTAGTTTTCTTCACCACAAACACTGCACTTAAATGTTAAACCCTCTCTAGGCATTTATATAGTCCTCCTGTCAACGCTTTATAATCTTATCACAAAATATTTCAATTTACAATTGAATAAGTTTATTTATTTTTCTGGATATAATATAGGCCGATGTACCACACTCTATATCAATACCATAATTAGTTTCTGAAACACGCTTGATTCTGAGATCCTGTATTTCCTCAATATTAACCTGTTCCAGATCCTTAAGATGAATACAGATACGATACATTCCTGCCCCACACATCTCAATATTGTCTCTGCCGCCAACGGCTGAAATAATATTGAGTGCAAATTCTTCAGTTGCCCCGGACTTTGTAAGATCATAGGCCAGGAAGCGGTAGTAAATCATTGTTACAATCAGGCAGACAATGCCTGCGATTAAACCAGCAAGCACAATCTTAAACAGAGTTTCGGAATGATTTATATCACGCAGATTAATAATGAGATCTGGCAGATTGCCTGGCATAGCGGTAACTGTTGAATTTGACACAATATTGGAACCAAGATAAATTCCAAAATATGATAAAGCATAGAATATCACAAACACCACAATCAGATAAAGTACCAGCAATAACGGTGCAGTAAATAATGTCAGCAATTCAAAAGGCAAAGGATTACCACACACTATCGAGATAAAAGCTGTACCAGCCAGACCAAACAGCAGTTTTTTTCGGGCTCCCTTTTCGTTAATCGAGAGAAATGTACCCAGTATTGAAAAAGGTATCATAAAAATATTGATTACGTAATATGGCGTAACAAATCGTCCAGCACCCTCATAGTTGACCACAATTTCCTTGGCGTAAGCCCAGATATTTACATCACCGATAATTGATGTGCCAGATATAGTCTGTAACGAACCGCCAAGTGAAGTATACCAGAAAGGCTGACGGATAATATTTCCCAGTGAAAACATTGACAGAGTTCTGTCCATTACTCCATACAGACCAATTCTGATAGGATC
>DBOW01000110.1:24956-26430 GCA_002299675.1 Solobacterium sp. UBA636
GATGCACCAATGCCACAAAGTGTACACAATACAATGGTATAGATTAAACCGGCTGTATCCTTATTCAGAAAACCAAGAATAGATAAAGTTGATCTGTGCCTAGATCTGATAAAACAGAAACGTACAATATAGCCAACCAGAAATGAAGTAATCAAACCAAGTTCCAGCGGATATCGCACGGAGTTGCCAGTCATATTAAAGATAGAATTAATACCCAGGCCTGTCGAATAGGCTGTTGAACCTAAAGTAGTAGGTGCAAATAGTGATGTTGAAATCAGAAAGGCAAAATAACCAACAATCCCAAGACACACCGGATAAGCTGAATTGGCTCTTTTACAGACAATATTGAGCATAAATATCAGTGGGAGGTTGATAATAATCGCCCTGCCCAGCTGCAGACAGCCTTCTGCCAGCATTAGAATAAAGACATTTCTAAAAGTATAAAAAATATTAACCGATTCATTCTGAATCAGAAAACCAAAAGCGATCAGTACAAAACCCAGAAACGAAATTCTGATGGCAACTCTAACGCTTTCATAAACGTTCATAATTCTTTTCATATGTTTTAAATTTTACTACAATATTTAAGTAAAAGAAAATTTATGGAGGATAAAATGAAAGCTGCAATTCTATGTGCCCAGGGTCTTGAAGAATGCGAAGCCCTGTTAACCTATGACCTTCTGACCCGTGCAGGTATCAAGACTGACCTTTTAGGCTTAGATGAATATATCACCTCAAGTCATAATGTAACATTCAAAACCCACGGACTCTTAAAGGACGCTGAAATACTTGACTATGACTGCATAATACTTCCAGGAGGTATTCCAGGTACACCAAATCTTGAAAAAGACGAACTTGTCCAGAATGCCATTGACAGTTTTGTCTTGAACAACAGACTTATCGCCGCTGTCTGCGCTGCACCATCAATCTTAAACCACAAAGGTCTATTGAAAGACGGCAGATTTACCTGCTACCCGGGTTTTGAATGCGATTTAAACTCTTCACATAAAAAAGCTGACCAGGATGGCAATATTATCACCGGCATAGGTCTTGGCGGTACGATTGAATTTGCCTCATTAATCATCAAAAATCTGCTTGGCGAAGAAAAAGCTCAGGAAGTTTTAAACAAAATTCAATATTAAAATTGCAAAATCAGCATCACTATGATAGAATTTCATAGTGCTAGGGGTGTGGTACAATGGTAGCATACCGGTCTCCAAAACCGTTGATGGGAGTTCGATCCTCTCCACCCCTGCCAAAACGCCGTAAAAACGGCTTTTTATTTTTATCCTCCATATCTCCAAAATTTAAAAAAATCTCCAAAAAAAATTTTTCGGAAAAAGTTGAATTGAGGGTAAGAAAATGCGTAGAAAATTAGGGTAAACCTAATTTTTTATTTTGTCAAAAAGTTGAATTATAAGGTGAAAACATAATTTTTCATGGAGCTAAAAAGTTGAATTGAACGCGCAAAAAA
>DBOW01000069.1 GCA_002299675.1 Solobacterium sp. UBA636
TTATATTCACCCTCACTGATCAGGAAACAGACAGGCTCATAGCCCTTATCAAGTGCTCTATGAATTACCAGAGTACTCTCAGCCAGAAAAAGCCCTTCAGGATATTCTTCTGAGTGTCTCAGCTGTCTTTCATTTGTGCGATAAAACATATCAAGACGTTCATCATTTATATCTTCTATTTTTATTAACATATCTTAATTAAAACACATATTAATAAAATGTTGACACCAATTATTCGATATAATTAACTAAAAGAGAGGAGCATATTAATAATTATGAACTATCAGATTAAAGGTGATTCCGATTGTCCAATGATTGTTGCCAGACTTGAAGCGGGCGAAACAATCATGATGGAATCAGGATCCATGGTATTTATGCAGGATGTAGAATTGCAGGGTAACCTTAACTCCAAAAAGAAAGGTATTGGCGGACTATTAGGTGCCATTGGCAGAAGCTTAACTTCAGGAGAATCAATGTTCATCACCTCAGCTACCGGCAAAACTGATGAAGCTGTTGTAGGTATTGCCCCAGCAGTACCTGGAAAGATTGTAAAACTTGAAGTAGGTGGAGCTAGACAGTATAGATTAAATACCGGCTCATTTGTCTGCTGCGACAAAGATGTAGCCTATGAAATGAAATCACAGGAAATTACAAAAGCCCTGTTCTCGGGAACTGGCGGCCTGTTTGTAATGGAGACAACTGGTGAAGGTGACCTGTTTGTATCCTCATTTGGCGACATTATGGAACTTGAAGTAACACCAGACAGACCTATGACTATCGACAACGAACATGTAGTAGCCTGGGACAGATCTCTGGAATACCACATTGAAGCTGCCTCGGGTGTTATCGGCTTCACTTCAGGTGAAGGACTGGTAAACAAATTCTCTGGCAGTGGTAAAGTACTAATTCAGACCAGAAATGTACACTCACTGGCTTCAGCACTGATTCCTTATATGCCAGCTGCAACATCATCAGGAAGTTAAAAAATATTAAGGCGGAGCTATTTAGCTTCGCCTATTACTTTATCCATTAGATAATGACCTACACCATCCTCAAGACAGACATAATCAGTCACATCATCACATAACTCCTTGGTAGAATCTGAACCATTCTTAAGACAGACGCTGTGTCCGGCAAGCTTTAACATCGCATGATCATTCTCGCTGTCCCCAAAAGCCATCAGATTATCTGAAGAAAGATTATTCCAGTCCAGATACATCTTTATACCAGTGCCCTTGTCATAACCCTTCATAAATATTTCGATTGTTCCTGGGAAAGAAATAGCGCACTGAAGCTTATCGCCATACTTTCTTTCAATCATCTCTCTGATAAGCTCGTCATCCTCAGGTTCCTCTGATCTGTAAAGAATCTTGTAGCAGCCCTTTGAACACATCAGATCAACATTGTTGGTGGCATCCTCAAAGTGAAACATTTTTCTTAGTTCTATTTCCTTTATTACCTCATTAATATTCATGGCATAATGATTGTTGTCGCCTTCAAGTGTAACCGCAATATTACGTTCATTTACAGTATCAAGCGTATACTCCAGAATCTCTTTCATCAGACTCCTGTCCATCAGGTCTATGGAGTAGCTTCGATTATTATATGTATCCTTGACCATACCGCCATTCATGCCGATAAGAAAATCAAACTGAAAACTCAAACCCCAGTCCTTATATGCTTCAAGAATACGATTATCCAGCTCCCTTCCTGATGCGATTCCTATCCTCACTCCCTGACTGTGCAATATCTCAAAAGCTTCCCTTGTCTTAGGCATCAGCTTACCGCCCTTATTAGTCAAAGTATTATCAATATCACACGCAATACAGTCTAACTTAATCATCTTTTTACCCCCAGTCACTACTAATATAGCATACATATTTTAATAATGATTCCCAAATTAATATGTATACGCTTACATTAATAATTACCTCATATTCCTTCGTCTGCAGTTTCTATTACGCTTTATATCTTTATTACACATCCATTTTTTTAAGTTCCGTTATTTCATAGCTAGAGACAGCAAAATATTCCGATATTTCAATAGTCAGAAACCCTAAAAGTTCCATTATTTCAATAGTTAATATCCCGAAATATACTTAAGACCACCTTTACAGTGGTCTTAAGTACTTATTTAACTTTTACAATCTGATCAAAACCAGTCTGACTTAGTATATCCTTTACAGTATCATTAACATTAATCAGATGCACATCATGAAGCTTGCTTATCATTAAAAGAACCCTTAAACCAGCCGAAGAAATATAAGACAGCTCCTTACAGTCTACTTCAACAGTATCCACTTCATTTTCAGCATTTGCCTTTTCAAAGACTGCCAGAAAATCTGGTGCCGATATAGAATCAATGCGTCCTGACAGTTTAATATTCATTACACCGTTATTAACTGTGGCAGAGATATTTATATCATCTACCTCTTTTGTGTATTCCTTCTTAGTATCGTTAATAAGCGTAATCTTCCAGTAACATACCTTCTCCATGGCTGTCTTATAAGCCTTAACCTTTTCCTCACTCAACTTAGAAAACATATTAAGCTCTGGAATATTGTTAATAACCGGAATGCGCTCAACCTTCATATTAAAGCTGGCAAGTTTACTATATGCACTTTTAATAAAGCTCGACATATCTCTTATATCCTTGCCTACCAGAAAATTCTCACCCATTGAAACATCAGACTTCTGCTGATATATGGCACGCGAATTATTTAAAAGCTCCATGGTATTTTCCTGGCCAATCAGAGAAACAGGGGTTGATACAAACTGAACAAGACTTTCGGGATCAGCCAGAATCCAGCAGCCCCCAAATTCTTCCAGCAGTTTTTCAATATTTGAACACAGGTCGCTCAAGCTCATTATCGGTCAGATACATGAATAAACCTTCAGTATTAATGCATACTGGTCCATCAACACCATCCAGTGCCATTCTTAAAGAACTATAGTTGGTGGCATCAACAGCCTCAAATCTAACCTTATCCTTATCTTCCACAAAAGAAGTAATTATCTCTCTTGACTCATCAATAACTGCTGGAAGATCCAAACCGATATAGTTCATTCCTTTCTTAGACACCTCAATGGCTCTTGGCGTATAGCCACAGGGAAGATCCACCTCTGTTTTACACCCTGAATTTAAAACCATATTCATTACAGTTCCATACCTTGTCTCCATCATCAGAAGATTAGGAAAAATCTTTTCATCATTCAGATTATAGTCAGCAGATGCCTGAGTCTCTTCTCTAGTCATCTTTAAAGCTTCCACAAGCTTTATCGCATCCTTATTTCCACTCATTGCCAGCTGATAGACAGTGGCCTTGGCCGTATTAAATACCGGATTGGCTCTTTCTACATCCTCACGACTTGTCTTTATATTTTTATTGTTTATTTCCATAATTAAAAACACTCCTTTCACATCCGATAGATTATAGCATATTCCGAAAATATTCATTTTCAATACGGTCTCATATTCAGATTTTATGCATAAGACAATTATTTGTAGTAAATGCCTAATTTTGAACTTGTAAAAATTAGATAGATTGTGATGCGCGAATTAAGCAAAAAGCTTGTATAAATGGTATAATATTTATGTGTGGGGAAACATTAATAATAAATTTTCTTTAAATCTTTTTTTACTATGGCCAATACTATAAAAAAAACTACAACATCTTCATTCTCTTTAACACTTCGACTTAATACCAGTGACAACGACATTAAAATTCTGGAGAAGCGTTTTGATATTGCCAGACACCTTTACAATGTATGCGTGAAAGAAGCCAGAAGAAGAGTCAACTCGTTTAAGAAAGACAAAGAATATAAGAGACTGATGAAAATTTTCGCTATTAATAAAAAATTTTCCTCTGAAGAAAAAGAAATACTGAGACAATTAAGAGTAAAGTATGATCTTGAAGGTAAATATTCACTCGAAAAATACCTTAATAGGTGTAGAAAGAAATTCAGAAAATATATCGACGCGGATACTTGCTGTGGTATTGCACAGACAGCATGGAAAGCAGTAGACTCATATTTATATAAAAATGGAAAGAAAATTCATTTCAAAAATGACTATGGCTTTGATTCCGTTTCTTCCAAGACAAATAAACAGGGTATCATTTTTAGAGAAAACGCTATTAAATGGTTAGACCTAAAAATTCCTGTATTTATCAGAAATAACGACAACTATGCAAAGAAATGTCTCTTAGAACATAGAATCAAGCTATGCCGCATAAAACGTAAGTGGTACAAACATAATTACCGATATTATGCTGAGCTGGTTCTTGAAGGCAAACCTCCATTAAAGAACAGGCATTCTTCTAATGGTGAAGTGGGAATAGATATTGGCACATCAACTATTGCCGCAGTCAGTAGATATGGAGTATTGTTTAAAGAACTAGGAGAAGAAGCTCAATACATTTCTAAAGAAATTTCCCGTCTGAATAGGAAATCAGACAGGCAAAGAAGAGCGAATAATCCTCAGAATTATAATAAAAATGGTACTATCAGAAAAAACACAAAAAATTTTAAACGTAAATGGTACTATTCTAAAAAACACAGGCTAACACTTGATAGAATTCACTATCTCTATAGACTTAGGACTGATCTTATTAAACAGTCACACAATCGACTGGCTAACCAAATTCTTACAATGGGAGATTGTATCTATATTGAGGATTTAAACTTCGAGGCCATGAAGAGAAAGTCCAAAGAACTTAAAAAATCTAAAAAAACTGGTCGATTAGTAAGACGAAAGAGGTATGGTAAGACTATTAGAGAACATTGCCCGGGAACTTTAGTCCTAAAACTTGCAGAACGTGCAAAACTTCTCGATTGCTCTTTCAATAAAGTGAACACCAATATTTCTAAGGCAAGCAAGCTAAACCACATAACTCAAGAATATGTAAGCTCTGATATTAATAGTCGTTGGAAAACCATCGACAAAAATATAAAGGTCCAAAGAGACTTATATTCTGCCTTCCTGTTATCTAATTCTGACACATCAAGTATCATCGATACTAAAAAATGTGAAAACAACTTTATGTTCTTCTATTACTACCACAACGCCATTATAAAAGAGATGCAACGTCTTAAATATAATGGAAAATATTACCCATCAAGTATGGGCATACGAATTTAAATCAAAATCTTAAAAGGGTGTAGATTCCACCCTCGGTACTCAAAGCCCCAGGGGTCAAAGATAAGTTCTGGTACCGGAATATTCATTAGCTATAAATCATATCTATATACCTCTTTATCGTCAAGGTTTCCTTTTATGGATTCATACGATATATGTATATAGTGGAATTTAAAAACTCACGAATCCCATAACAGGGAGTAATCAGCCCAGATCAAGAAGTCAAATCTAAAGGCAGGCTATTAAGCCTGCCTAATGTTTTAAGCGCTTTGCCCTTCCATTACTCCATAATATCGCTTATTATCAGCCCATCATTTCCAACAGTAATTTCACATTTCTTAACTGCATCATGAGAATAATAATCACCATAAGTATATTCAACAATATACTTATCTGCTTCTCTATCAACTGATATCACATCATAGCCACCCTCAATATAGCCCTCTAAAGACTGATTATAGAGTGTTAGAGTAAAGCGTATTAAAGATCTGGCTTCATCTCCATTATCGATAAACTCATATTCAAAATCTGCCTCAGAACTGTACCATAAGGTACTGTCAGTTTTAATAGATAGAAGAGATGAGATTAAGTTTACCGATTTTGGTGAGAATACAAATGTTCTTTACTCGCTTTCCAACTTCAGAACAGCTGACTGAATTCGAAAAGGCGAAGACTATATGACCAACTATCTTAAAGGAAGATATGGAGCACTTAAATTTAATGATTTTACAGATATAATGAAAACTTTGTTTAAACAGGAGAATAGCTAAAAAATCCAAACAAAATGATATTGTTCTCATATGATATAATCTCATCATAAGGTTCCTAGATATGAGATATGAAACTTTATTTCAAAAAAAGGAGAAACTACATCAGATTCTCAAAAAAATACCAAAAGAAGCGCTAGATAGTTTTGAGCGCAGCTTTGATGTTGAATATACACATAATTCCACCGCAATAGAAGGCAACACTTTAACACTTATACAGACTAAGGCAATTATTGAAGATGGCATCTCTGTTGGCGGTAAAACGCTTAGAGAAATTTTTGAAGTTACTAACCACGCAAAAGCTTTTTCCTATGTAAAGGAAAGTGTATCTAAAAATCTTCCTTTAGATGAAGCTACAACAAAAGATATTCATGCACTCCTGATGGAAAACATTATCATTGGAGGCATATACAGAAATGTTGAGGTTCGTATTACTGGAGCTGGCTTTAACCCACCAACTCCAAACGAAATGTATCGACAAATAAAAGATTTCTTTGCCACTCTTCCATACCGCACCGATTTAAATCCAATTGAACTTGCAGCCTATACACATGCTGAATTTGTAAAAATACATCCCTTCATTGATGGAAACGGACGTACTTCACGTATGTTGATGAACTACCAGCTTATGAAAAACGGTTATCTCCCTGTATCTATTGCCAAAGAAAACCGCCTTGAATACTTTGATGCCCTTGAAGCCTATGCCACAAATGACAATCTTATGCCATTTGCGGAAATGATTGCCTCACTTGAGGAAAAAAGACTTGATGAGTATCTATCGATATGCAAACAATAAACCTGCTGATTTTTCGGATTTAGCAGCTTAACATCATTTTAAACGAAATATATTAATAATATTTCGTTTTAGTTTCGCTTTTATTTCGTTGCATTTTCGCTTAAACGAAATTTCTATTTCTTCCTCAGCTTGGTCCAGTTAAGCATCGAGGCAATATACTTATCTATTTCATTTCCTGAAACACCAAAAATGTCACCATACTGATTCTCATAAACATAATCTGCTCTTACATCACACTCAACCGTATTGCCATATAAACCGGTATAGCTGTTTACACCCCCTCACAGCTTGCGAATAGTTTGAACTCATGTGGTCAAAGGCATTACTCCTTCTATTCCAGGAATCCATTATTCCGGCTGAAATTTCTGCATTGTTCCTTGATATCTTCTTGCTTAACTCACCCTGACGTCTTATATTATTCATCTGCATATTCTATATTTTTCTGCTTAGGGTTTTATAAAGCCAAAGTAAAAATTAGTAACATTTTTGTATAGATATCATATTACTAAATATGATATCATCAATGCATAGGCAGATAACGTATATGAAAGATTTAAATTACTATCTATCTCTTCCATACCGCATGGAACTTACTCCAGATAAGCCGGAAGGAGACTTTGTCGTGTCATTTCCTGCCCTTCCTGGCTGTTTAAGCTGTGGAGAAACCATTGAAGAAGCTATTACTTTGGAAATGATGCCAAAATGGCCTGGCTTGAAACCTCACTTGAACAGGGCATGATCATTAATGAACCAGTTGTTTAAAAAAGAGAAGAATTAAACTTCTCTTTTTTAAATTACGAAATATGAATAATCAGCACATAGGCCAGAACCACACAGATACAGATAACCATACAGAGCAGCGCGAACGATAAAGTATCGGAAAGCTCATGCGTAGTCATAGAAATAGTTCGATTGGCCTTATAGACCTTTCTGGCAATCTCATCATCATCGTTGCCTTTAATTCTGTCAAACAGATGAGCAAGCTTGTAGGTAAAACTGTCATAGACAAGATCAGTATGGAATACCTTTGTCTCCTTATAGACCGTTA
>DBOW01000025.1 GCA_002299675.1 Solobacterium sp. UBA636
CCCCATAAAAAGTTTTCTGGAAAATGATAATTCATTATCTGAATACCTTTAATAAAGAATCAAGCTTATTTACTTTCTTTTCCTTTGTCTCAATAACATCAAGATAATTGGCTGAGTTGGTGATAATTACTGGTGTAATCACATCATAGCCAGTCTTAGTAATAGTTTCGATATCAAAGGAAACAAGCCTATCACCTTTCTTTACTTTATCACCATTCTTTACATAAGCGGTATAGCCCTTGCCTTCAAGTTCTACAGTATCGATACCTACATGTACCAGCACTTCAATACCATCTTCGCTTGTTAAGCCAACGGCATGACCAGTAGGGAAAATGGCACTCACAGTTCCATCAAACGGGGCAACAACCTCACCTTTTTCGGGCTTTACGGCAGCACCCTTGCCCATTACTTCCTTAGAAAATACTTCATCAGGTACTTCTTTTAAAGAAACTACTTCACCTTCAACTGGCGCAGCAATTTCTATAAAGTCATTTAATTTTTTTACTTCTTCGGTTTTCTCTTCTTTTTCTTCCTTAACATTTTCAACAGTATTATTTACACCGCCAAACAGATAAGTCAGAACAAAGCTGATAATAATTGAGGCAGCCATGGCAATTGCGGCATTTCTGACATTTGACAGATCATCGCAGATATATACAGGTAAGGCTGTTAAACCAGCTGTAGCTGAAGCGTAAGTACGCATATTGGTTAAACCGGCAAACAGACCTACCAGACCACCGGAAACCATAACACACCATAAAGGCTTCTTCAATGGCAGTGTTACACCATACAGAGCAGGTTCAGTAATACCAAATAAGGCAGTAGTACCAGCTGAAATGGCTGTATGTCTCTTATCTTTATCCTTAGTTTTTAAGGCAACAGCGAAACAGGCACCAGCCTGAGAAAGATTGCTGGTAAGCATACCAGGACCAAGCAATGTACCATAACCCAAAGTTGCATACTGGGCAAGCTGTACAGGTACGAAGCTGTAGTGCATACCAGTCATTACAAATAACGGAGTTAAGGCACCCATCAGTACTGGAATTACCCATCTTGCCTGATTGTTCAGGAAATCGAAGATAAAGTATAAGATTTCACCAACATAAGAACCTAGTGGAGCCAGTACAACAAAGCCAACCACTGCACCAACGATAGTTGTGATTAATGGTACCAGGAATACCTTGACTGACTTAGGAGAAATCTTATTGGCAAACTTTTCAACATAGCTGGCAAACCACACAATAAGAATAGCTGGCACAACTGATGAACCATAGCCTACAGCCTTTACTGGTAAGCCAAAGAAAGTTACGGCTTCATTGGCGGCAGTTATAGCTGAGAAATTTGGATGAATAAGCATGGCGCCAAGAAGTCCGCCAACAAACATATTCATCTTAAAGAATTTGGCAGAACTGATACCCAGGAATACTGGCAGGAAATAGAATGCTGCATCAGCTACCATTGATAAAAGAGAATAAGTAGTACCAGTTGTATCCAGAAGCTTAAAGGCAGTTAGTAAAGCCAGTACTGCTTTAATCATACCAGCACCACAGATAGCTGGGATGATTGGCTGGAAAATTGCCGTAATGGCACCGAGCACTTTATTGATTACGCCTGCCTTTTCTTTTGCGCTTTCTACAGTATCAGAGAAATTTCCCAGTTTCTTGATTTCAGCACAGACATCAGCTACATCTGTACCAATAACAACCTGAAACTGGCCATTCTTATTCACAACACCCTGTACACCCTTAACGGCTTTCAGAGCATCTACATCAGCTTTTTTTACATCTTTTAAAGTAAATCTTAAACGAGTCATGCAGTGAGTAACTGCTTCAATATTAGACACACCGCCTACCTTTTCAGCGATCTGCTTTGCGATCTGTTCGAACTTATTCATATAACCTCCCTGTTGAACATTAAATGAACAATTATTATTCGGCTTTGCCCTTATCAGTTACAACCCTTAAAAATTAATTGTTTCTTGAACATATCCTGTTGATATGCAACATGAAGTACACCAGCTCATCATTGCCTATTTCAATACCATAATTAGCCTGAATATACTTCTTAACTTTCAGACTGCATTCATAGCTTTGCGGATAGCGTTCGGAAATCTGATAGAACAGTTCGTTGTCCCCTTCGACTATTTCCTCGGCAAACAGTCTTCTGGCAAAATAACGAATATGAGTCACAAAACGAACATAATTAAGACTCTCTTCGTCAAGGTCCAGATGGAAATGATATTTCACAATCTGCAGAATATCATCCACTATTTTAGTTACCGCAATTGTCTGTTCCATCTGCTGCCCTTTTGTCTGCGCATTCACAAAATGCAGTGCGATGAAACCAGCTTCATCATCCGAAAGAAAATATTCCGTTTCATGATAAATCAGCTTAAGACTGGCTTTAGCTGCAGCATATTCCTTAGGATAGAACTTCTTGATTTCCCATAGTAAGGCATTTTTAATGGGCTCGTTATTCGAAAAACGTTCAACCGCATAACAGATATGGTCTGCCAGGGCAATATAGATGGCACTGTTTAAAACAGTATTCAGTTCTCTGTTGGCTTCCTCAACAATATCTACCGCCAGCTCAATAAACCTAACGGGTACCTCGTTAAAAAGCTTGGCCAGTTTTTCGTTGAGTTCTGTTGCGTCAAACACAAACTTTTTCACAATCTTGTTTTCATCGATAATATCGCCTGTCTTCTTCGCAAAAGCTACACCCTTGCCCATCAGAACCATTTCCAGTCCTCTGTCATCAGAGGCAAGAACTGCATTGTTGTTGAACACTTTTACAACCTTCATGTTTCCCCTTTCCCACAAAAAAACACCCCAAAACAGTAAAAAGATTTCAAAAAATCTATATACTATTTACCAGGGTGTTGCCTTCTTCAGTTACAAATCCTAATACGCTTATTATTTTACCTGTTTTGTTAAACAAGTCAATAGAAAAAGTTTACATTTTTTTGCCTGGTACAAAATTTCATAAAATACTCTATCACAAGGAAAAACAGTTCTTACTTAGTATTGATGATAGAATTATAGTACATGAAAAACTTTCTTAAAAATCTAATACTTCCAGAAGAAGATGACGACAATAAAGATTATCGCAAATACACCTATGAAGAACTGAAAGAGGATAATATCAGCTACTACCCTCTTTATGCCAGTCTTTTATTCAGTCTTTTTGAAATTTATTTTTTCTTCAGATTTGGCGATTTGTTATTTAGAATGTTGTTCCTGTTTATGTTTATCTATGATTTCATCAGGATGATTAATACATCAATATCAAACGAAATAATTGAACAGAAGAAATTTGTGATTCAAAAATGTATAGCCTATGAAGGTTCTTTTGAAGGCATCATAGAAACCGATGAAGGATATCTTGCCTTTTATGA
>DBOW01000123.1 GCA_002299675.1 Solobacterium sp. UBA636
GATATTCTGCATCCTTTCCCTGACTGAAGAAGTTGGAAGCGCAGCCCATGAATATTAAAAGGTCATAATAAAAACAGGGAATATCTCAAAAGGTCCAGAGCAATATATTCAAGGCTTATAAAAAATCTGTTTAAAAATCCAAACAGATATTATAATTCGACAATAAGCGATGGAATCAGAGCTTTCTTTAAATTATATGACTACAGATATCTGACTCATGACTACATTATTACCGTTTATTATCCGCTGATGATTTTAAGAAACGGTATGATGGGCGCTCAGTTTATCTGCAATTATCTTTATTGTATCGAAACGGAGAATATTTTCCTTAATCATTTTGACAGCGAAGATGTTTCAAGTCTTCTTGAAAGCTTAAAAGAAGACTACATTGATATTCCATTCACTCTTGCCGAATGTGTATTTGTAAACTGGCTTTTTGACTTCAAATCAGGAAAACAGATAATTGAACAATACGAAAAACTTTCAAAAGAAGACCTTCTTACTGGATTAAGACATAAACTGAACATTTCACACCTAAGCTATCGTTAGAAAATCTATTTCAATTATGCGCCTGAAAGCATTATAAGCAGGCTGTCTGAGGCATTGGGGAATAATACCGATGGTTTCATCGCCAGTGAAAAAAAGTCGGCTGTTTAAATCGAATTCAATAATGATCAGCGATTAAATGAGAACGAATATGAAGAAATGCTCAATATTTTAAGATATGAAAAAAGCTGCAAAATCTTAAATGATGCTGAATCAATATTTGACAGTGCAGAGCTGATTATGGAAGCATTTGATGATTATGAGGATATTTGCCAGGCAGTAAAAGTACTTGATGAAAACAAATATATTGCCTTTATTATTTACTATAGAAACTATGAATCAGCTTTTAGGAGTGCTCTTTTTCAAAGGCTTGAAACTTTTGAAGAAACTAAACGTCTTAAAATCCTGAAAATGTTAGATAATGTAAAAGATGGACAAGATTATTGATGATTTTATAGCTTCTTTAAAAGTCACGAGAAGCGGTTCTAAAGCTACCATGGACGCTTATGCCAGGGACATAAACCGGCTGGCAGTTTTTCTGGAGACAAATGGTATTGATGACTTTAACAGGGTTGATAAATTTGTGGCCATGGAATATCTTAATTACTTAAGATCAGGCAATATTACTGAGAAAAAGATTTCCAACGCCACCTACGCCCGAAGTCTTTCGGCTTTAAGATCATTTTATAGATATCTGATGGATAATGGTATCTGTGACCATAATCCTTTTATCTATTTTAAGAATGTAAAATTATCAAGAAAGCTTCCGGAAGTACTTACTTTCAATCAGGCTGAAAGTATCCTTAATACTTTTGATATGAGTGATGATAAGGGAATAAGAGACAGGACAATAATTGAAACCATCTATGCCTGCGGGCTTCGTGTATCTGAAGCTTGTGATCTTAAGATGGCTTCGATTGATTTTAATCAGAAAATTATTCATGTAATAGGTAAAGGAAACAAGGAAAGAATAGTGCCATATTATCCAAGACTCAATACTTTACTTAAGATGTATATTGAACATTATCGAAACGCTCATGTTAAGGATGAATGCGACTATCTTTTTATTAACCATAACGGTAAAAGAATAAGCCCAAGAAGCATACAGATGATTCTTGACAGGGCGGCTGCTGATGCAAAGCTTAAGATGCATGTTCATCCTCATATGTTAAGACACTCATTTGCCACACTGATGCTTGAAGAGGGGGCAGATCTTAGAAGTATTCAGACCCTGCTGGGACATGAGAATTTATCAACCACTCAAATCTATACCCATCTTAACTATGATTCTTTAAAGAAAACAGTTGATGAATCTTTGCCTTTAGCTAAAAAAGACCTTGAAAATGACTAGTCTAAAGCGTATAATAATGGGGCGTTTGTAAGCGCAATACACACACTATGGATTCATCATTCCGTGACCTTAGGGTTTAGTGGTGTTTGAAATAGTGGAGGCGAAACGGAAAGAGAGGATTAAAAAAATGGAACTTGTTTCGATGAGAAAACTTCTGGAAAATGGTGTTCATTTCGGTCATCAGACTAGAAGATGGGATCCTAAATGTAAGGAATTCATTTACTGTGCAAAGAATGGAATTTACATTATCGATCTTAACAAAACTAAGGAAGCACTTGATGGTGCCTATGCCAAGTTAAAGAGCATTGCTGAAGAAGGTGGAAAAGTATTATTTGTAGGTACTAAGAAGCAGGCTCAGCAGGTTGTTCTTGATGAAGCTACAAGATCTGGTTCATTCTATATCAATCAGAGATGGCTGGGCGGTACTTTAACAAACTTCCGTACTATCCAGAAGAGAATCAAGAGATTAATTGAAATTAACGAAATGGAAGCTTCAGGTACTATTGCCGTATATCCAAAGAAGGAACAGGCAATTTTACGTAAGGAAGCAGCCAGACTGGAAAACTTCTTAGGCGGTATCAAGGAAATGAAGAAACTGCCAGACGCTTTAGTTGTAGTAGATCCAATTGAAGATAAGACTGCAGTATTAGAAGCTAAGAAGTTAAACATCCCAGTATTCGCTTTAACTGATACTAACTGTAACCCAGCTTTAGTTAACTATGGTGTACCAGCTAACGATGACGCAATCAAGTCAATCAAGTTAATGATGTCTTTATTTGCTGATGCTATCGTTGAAGCTAAGGGCGGTATCCTGCAGGATGCTTACCAGGAAGGTGAAATCGAAAACGATATCACTATGGAAGATGTTATCATCAATGTTGAAAAGCATGCTGAAGAACAGGAAAAGAGAAGAAAAGCCAGAATCGAAGAGAGAAATAAGGAAAACGCCAACAGAAGAGGTAAGTTCAACCGTAATTCTGAAAGAAGATATATCTCTAAGAAGGAAGAAGTAAAGGCTGCAGCTCCTGTAGCTGAAGAAGCTAAGGAGGTACAGGAATAATGGCTGTTACTGCTGCTCAGGTTAAGGAATTAAGAGAAAAGACTGGCGCTGGTATGCTTGACTGCAAGAACGCTCTTGCGGCAAGTGATGGCGATATGGACAAGGCTGTTGACTGGTTAAGAGAAAAGGGCATTGCCAAGTCAGTTAAGAAGGCTAACAGAATTGCTGCTGAGGGCCTTTCAAAGGTTGTAGTTGATGGAAACAAGGCTGTTATCGTTGAAGTAAACTCAGAAACAGACTTCGTTGCCAAGAACGAACAGTTCTTAAACCTGCTTGACACTGTTGCCAAGACAATCCTGGCTTCAGATGCTAAGACTAATGAAGAAGCTCTAGCATTAACTGCTGGTGACAAGACTTTAAACGATTTATTCGTTGAAGCTACTGCTACTATCGGTGAAAAGATTGTTTTAAGAAGATTCGTTGTTCTAACTAAGAATGATGATGAAATCTTCGGTGACTACATGCACAATGGTGGTGCCAAGTCAACTGTAGTTGTAATGAAGGGTTCAAATGCTGAACTTGCTCACTACATCGCAATGCAGGTTGCATCAATGGCTCCAACTTATGTATCAAGTGCTGATCTGCCAAAGGATGTTGTAGAACACGAAACATCAATCCAGACTGAAATCGTTAAGAACGATCCAAAGAACGCTTCTAAGCCTGAAGCAATCATTGCCAAGATGGTTGAAGGCAAGGTTTCTAAGGCTCTTAAGGATATGTGTCTTGTAGATCAGGAATACTTCTTAGATACCAACAAGAAAGTTGCTCAGGTCTTAAAGGAAGCTAATACTTCTGTAGTTACATTTGTTCGTTACGAAGTTGGCGAAGGAATGGAAAAGAGACAGGAAAACTTTGCTGAAGAAGTAGCTAAGCAGATGGGTGCTTAATCTTTACGATTTAAGTTTCAAAAACAATTAAAATCATCACTTTTAGTCCATCTGGATGTAAGGTGATGATTTTTT
>DBOW01000047.1:0-5409 GCA_002299675.1 Solobacterium sp. UBA636
TTAATGTATGAAGATTCAGATGTAACTAAGAACGTTTCTCAGTACATCATGAACGCACTTGAAGAAGCTGGTTTCTCAATTGTTGCCAAGTGCGAACCTAAGAAGACTAGACTTCAGGATATGCAGAATGACAACTACACATTCGCTGTTCATAGATGGGGTCCAGACTACGCAGATCCTCAGACTTATATCGATCTGTTCACAACTAGTGCTTCTAACAACTATGGTCACTTCTCAAATGCTACTTATGATGAGCTGGTTGAAAAGGCATGCTTCGGTGAAGATGCAGCCAACGGTACTCAGAGATGGCTGGATATGGTTGAAGCTGAAAGAATCCTCATTAACGAAGAAGTTGCGATTATTCCTTTATACCAGGCTGGTAATACAGCTCTTATGAATCCAGGATTATCTGGTATCCAGTATCATGCCGGTGGTGTAGATAACTACCGTCATATGGTTAAATAAGCTGTAGTTTAAAATGAGTTCAACTACTAGAGTGGGGGTTCTCACTCTAGTAGTTTTTTAAAAAAGAAAGGAGAATTAAATGAAGAAATATGTAGGAAAAAGAATACTCGTAAGCTTAGCCACATTGTTCGTAATTTTACTAGTGCTCTTTTTTATGATGGATCTGATGCCAGGTTCTCCATTTAATGATGAAAAACTGACTGAAGCCCAGCTGGCACTGCTTTATGCCAAGTATGGGCTTGATAAACCATTCTTTATCCGCTTTGTCACTTATCTGAAAAATATGCTTATGGGTGACTTTGGTGTTTCTTATGCGATTAATAAGAATTTCTCGGTTACTGCCATGGTAGCTGACCGTCTGATGATTTCGATTAAACTGGGTTTAATGGCTATGGCCATAGGCACTGTAACCGGACTTGTTCTTGGAATACTGGCAGCACTTAATCACAATACCTGGATTGATACACTGTGCTCAACAATTTCGGTTGTAGGCGTATCGCTTCCTGCCTATGTATTTGCGCTGGTGCTGTGTTATTTTGTAGCCTATAAGCTGGGACTTTTCCCGATACTTTACAACGCCAAGGAGGCTACCAGATCTTTGGTACTTCCGGCAATTGCGCTGTCTTTCTCGCCAACTGCCAACATTGCCCGTTTTACCAGAAGTGAAATGCTTGATGTTTTAAATTCTGATTATATTCTTCTGGTTAAATCCAAGGGTTTAAAGGACTATAAGGTTATTATTAAACACGCTTTAAGAAACTCTCTGATTCCAATTATTACTGTTATGGGTCCAATTATGGTTAACTTATTAACAGGTTCATCGGTTGTTGAGAAGGTATTCGGTATTCCGGGTATCGGTACACTGATGATTACAGCTATTCAGATGAATGACTATAATGTTACTATTGCCTGTGCCTTTGTATACTCATTAATGTACATTGTCACAATGCTGGTGGTGGATATTCTCTATGGCGTGATCGATCCACGTATCAGAGTTTCAAAGGAGGGTTCTTAATATGCGCAGCATAGATTATGAAGTAAAAGAACATGATTTTGAATTCGCTCATTCAAAAGATGAAAAACTGATTGATAAAAACTATAAGGCTACATCCTATGCCAAGGATGTCTGGACAAATTTCAAGAAGAATAAGGGAGCCCTGATTGCGACAGTTATCATTCTGATTATTATTGTGATGGCAATTTTTGGTCCTTCAATGAACGAACACACATATAAATCAATGATTTCCGCCAATGCCAATCTGGTGCCAAGAATTCAGGGTATTGAAAAAATTGGTCTGTTTGATGGCATGCGAAACGGCAAGAACCAGTATCTGACCAAGGGTTTAACCGATGTTTATTACTGGTTTGGTACTGATGCCCTGGGAAGAGATTTATTCACAAGAGTCTGGGAAGGTACCCGTGTATCACTTATTATTGCTTTAACGGCAGTTTTAATCGATATCTGTGTAGGTATTGTCTATGGTCTGATTTCTGGATTCTTCGGTGGAAAGGTTGATATGATCATGCAGCGTATTGCCGAAATCCTGAATGGTATACCAACACTTGTAATTGTCATACTGCTGGGTCTTGTACTTCCTCCTGGTATTTATTCGGTAATCTTTACTTTAATGATCACCGGCTGGATAGGAATGGAAAGAATTACCAGAGCTCAGGTTCTGAAGGTTAAGGAAATGGAATATGTTCTGGCAGCCAGAACACTGGGTGCCAAGGATTTCTTTATTATATTTAAAGAGATTCTGCCAAATATTTTTGGTCAGATTATAGTTGAATCTATGTTCTCGATTCCAAACGCCATCTTTATGGAAGCATATCTGTCCTTTGTAGGTTTAGGTGTTCCAGCACCTTTAGCTTCACTTGGATCACTTATTTCCGATGGATACAAATCGATGATTACTTATCCGCATATGCTGATGATTCCGGTTATTGTACTGGCTTTACTGATGTTAAGCTTTAACCTGTTTGCTGATGGTCTAAGAGATGCTTTTGACCCTAAGATGAACAGATAGGGAGGGACTTATGAGTACTGATGTAAAAAGAGACAAGAAAGACAGAGTCCTTTCGATAAGAGATCTGAATATTTCATTCAGAACCAATCATGGTGTAGTTAACGCTATCCGTGGTGTAAGACTTGACTTATTTAAAGGCGAAACAATTGCGATAGTAGGCGAATCAGGATCTGGTAAATCCGTAACCTGTAAGACTATTATGGGTATCCTTGATTCCAATGGTATTATCGAAAATGGCGAAATCAATTATTACTACAAAGACGAAAACGGCAATGAACAGGTTGCTGATCTGACTAAACTTTCTCAGAAAGAAATCCGTTATAAATTCTGTGGACGCAAGATATCCATGGTATTCCAGGATCCAATGACTTCATTAGATCCAACCATGACAATTGCCAAGCAGATTATGGAACCAATGCTTGAGCACCAGAAACTCTCTAAAAAAGAAGCCTGGGATAAAACTCTTGACCTGCTTAAAAAGGTAGGCATTGAAAATCCTGAAAAGCGTATGAAGCAGTATCCGCATGAACTGTCCGGTGGTATGCGTCAAAGAGTTGTTATTGCCATTGCGCTGGCATCTGATCCAGATGTATTAATCTGTGATGAACCTACAACTGCACTTGATGTAACAATTCAGGCCAAGATTCTGGAACTCATTAAGGAAATACAGAATGAAACGGGCTTGTCAGTTATTTATATCACCCACGACTTAGGCGTAGTAGCCAAAGTTGCGGACTATGTTGCGGTAATGTATGCCGGACGTATTGTTGAAAAGGGCAGAATCAATGAAATATTCTATGATCCTCGCCATCCATATACCTGGGGTCTGCTGGCTTCAATGCCAGATGTTGACACCAACACCGACAGACTTTATGCCATTGCCGGTACACCACCTGATCTGACCAACAGAATTAAGGGTGATGCCTTTGCGCCAAGAAATCCTTACGCGCTGAATATTGATTTTGAAGCTGAACCGCCATTATTCAATGTTGGTGGACAGCATCGAGTAGCTTCATGGCTTTGTGATCCAAGAGCGCCAAAGATTGAACTGCCAGAAGAACTGAAAGAAAAAATTGAAAAGATGAAGAAGGAGGCAAACTACAATGGCTGAAACTAGAACACCTCTGCTTCATGTAGAAAATCTTAAGCAGTATTTCAAGATTTCCAGAACCTATACAACTAAGGCTGTAGATGGTATTTCATTTGATATTTATGAGGGTGAAACCTATGGTCTTGTAGGGGAGTCGGGTTCTGGCAAATCAACTACCGGAAGATCAATTATCCGTTTATATGATCCAACTGGCGGTAAGATTATCTTTGATGGTCATGATATTTCGGGAAAACTTTCCAAAGAAGACGAAGCCTATCTGAGACAGAATATGCAGATGATATTCCAGGACCCTATGGCCTGTCTGAACCCTCGCCGTAAGGTTAAGGATATAATCGCCCAGGGCTTAATCATTCATCATCAGTACAAAGATCAGGCTGATCTGGATGAGAAAGTATACAGAATACTGGAAAAGGTTGGTTTGTCAAGAGAACAGGCTACCCGTTTTCCATCACAGTTCTCCGGTGGACAAAGACAGAGAGTTGGTATTGCCAGAGCTCTGATCATGAATCCTAGACTGGTAATTGCGGATGAATGTATTTCCGCACTGGATGTTTCGATTCAGGCACAGGTGGTAAACCTGATGAAAGATCTGCAGGATGAGCTGGGAACTACTTATTTGTTTATCGCACATGATCTGTCGATGGTAAAATATATCAGTGACCGCATTGGAATTATGCATTTAGGCCATATTGTGGAAACTGGCACAACGGATGAAATCTTTGAAAATGCGATTCATCCTTATACTAAGTCTTTACTTAGCGCCATACCACATCCAAACCCTATTGTAGAAAAAAAGCGTGTTGCCTTAGTCTACGATAAGGAAAAAGAAGGTGTCGACTACACCAAGGGTGTAGAACACAAGCTCAGCGATACACATTTCGTCCTTGCAACAGATGAAGAGTTCGCTAAGTGGAATAAATAAAAAAGAAAGGGAAGAGAAATGAAAAAATTAATCGCATGTCTGCTGGTTGTTTTAATGGCTATGTCTTTAGTTGCCTGTGGCTCTAAGGAAGAAACTCCAGCAAATTCTGGTTCAGACACTCCAGCTTCAATCAAACTTGGTGGTTCTGGTCCATTAACTGGTGCCGCTGCCGTTTATGGTAACGACGTAAAGAATGCTGCTACTCTTGCAGTAGAAGAAATCAATGCTAAGGAAGGTTATAACTTCTTTGAATTCAACTTCCAGGATGATGAAGCTGATCCTACAAAGGCTCCTAATGCCTATGGTACTTTAGTCGACTGGGGTATGCAGGTATCTATCTATACTACTACTTCAGGTGCTGGTCTTGCTGTTGCACAGGACTACTACAACGATCGTATTTTCGCTATCACACCTTCAGGTTCTAACCCAGGCTTAGTATATTCTGCTGATACTAACTATGACAACCTGTTCCAGGTATGTTTCACAGACCCTAACCAGGGTGTTGCTTCTGCAAACTATATTTCTGAACACAAACTTGGATCTAAGATTGCAATTATCTACAGATCAGATGATGACTACTCAACTTCTATCTACAACACATTCAAGACTGAAGCTGACAAGCTTGGTCTGGAAATTGTTTATGCTGGTGCTTTCGTAAACACTGATTCAGATTACTCTACTCAGTTAACAGCTGCTCAGGCTGCTGGTGCTGATCTTGTATTCATTCCAATCTACTACGATCCAGCATCAATCATCTTAACTCAGGCTAACCAGATGGGTTATGCTCCAACATTCTTTGCTGTAGATGGTCTTGATGGTATCTTAGGTATTGAAGGCTTCGATGCTTCTTTAGCTGAAGGCTGCTACCTGTTAACACCATTTGC
>DBOW01000047.1:5536-15509 GCA_002299675.1 Solobacterium sp. UBA636
GCAATCTATGAAGCATGCAAGGCTGCTGGTGTAACTGGCGATATGGAAGCTTCTGAAATCTGCGATATGATGATTGCTCAGTTTACTTCTATGACTTTTGAAGGTTTAACAGGTACTTGTACTTGGTCTGCAAACGGCGAAGTATCTAAGACTCCAAAGGCTGTAATTATCTCTGGTGGCGTTTACGTAGCTGCTGAATAATTATTTAATCAAAAAACATTCATTAATACTAAAGCTTGCATAACGCAAGCTTTAGTATCATTTTAAAAAAAGGGGGTTTAAATGGTTTTTCTATCTTATTTAATATCAGGTATAGGACTAGGATCTGTTTATGCGATAATCGCATTAGGCTATTCCATGGTATACGGAATTGCCAAAATGCTTAATTTTGCGCATGGTGATATCATCATGATTGGTGCTTATGTTGCCTTTTTCATGACTGGTAAATACAATGCAGGCGCTATTGCCAGCATTCTTGTTTCCGTGGTGGTCTGCACTCTGTTAGGTGTCGTGATTGAAAGACTGGCATATAAACCACTCAGACAGGCCTCATCACTATCGGTACTTATTACCGCTATTGGTGTTTCTTACCTGTTACAGAACAGCGCACAGCTTTTCTGGACATCTTCTACCAAGATGTTTACATCTATTGTTGGAAACGGAACTGTTTCTTTATTTGATGGTAAGCTCAATATTTCTTATATCAATATTATTACTATTGCCGTATGTCTGCTGGTAATGGTAGTGCTGACATTATTTATCAATCATACATCTATTGGCCGTGCTATGCGTGCCTGTTCAGAAGACAAGGGTGCTGCACAGCTGATGGGTATAAATGTGAATACAACCATATCTGTGACTTTCGCAATTGGTTCAGCCTTAGCTGCCATTGCCGCTGTCCTTTTATGTTCTACATATCCTTCAATATATCCAACCATGGGTTCAATGCCTGGTATCAAGGCTTTTACAGCTGCTGTATTTGGCGGTATTGGTTCTATTCCAGGTGCCTTTGTTGGCGGACTTCTGCTTGGTGTTATTGAGAATCTTTCCAAAGCCTATATTTCAACACAGCTTTCAGATGCCGTTGTATTTGGCGTACTGATTGTTGTACTGCTGATTAAGCCAACAGGTATTTTAGGCAAAAAGATTTCAGAAAAGGTATAAGGAGGTTAAAAAAGATGAAGAATTTATTAAAAATATTCGATTCAAAACATCGAAGCCGTACTATATCTTATCTGATTGTAATAGCTATTTATATTGCAGTAGAACTGGTGCTTAATTTTGGCAAAATGCCTTCTTTAATTAAGAATCTGCTGGTACCATGCTGCTGCTATGTTACCTGTGCACTGGCTTTAAATCTCTGTGTTGGTATTTCTGGTGAGCTTTCACTGGGCCATGCCGGCTTTATGTCGATTGGTGCTTTTACAGGCGTAATTCTTTCTGGTTTAACCACTTCGGCTATTCCAAATCCTATTTTAAGATTAGTTATCTGCATTATTGCAGGTGCCCTGGTTACTGCATTCTTTGGTTTCCTGATTGGCATACCGGTACTAAAGCTCAGAGGTGACTATCTGGCTATTGTAACTCTGGCTTTCTGTCAGATCATCATGTCTTTAATCGGTAACTGCTATCTGGGTTTTGATTCAAAAGGTTTGCATTTTTCATTTATAAAAAATGAAGTAAGTCTTGAGGCAGGGGGCAAAATGCTGCTGTCTGGACCAATTGGTGCATCTGGTACTCAGCGTATTTCTACATTTACAGTGGGTATTATACTGGTAATTATTACATTAATTATCATTTATAACCTGATGTATTCCAAAAACGGAAGAGCTATTATGGCATGCCGTGATAATCGAATCGCCGCAAGCAGCGTTGGAATAGATGCTACAAAGACTAAAATGCTGGCCTTTGTAATATCAGCTGGTATTGCCGGAGCTTCTGGTGTTCTATATGGTCTTAATTTCTCTACCATGGCATCAAGTTCTTTCTCATTCAACCAGTCAATCATGATTCTGGTTTATGTAGTTTTAGGCGGTCTGGGCAATATTACAGGTACAATCATTTCTACTGTAGTTCTATATGTTCTGCCTGAAATGCTGAGATCTCTGAATGATTACCGCATGATTATCTATTCACTGATTCTGATTCTGATGATGCTTGTTTCGAATAATGAAAAGCTCAAAAGCTGGAGTTCTTCACTGTTTGGCAAGATAAAATCCAAGTTTGTTAAAAAGGAGGTACAGGACTGATGTCTGACAATATTCTCGAAGTAAAAGGTCTTGGTATCGACTTTGGCGGCCTGACGGCTGTAAACAATTTTGATCTGGAGATCGGCAAACATGATATTTATGGTCTTATTGGTCCAAATGGTGCCGGCAAGACTACTGTCTTTAATATGCTGACCAAGGTATATAAGCCAACAAGAGGTACTATACTGTTTGATGGCAAAGATACTAAAGATATGACTACAATCGATGTAAACAAGGCTGGCATTGCCCGTACTTTCCAGAACATACGTCTGTTTAATGAATTAAGTGTTGAAGACAATGTAAAGATTGGCATGCACAACGAGATTACTTATTCAACCCTGGATGGTATTCTTAAGAATAAAAAATATTATGCTCAGGAAAAGAAGGCACATGACAGGGCCATTGAACTTTTAAGTATCTTCAATCTGGAGAAATTTGCGGATGTTAAATCCAAGAATCTGCCTTATGGTGCTCAAAGAAGACTGGAGATTGCCAGAGCCCTGGCTACAAATCCAAAACTGCTTCTGCTGGATGAGCCAGCTGCTGGTATGAATCCTACAGAGACTGAGGAACTGATGAATACAATCCGTCTGATCAGAGACAGATTTGATATTGCAGTATTACTGATTGAACATGATATGAAACTGGTAATGGGTGTCTGTGAAAAGATTACTGTGCTGAATTTTGGGCAGGTATTAATGAGTGGTACACCTGCAGAAGTTCAGAATGACCCAGAAGTTATAAAGGCTTATATAGGTGACTAAGATGCTTGAAGTTAAGAATTTACATGTTAGCTACGGTATGATTGATGCCGTAAAGGGAATTGATTTTCAGGTAAATGATGGTGAAATAGTTTCGCTTATTGGTGCCAATGGTGCTGGTAAAACTACAACCATGCATACATTATCCGGTCTTTTAAAGGCCAAGGAAGGAACTATTCTGCTTGATGGCAAAGATCTGACTAAGGTTAAGGCCAATAAGATTGTCGGTATGGGTCTGGTACAGGTTCCAGAGGGAAGACGTGTTTTTACCCAGATGTCGGTTGAAGAGAACCTTCAGCTTGGTGCTTATTTAAGACACGATAAAAGCGAGATAGCCAAAGATTTCAGGCACGTCTATGAACTGTTTCCTCGTCTGGAAGAAAGAAAGAAACAGCTGGCTGGAACTTTGTCTGGCGGTGAGCAGCAGATGCTGGCAATGGCCAGAGCCCTGATGTCTAAGCCAAAGGTACTTCTGATGGATGAACCTTCAATGGGTCTTTCTCCTTTGCTGGTTAAGGAAATTTTCGCTATAATTAAAGATATAAATAAGGCTGGTACTACAATCTTTGTCGTTGAACAGAACGCCAAAATGGCGCTGGAGATTGCAGATCATGCCTATGTTATGGAAACCGGTAAAATTGTACTGAGCGGAACCGGAAAGGAACTTGCGGCATCAAGCGAAGTACAGAAGGCATATTTAGGAGGATAATATCATGTATGTAAAGGATTGGATGACAAAAGAGCCTGTCTGCCTGACTAGAGAAGATTCAATCAATCTGGCATTTAAGGCTATGAAAGATGGACATTTCCACCGTGTACCTATTGTCGAAGGCACAAAGCTTGTGGGTCTGATTACGGAGTCAACTTTATCAGACTACACTCCAAGCAAGGCTACAACTCTATCAGTTTTTGAAATGAATTCTATTCTTCAGAGAACAACCTGTGGCGATGTTATGGTAAAAGATGTTGTTACTATTGACCAGAATGCACTTCTTGAAGAAGCGGCTGATAAGATGAATGTCAATAACGTTGCCTGTCTGCCGGTTGTGGATGATAAGAACAATGTCATTGGTATTATTACTCAGAAGGCTATATTCGGTGCATTTGTTGAGCTGATGGGCTATTATTCCAAGGGTTCAAGAATTGTAGTTGAAGTCAGAAAGGATGAGGTAGGTATTCTCAAGAATATCGCCGGTATTATTTCAGAAGCTGGTATCAATATTACACATATGATAGTTTATCGTGGTGCTGAGGTTAATATTGTCATCAGAAATGATGAACCGGATGCTCAGAAGGTATCTGAACTCTTAAGAGCTCACGGCTACGTTGTTACAGATGCCAGAAGTGCTAAATAGATTTGAATAATATTTTTACTTTGATATAATACAAAAGACAGTGAAAAGAAGGAAGTAATTTCTTTGTGACAGATAGAGATATCCTGTATGGTGTAAAGGATACGTAAAAGGAATGAAAAGTAGTCTTGGAGTCTATAGGCTGAAAAACAAGTAAGTCTATACGTGTACTCGCGTTAAGGGTTTAAGTTAGAAACTAAGGTGGTACCGCGCATTCTGCGCCCTTTTGCCACCTTTTTTATTTTGCAGGAGGATATATGCTAGATACAAAATATGACGCAAAAAAAGTAGAAGAAGGTAAATATGACTACTGGATAGAAAATAAGTTTTTCGAGTGTGGTGATGAAACAAAGAAACCATATACAATTGTAATACCGCCGCCTAATGTAACCGGTAAACTGCATCTTGGTCATGCGATGGACAATACGCTGCAGGATTTAATTTCCCGCTATAAGCGTTTAAGAGGCTATGATGTTTTATGGGTTCCAGGAATGGACCATGCCGGTATTGCCACCCAGGCAAAAGTTGATGCCAGATTAAAGGCCCAGGGTGTTTCAAGGTATGACCTGGGAAGAGAAAAGTTCCTGGATAAAGCCTGGGAGTGGAAGGCTGAATATTCTGATTTCATTCGTAAACAGTGGGCAAAACTGGGTATCTCGGTAGATTACCGCAAGGAGAGATTTACTCTTGATGAAGGCCTTTCCAATGCGGTTAAAGAGGTATTTGTAAGATACTACAAAGAAGGTCTTATCTATCAGGGCAAGAGGGTAATCAACTGGGACCCTGAAGCCAAGACTGCTTTAAGCAATATTGAAGTTATTCATAAAGATGTAGAAGGCAAGATGTACTATTTCCAGTATCATCTTGTAGACAGCGATGAAACATTCACCGTAGCTACTACCCGTCCAGAAACCATGTTTGGTGATGTATGTGTTGTAGTTAATCCTAATGATGAATCAACTAATTATCTGATTGGAAAGAAATGCATTTCACCTGCCAATGGGGCAATATTGCCGATTATTGGTGATGAATATATCGAAATCGGTTTTGGTACCGGCATTATGAAATGTACGCCAGCCCACGATCCTAACGACTATCAGATAGCCTTAAGACATAATCTGGAAATGCCTATCTGTATGAATGAAGATGGTACCATGAATGAAATCTGTGGTGAATACAAAGGCATGGACAGATATGAATGCCGTGAAGCTCTGGTTTCTAAGATTGAAGCTGATGGAAATCTCGTAAAGATTGAAACAATCACTCATTCAGTAGGCTTCTCTGAGCGTACAGATGTAATGGTTGAACCTTATCTGTCTAAGCAGTGGTTTGTAAAGATGAAGCCGCTGGCTGAAGCTGTACTGAAGGATCAGGAAAACGAAGAAACCAAGATTAATTTCTATCCTAAACGTTTTGAAAAAACCTTTACTTCATGGCTTGAAAATATCGAAGACTGGTGCATTTCAAGACAACTGTGGTGGGGACATAGAATTCCGGTTTATTATCATAACGAAACCGGTGAAATCTATTGCGAAGTTAATCCGCCAGAGGATATTGAAAACTATCATCAGGATGAAGATGTACTGGATACCTGGTTCTCAAGTGCTTTATGGCCTTTCTCTACATTAGGCTGGCCTGAGGATACAGCAGATCTTAAGCGCTACTTCCCAACTTCCTGCATGGTTACCGGTTATGACATCATCTTCTTCTGGGTAGCCCGTATGGCCATGTCTAGTAAACATTTTATGGGTACTTATCCATTTAAGGACTGCCTGATTCATGGACTGATTCGTGATGAAAAGGGCAGAAAGATGTCTAAATCTTTAGGAAATGGTATCGATCCGATTGATCTGATTGACAAATATGGCTGCGATTCATTAAGGCTGTTCCTTTCAACCAACTCTACACCAGGGCTGGATATGAACTTCTCAACTGCCAAGATGGAAGCTGGCTGGAACTTTATCAATAAGTTATGGAATGCATCTAGATTTGTCCTGATGAATATGCCAGAAGGCTATAAATACGAAAAGCCTCAGATTGACAGTTCTATCGATAACTGGATTATTTCTAAGCTTAACTATATTATTAATCAGACAACTCTTAATCTTGACCGTTATGAATTTGCCATTGCCGGCAACGAACTGATTAACTTTGTCTGGAATGATTTCTGTTCAAGCTATATTGAGTTCACCAAGTCTACATTACTTGGTGATGATGAAAAGGCCAAGAAGAAAACATTAGATACTTTAATTTATGTCCTGACAGCTATTCTTAAGCTTTTACATCCTTTCATTCCGTTTGTTACTGAAGAAATCTATCAGGCAATCTATGGCAGGGAAGTTTCAATCTGTAAAGAAACATGGCCAGAAATTATGCCAGCTGATGAAAACAAGGCTTCAAATATTGATTCTTTAAATGAAGTTATCAGAACTGTAAGAGATATAAAGACTGAAAACAATATTAAGCCTTCAAAAGAGATCCAGATTGAGTTTGAAGGACTTGAGTTCAGTGAAGATATCAGGGAAATCCTCTACAAGATGTGCAAGGCTGTAAGTACTGACAGTATTACTGGAGAAAAGATAGTAAGACCTATCAATAATGCCAAACTGTACTTCAGGATGGATGAAATAGTAAACAAGGAAGAAGAACTGCTGAAGATTGAAAAAGAATTAAGCCGACTGGAAGCTGAAATAAAGCGTTCCAATGGAATTCTTTCTAATCCTAAGTTTGTAGATAAAGCTCCTAAAGAAAAAGTAGAAGACGAAAGAAACAAACTCAAGAACTATCAGGCATCTTATGATGCACTGCTTCAAAAGAAGAAGGAACTTCTTTAATGAATTACTTTCATTTAGTAAAACTGTTTAAAGAAAGATACCTTAATACTCACAAAGCGCCAGATGCAGATCTGGCCTTTGATGAGTTAAGATCTTTCTCAGGTGAAGATCTAAGATCATATCATTTAACATGTGAAAGTAAAGACTATATCTTTATTGTACCTGGCTATAATGATTTCAATAATCTTGCCGAATATACAAGGTTTAAAGATTATGGCTACAACGTGGTATTCATCGGCTATGGAAAGAAGAAAACTCTTGGCTTAAATGAATCTATAGATCTGCTGCAGTGGATTGATTATTATGTTTCAAAGGACAGTGAAATAAAAATTACACTGTTAGGCTTAAAAGAGGGTGCCAACATAGTTATCAAGGCTTTAAGAAGTGCTTTGCCTTCTAATGTAAAGAATCTGATTTTTGATAATCCTGAAGGTGATCTGATTAATGATTTAATCAGGAAATACAGCCATGAATTCAATCTTAATGAAAAACTGTTCAGATTGATGCTGGGTATAAATACAGCTGATTACAGTATCAGAAATGATTTAAGAAACAATAAACTTAACCTGCTGTTTATTTTCAATAAGAACCGTAAATCTGATGAATATAAGTCGGTACTGAATCTTTATAACAGCGCATCTGGTACAAAGAAGTTTTTCTATACCGATACAGTTAAATATAACTTTGAACAGGACAATTATTTTTCAACTGTTGATCTGTTCATAAGAGAAATAGTAAACAGCTAATATTCACTTAAACTTCAAACTACAGTGATATCTTTTTAGTTGTGAGGTATTTAAAATGAGAGATAAACTTATTAGATTTATGATGGGAAGATATGGAATGGACAATCTTAATAACTGTCTGTTGTGGTCTTCACTTGTTCTTTTGATAATCGCAACTTTTACAAGACTTGGTTTACTGACACTGATTTCCTATGTTTTAATGATAATTGTGATATATAGAATGCTGTCAAGAAAGATATACCAGCGTGAAAATGAAAACAAAATATATCTGGAAAAAACCAGGGGCATCAGACACTACGCCAGTACTATAGTAAAGAATATTTCTGATAAGCAGTATAAATACTTTGTCTGTCCTGGCTGTGGAAAAATTGTCAGAGTTCCAAGAGGAAAAGGCGTAATTGAAATTACCTGCCCCACCTGTCAAAAAAATTTTGACGCAAAGAGTTAAGTATGTTTGGATATGTTGTAATAAACAAGAAGGAACTTAAGTTTCGTGAATATGATGAATACCGCGGTTTTTACTGCGGTTTATGCAAAAGTCTGAGTGAGCGTTATGGTATCAGCGGTCAGATTACGCTTAATTATGACATGACATTTCTGGCAATGCTGCTTACAGCTCTGTATGAAGAAGATATTAAGGCCATAAATGAAAGGTGTATAATTCATCCTTTTAAGAAACAGCTGAAGTATCAGAATAAATATATCGACTATGCAGCTGATATGACAATAATCCTCAGCTATTTTAAATGTAAAGATGATGTTGACGATGAGGGAAAAATAAGTGCCCGGGCTGAAAAGGCTTTTCTGGAAAAGAAGATGGCAAAGATAAAGGAAATTTATCCTGATAAATGTCTTAAGATTGAACAGGAACTAAATCTTTCAGCTGAACTTGAAAAGATGAATACTGATGATATTGATGCCATAGCTGGTGCCAGTGGTCATATGCTTGGTACAATATTCAGCTATAAAGATGATGAATGGTCAAAAGCTTTATATGAAACCGGTTTTTATCTTGGCAAATATATTTATCTGGCTGATGCCTATGAGGATATAGAAAAGGATATCAGGAAAAATAATTTTAATTTATTTAAAAACAAAGTAAATGACAATGATTTTGAAAGTTATATTGAAGATATTCTTTCGATGATGATTTCAAGCTGCGCCAGTGCGTTTGAAACCCTGCCGATATTTGAATATCGGGAAATTCTGAGAAATATTCTGTATTCTGGAATATGGACAAGATACGAAATTATTAAGAAGAGAAAAGAGAAAAAGAAAGATGAGTGATCCCTATACAATATTAGGTGTTTCTTCTTCGGCTACTGATGATGAAGTTAAGAAAGCCTATCGTACTTTGAGTAAGAAGTACCATCCTGATATGAATATCAACAATCCAAATAAGGAAGAGACCACAAAAAAATTCAAAGAAGTGCAGAATGCCTATGATCAGATTATGGATATGAGAAAGCACGGCTATACTAATGCCAATCAGTATCAGCAGCAGTATTCTCAATCCAATAATTACTATGAGCAGAGACAGTATGCCGACATGAATGACTTTTTTTCGGATTTCTTTTCTAATGCTTATCGAAATCAGTATCAGGGTAATCAGTATCAGTCAAAGGAAGATGGATATTATTCAGCAGTTATAAATTATATAAATCAGGGCTATTATGAAGAGGCATTAAATGTACTTTCTTCAATTGAAAACAGACATGGCAGATGGTATTACTATTCTGCCATAGCCAATGCCAGACTTGGCAATAACGCCAAAGCCATGGATCATGCCAGAACCGCTGTTTCTTTAGAGCCAAACAATCTGGCCTACCAGCAGCTTATTGATGAATTAAGCCGTGGAAGAAGCCGCTACCAGAGCCATTATCGCAGTTATGGTTCACCAATGTCCAACTATGGAAACTGCTGTTACCAGGTACTTCTGTTTAATCTTTTGTGCAACTGCTGCTGCGGCATAAGAATTTGTTAGAGGTGAATATAGATGTCAAAAATAATCGGTATTGATTTAGGTACAAC
>DBOW01000047.1:15572-16315 GCA_002299675.1 Solobacterium sp. UBA636
GAAAACAATAAGACAACACCTTCTATTGTTGCGTTTAACAGCGATGGTGACAGACTGGTTGGTGAAGCTGCCAGAAGGCAGATGGCAATCAATCCTGATGGTACTGTTTCATCTATTAAAAGACACATGGGCGAAAACTATCATGTCAGGTTAAATAATAAAAACTACACTCCGCAGGAAATATCGGCCATGATACTGCAGAAGTTAAGGATGGATGCTGAAGAAGTACTGGGTGAAAAAATTACTGAAGCTGTAATTACTGTTCCAGCCTACTTCTCAGATTCACAAAGACAGGCTACCAAGGAAGCTGGTCTGATTGCCGGGCTTGATGTTAAAAGAATAATCAATGAACCTACGGCTGCCGCTTTAGCCTATGGGCTTGATAAAAACTATGGCGAAAAGATTATGGTATTTGATCTGGGTGGCGGTACTTTTGATGTTTCAGTTATCGAAATAGATGATGGAGTAATCGAAGTATTATCCACTAGTGGTGATAATCATCTTGGTGGCGACGATTTTAACAGACATATCGCAGATTATATTATTTCCCAGTTTAAAAAGGAAAATAAAATAGATCTTTCAAAAGATCCGGTAGCTTATTCTAGAATAATTGAAGCAGCTGAGAAGGCTAAAATAGAACTGTCTTCTATGGAGGAAACAGCTATTTCACTTCCTTTTATTGCCAAACATAAAAACGAAGCTCTACATCTTAATATGAATCTGAAAAGATCTAAGATGGAAGA
>DBOW01000047.1:16435-16932 GCA_002299675.1 Solobacterium sp. UBA636
TGTGTATCAAAACAGATAAAGAAAATTACCGGAATAGAACCAAACAAGGGTCTTAATCCTGATGAATGTGTTGCCATGGGCGCAGCCATACAGGCTGGCAAACTGACAGGCAATCAGCTTGTAATGGGTGGCTATGATGTTCTTCTGATGGATGTGACTTCGCTTTCACTTTCCATTGAAACGGTGGGTGGCGTCTCTACGGTACTGATTCCAAGAAATACAACTATTCCCTGCAGCTATTCTAAGATATTTACTACAGCTGCCAATTTCCAGACTTCAGTAGAAATCAATGTTCTTCAGGGTGAAAGATACAGGGCTCTAGACAACAAATCACTCGGCAAATTTACGCTTAAAGGCATTAAAAGAGCCATGCGCGGTGTTCCGCAGATTGAAGTTACTTTTGATATTGACGCCGATGGCATTGTCAATGTAAAGGCTAAGGATCTGGGCTCTGGAAAGTCACAGGAAATCACCATAGCCAATTCAAATCATCTTTC
>DBOW01000047.1:17037-17973 GCA_002299675.1 Solobacterium sp. UBA636
TGGAAAGATCTACTTTCAAGAACGACTGTTATGTAATGATTAATGATATTCAGTCTAAGCTTCATGAAAAGAAAAAAGAAATTGATCCTGAAAAGAAGAAAGAAATTGAAGCTTCAATTAAAGATCTGGAGAAATCAATTAAGAAGACTAAGTTTGAAAAGATTTCGGACAGTGAATTTGATGAACTTAAATCCAGGAAAGCTCATCTGGAAGAACTTACAGTTTATTTATGAAAGTAGTTATCTGTCCTGATTCTTTTAAAGAATCAATGAGTTCAATTGAAGCTGCAGATGCGATAGAAAGAGGCGTACTGAAAGCTGATAAGAATATTAAAACAGTGAAAATACCTCTGGCTGATGGCGGCGAGGGAACTTCCACTGTTTTAAATGGAATCTATAAGGGTACAAAAGTTACTTTAAGAGCTCATGATGCCTATATGCGTCTGAGAGATACCTATTATTATCGTAAAGATAATACGGCAATCATCGAACTGGCTGCGGTTTGTGGACTGGAAATGATAGAAAAAGATTTAAGACACCCCCTTTACAGTTCATCATATGGCTTTGGAGAAGTAATCATGCATGCCATTAACAGTGGCTGTGACAATATTCTTTTGGGGCTTGGCGGCAGTGCCTGTAATGATGGCGGTATTGGAATGCTGTCGGCCATGGGTACAAGGTTTTATGATTCCAAACATAATGAACTGTCTGCAGTGATAGCCAATATTGATATGATAGATTCTTATAAATTAAAGAAATATCCTGATATAAAGTTTAAAGCGGCCTGTGATGTAAAAAATCCTTACACAGGAAAACAGGGTGCTACCTATGTTTTTGGGCCTCAAAAGGGTGCAGATAAACAGGAACTGGATATTCTGGAGAATAAGCTGAAACATCTTGATTCTCTATTTCATCTTAGTGAAATAGAATCTACTGG
>DBOW01000047.1:18122-19379 GCA_002299675.1 Solobacterium sp. UBA636
CAAAGCTCTAATGGGAAAACCATATCCGGTATTGCAGCCTTATGTAAAAAACATGATATTCCATTAATCTGTTTTGGCGGCAGAACTGATAAAAATCTTGACAGCCTGTATTGCGCAGGTGTAAGTGCGGTATTTTCGATATGTGACAGACCAAAAAGTCTGGAAGAGGCTTTAAAAGAAGGCCCATTTTATCTGGAAGATACTGTCTATAATGTCATGAGACTTATTAAAAATTTTTGATTCATAGTTGTTTTATCTTTTTAACTTTGTATAATAGTTAATGTAAAACTTTGATCAGGACACGATTATATTTAAACCCTTTTAAAGAGAGTCTTCAGATGGTGTAAATAAGATAAAGGGAAAATATAGTTACTACCTGTGAGCGCTATTAATAGTAGCCGTTAATGTACGTTACACATCAAAGATAAAAGTATAGGTGGTACCGCGCTTCCTGCGCCCTAGGTAGCACCTTTTTTGTTGGAAAGGGGTTATTATGATCAACATTAAAGAAGACGAAAAATTAAGCGTCTTAAATCACTCCTGTGCCCATCTTCTGGCACAGGCTGTACAGCATTTATATCCAAATGCCAAGTTCTGGGTAGGTCCTGTAATTTCGGAAGGTTTCTATTATGATATAGATCTTGGTGACAAATCTATCACTGATGAAGATCTGGCAAAGATTGAAAAAGAAATGAAGAAGATTGCCAAAGATGGCAAACGTATTGTAAGACACGAAATACCTAAAGCTGAAGCTCTGGAAATGTTTAAAGATGATCCATACAAGGTAGACCTGATTTCCAGAATGGATGAAAATGAAGTAGTTATTTCTACCTATACTCAGGGTGACTTTACTGATCTTTGCCGTGGTCCGCATGTAGAATCTGTTAAGGAACTTAAATATTTCAAACTCATCAAGTATTCTGGTGCCTACTGGAAAAACGATGCCAAAAACAAAATGCTGCAGAGAATCTATGGTGTCTGCTTCTATAGTCAGGAAGATCTTGATAACTATCTTAATGAACTTGAAGAAGCTAAACAGAGAGACCATAGAAAGATAGGCAAGGAACAGGAAATCTTCATGACTTCACCACTTGTTGGTTCCGGTATGCCTTTATGGCTGCCTAATGGTGCAGTTATCCGTAAAAATCTGGAGAACTATATCTATAAAAAGGAAAGAGACCTGGGCTATGATCATGTCTATACACCTTGTGTTGGTACTAAGCAGCTTTATATAACATCTGGACACTGGGATCATTA
>DBOW01000047.1:19484-20110 GCA_002299675.1 Solobacterium sp. UBA636
CTTCATTCATATCGTGATTTGCCTGTCAGAATTGGTGAATTCGCTACTGACTTCCGTTATGAGGCTTCAGGCGCTGTTAAGGGACTGGAAAGAGTCCGCTGTATGTGCCAGAATGATGCCCATCTGTTTGTAAGACCTGATCAGATTGGTGAGGAATTCAAGAGGGTAGTTAAACTGATTCTTGATGTCTATGAAGACTTTGGCTTAAAGAACTATAAGTTCAGGCTTTCATTAAGAGATCCTGAGGATACTGAAAAATATTTCGATGATGATGAAATGTGGAATACCGCTGAAACTAAGCTTCGTGAAGTACTTGATGAAATCGGTATGCCATATGAAGAAGCTGTAGGCGAGGCCGCTTTCTATGGACCTAAACTTGACGTAGAAGTTAAGCCAGCTGTTGGTCCAGAAGTAACTTTATCAACCTGTCAGCTTGACTTCCTGCTGCCTAGAAGATTTGAACTGAACTATATCGACGCCAATGGTGAAAAACAGGTTCCTGTAGTCATTCACCGTGCAATATTCGGTACATTCGACCGTTTCACTGCCTTCCTGATTGAAGAAACCAAGGGTGCCTTCCCACTCTGGCTGGCTCCAAGACAGATCGTCATTGTACCGGTAAATGC
>DBOW01000108.1:0-4354 GCA_002299675.1 Solobacterium sp. UBA636
GGTGAGCATATTCATCGTTATGCCTTTATGCATGGTGATATAAGACTGTGTATGGGAAAATCAGCTGATGGTAAACAGGGAAACAAGGTTATTTATATCGGTAAGAGAAATGATCCGGCAAAAGATTATAAAATTCCCTATACCATTCCCTATGGCAAAAGTATCAATCGTTTTTAGGGAAATTTTGTATACAAAAAATATTAAAATGTATTGTTTTATAGGCGATACTTTGGTAATATATTTGAGTAATAAAAAGTACGTAGAAAGTAGAAGACCACTTCTCACCTGAAATTCTTAGGAATCTGGGTAAAAAACTGCTACAGGTAGTGATAAAACAAGTGGGCTTTGTCTCGCTTTTTATTTGATGGAGGTGTTTTTATCACAAGGAAGCAGAATGACGATTTAGTCAATGAATCTATTCGTTTTAGAGAGGTTCTGGTTATTGGACCCGATGGCAATCAGCTTGGCAAGATGTCTTCAAGAGAAGCATATAAAGTAGCTCAGGAAGAAGGTCTTGATTTAGTATGTGTTGCACCAAATTCACCATGTCCTGTATGTAAGATTCTGGACTATGGCAAGTATCGCTTTGAGAAACAGAAGGCCGCAAAGGAAGCTAAAAAGAAGCAGTCCTTTACAGAAGTAAAGCCATTAAGACTTTCTCCGGTCATTGATACTCACGACTTTAATACCAAGGTTAATCAGGCCAGAAAGTGGCTTGAGCAGGGTATGAAGGTTAAGGCTGATATGCGCTTTAGAGGCAGAATGATGACTCGACAGGAAGTCGGTATGGTGATTATGAATGACTTCATTGACTCACTCAAGGATGTTGGCTCAATCGATAAGCAGCCTAAGCTTGAAGGAAACATTATGTCGTGTGTAATTTCACCGATCAAGAAATAGGAGGACAAGAAAATGCCAAAGATGAAAACAAAGAAAACTTTCGCTAAGAGAGTTAAGGTTACTGGTACTGGTAAGCTGAAGAGACATCACAATTTCACATCGCACTTCGCTGCGCACAAGACTCATAAGCAGAAGGTTCAGTTAAGAGGAACTGCTCTTGTAGACAAGACAGACTACAAGAGAGTAAAGGATTTATTACAAGGTTAAGGAGGAGTATATAAAATGGCAAGAGTTAAAGGTGGTACACCTCTAAGACGCAGACACAAGAGAGTCTTAAAACAGGCTAAGGGTTATTTTGGTTCAAAGCACTTATTATATAAGACAGCTCATGAACAGGTAATGCACTCTTTAAAGTATGCTTATATTTCAAGAAAGCAGTTAAAGAGAGATTACAGAAAGTTATGGATTGCCAGAATCAATGCAGCTGCCAGAATGAATGGTTTATCATATTCTAAGCTTATGCATGGCTTAAAGGTAGCTGGTGTTAACATCAACAGAAAGATGCTTTCAGAAATCGCAATCTGCGATCCAGCTTCTTTCACAAAAATTTGTGATACTGCTAAGGCAAATCTGAAATAATTATGCTATAATAGGGGAGTCATCCCCTAGTACTGGTTCGTTGGTGAAACGGTTAACACATCGCCCTCTCAAGGCGACATTCACGGGTTCGAATCCCGTACGAATCACCAGATGATAAAGCTGCTCTAATGAGCGGCTTTTTTTATACCTTAAAAAGGCGTCCTCTGTTAAGAAGACGCCCAGATAATTAACTATTTCTTATAGCCGCACTTTGGACATACGCCGTTTTCATTCAGCGCAATACCGCATAATGGACAGCGGTCAATTGACTTATTTACTTCATACTCTTGGCTTGCAGCATTTACGCCAGATGTAAATGTAATCTTGGCAATATTAAGTTTGTCTTTTAATAAGTCATAAACAATCTTAATCATACCTTCAACTGTCATTGTTTCCTTAGTAACTACCAGTCGACACTCAGGATAAGCTGTAGCCCATTCAGTTTTGAAAGCTGGACCCTTCATCTTGTTGCTTGGAGCACCATTTCTGATTCCCTGTTCCTCATAAACCTGTAAAATGGCAGGAAGCAGAGGATCATCTTCTCTTAATACCAGGGCATGGTCAAAGTTCTTTAATACATCCCAGGCAGTCTTCTTGATTTCATTACATGGGAATACCATGTTAACGCCTTCTTCAATAGTATCTTCACATTCAATTGTTAAGATACCAGTGTGACCATGCAGATACTGTGCTTCGCCCTTGAATCCATAGAAACGATGTGCATACTGCAGATCTAATGTTGTAATGCTTCTCATAATTATTCTCCTTTTCGTTTATTTTACGGGTTATATGCGGCCCGTATACGCCAGTTCTAATAGAAAGATTATAATAACTATTCTTATTTTTACTGATTACATTTTATACCCCAACTAAGTTAAAAACAATAATGTTTCTTAAAAAAATTTTAATTTATTGTCTTTAAATAAGGCAAGATTATGAAAATTAATATCATTTTACCATTAGATACAACATTTATATATTTTTAAACTATAATAATAAAAAGAGGTAAAAAAATATGGAAATCTTTCAGGGAATAGTGATTCCTTTTATCGGCACATGTGCAGGAGCAGCCTGTGTCTATTTCTTAAAAAACGAACTTAGCTCCTTTCTGCAGAAATCATTAAGCGGTTTTGCGGCCGGCGTCATGATTGCGGCATCAGTGTGGTCTTTAATCATACCAGCTATCGATCAGAGTGAGTGGATGGGTAAATTCTCCTTTATTCCAGCCTTTGTCGGTTTCTGGCTGGGTGTGCTTTTTCTTCTGTTTCTGGACCACATCATACCACATATACATGCCGCTTCCAATGAAATGGAAGGACCTAAGGTAAAGCTTAGCCGTAATACCATGTTAATACTGGCGGTTACTCTGCATAATATTCCGGAAGGCATGGCGGTAGGAGCGGTCTATGCCGGATTCTTGAGCGGCAACAGTACAATAAGTGCCATGTCAGCTTTAGCTCTGGCAATTGGTATAGCCATACAGAATTTCCCGGAAGGGGCAATTGTAACCATGCCACTGTTAAAAGAAGGCTACACCAAGACAAAAGCCTTTATGTTTGGAATTATCAGCGGAATTGCTGAAATTCTGGGTGCAGTGGTTACTATTATGCTAACCAATGTAATTGTGCCTATCATGCCATATATGCTGTCATTTGCGGCCGGCGCCATGGTTTATGTAGTTGTTGAAGAACTTATACCAGAAGCCAGTGAGGGTGAACATTCTAATATTGGAACTATCGCTTTTGCGCTTGGTTTTTCAATTATGATGGTTCTGGATATTGCCTTAGGATAAATCATAATGATTATCAGACTGCTGAAAGAAAAAGACAATGAACAGTTGCCTTTGTTATAAGGTGGTGTCTTGCTGAATATGGCTGTGCAGATATGATGGATACAGTTTGAGCTGATCCTTTCCTTGATGCATTATTAAAAGTCTATAATCATCAGAATGATTCGTATTGGGTTGCGGAGAATGAGGAGAGGAAAGTCGTTGCCGGAGTGGACATTCCCCAGATGCTTTTAGATAAAGCGTTGGTCTTTGCAGCTCAGCATTAAGAAAAATGTTATTTTGAAATAAGGAATAACATGGACAGAGCAAAGGAATTCTATGAAAAGAACGGTTTTGTTTATACTGAACTTACTCTTGGCTCTACAGAGCACGGTGGCTGTGATTGTCATTACATCAGAAACTTATGACGAATGGAAAGTTTAAATCGGAATTTGAAGGAGAATGCACCATGAAATGTCCATATTGCCAAAAAGAAATGCAGACGGGCTATATTCCTAACGGCGGTCAGCCTGTACAGTGGATTCCATACGGTGAAAAGCCATCGGTGCTCTCTTTTCTATTGCGGAACAGGGAGTTCCCCTGTGTAATCAGTTTAAACCGTTAAAAGCTAATGGATATAAAGCAGAAGCACATTATTGTTCAAACTGTAAGGTAATCATTACACCGACAAAAAACTGATTACGGAATGTATACTTCCTGTTAATATGTCTTAATAAAAAAGGTGTTACTTTAATGCAACACCTTTTTGTTATTCATTTAGAATTTTTCAATTGCGGCCTTAAGTCTCTTGATAGTTTCTTCTTTGCCTAAAATCTGTGAAAGCATTGTTGCGCCACCTGGTGTCTTATCCTTGCCAGAGAGGGCAACCTGAACTGGATACATAACGGTAATGTTCTTTAATCCGTTATCAGCTGCAACCTTGGCTAATGCTTCAAAGACAGTTTCGTTGTTGAAGACTTCAAGAGCTTCCAGTGCTGGAAGTGCCAGCTCAAGTGATTTCCTGGCTACTTCTGGATTGGTTTTGGCTTTCTTATTGGTATAAAGATCTAATGAGTAATCTTTAACTTCATTGAAGAAATCTACCAT
>DBOW01000108.1:4422-10061 GCA_002299675.1 Solobacterium sp. UBA636
TCTTCATAGTTATATTTTGGATCAACGTTGGCTTCAATATGTGGTTTAACAAGTTCATAATACTTGTCAAAGTCCATATTTCTTAAGTAAACACCATTCATCCACTTCAGCTTTTCAATATCAAATATAGCACCAGAAGTACCAATACGTTTTACGTCAAAAGCCTGGCATAATTCTTCCAGAGTATAGATTTCTCTATCTTCACTTGGGGCCCAGCCTAAAAGGGCAATATAGTTTAAAATAGCTTCAGGCAGATATCCCTTGGCAACCAGATCCTGGAAAGAAGCATCGCCATTACGCTTAGAAAGCTTCGCATGTTCATCTTTCATAACAGGTGGACAGTGAATATATCTTGGCTTTTCGAAACCAAAGGCATCATATAGAAGGTTGTACTTAGGAGTAGAAGAAAGATATTCATTTCCTCTTACTACATCAGTAATCTCCATCAGATGGTCATCAATAACATTCGCGAAGTTGTAGGTTGGATAGCCATCAGACTTTAGAAGAATCATTTCATCAAGCGTATCATTGTTTACAGTGATTCTGCCATATACTTCATCATCAAAATAGGTAGTACCATTTGGATCAATTGTCTGACGGATTACATATTCTTCACCGTTATTAATTCTGGCTTCAATCTCTTCTTTAGTGAGTTCTTTGCATGGATCACGATAGAGGAAAGATTCTCCGCGTGCTGAAGCTATCATTTTCTGTTCCTCAATGTCTTCTTCTTTACAGAAACAGATATGGGCAGCACCTTTTTCTACCAGTTCCATGGCATATTTTTTATAGATACCAGAAGCCATTCTTTCAGACTGAACATATGGTCCATATTCTCCACCAATATCTGGTCCTTCGTCATGCTGCAGGTGGCATTCCTTTAAGGTATCATAAATAATGTCGGTAGCCCCCTCTACAAGACGGTTCTGGTCTGTATCTTCAATTCTTAAGATAAAGTCACCATTTGCCTTTTTTGCGACCAGATAGGCATAAAGGGCAGTTCTTAAATTTCCGATATGCATATATCCGGTAGGGGATGGGGCAAATCTAGTTCTAACTTTTTTCATAAAATCTCCTTTTTTAGCACAACTATTATACTACTGAATTATCTTAAATTATGTTAAAAGTCAAATAACCTTGTAAAAGAAATCAAACATCATATAAAATTGAATAGTTAAATACTGGAGGATTAAACATGACTTTCGAATATAAACCAAGTGGAGTATGCTCACGCAAATATACCTTCGAAATGGAAGGTGACGTAATTAAGGGCTGTAAGATTGAAGGAGGCTGTGCCGGCAACCTTTTAGGTATCTCTAAAATAATTACCGGCATGAAAGCTGAAGATGTAATCAAAGCCTTTGAAGGAACAAAATGTGGCATGAAACCAACTTCCTGCCCAGATCAGATTTCCAGAGCTTTAAAATCATATCTTGAGGCTAATGCGTAATGACATATATCATTTATCTGTTTATTACTCTGTCCCTGGTGCTGATTGATCAGTTTTCTAAACAGATTGTAACTGCCTATATTGATCTTTATCAGAAGATAGAAGTTATACCTGGTTTCTTTAATCTGACCTATGTACAGAATTATGGAGCTGGTTTTTCTATACTTGAAGGGCAAAGAACACTTTTTCTGATTATAACAGTTGTGGCAGCTGTTATATTTTCCTATATGCTGATTAAAGGAAAAAACAGTGGTCTTCTTTATAAGTCCTCTTTATTATTAATACTTGGTGGCACTCTTGGCAACTTTATTGATCGTATAGTACATACCTATGTTGTAGATTTCCTGGATTTCATCATTCTGGGTTATGACTTCCCGGTCTTTAATCTGGCTGACAGCTTTCTGACTGTAGGTGTAGCTTTATTGCTTATTTATACAATATTTATCGAGGGTAAAGATGGCAAGACTAGAAATTAAAGTAAACGAAGAAGATAAAGGACTTAGAATAGACTCGTTTCTGGCAAACAGTTCAGATTTAAGCAGGTCACAGATTCAGAAACTGATTGAAGAAGGAAGAGTACTGGTAAATAATGAAACAACCGTTTCAAGATATAAAGTAAATCCGGGAGATTTCATTACAGCTGAATATCTTGAACAGACACCAACCGATATAAAACCAAAAGATATAGCTCTGGATATAGTCTATGAAGATGAAGACCTAATAGTAATCAATAAGCCTAAAGGCCTTGTTGTACATCCGGCTGCTGGCAATTATGACAACACACTGGTTAATGCACTTTTATATCACTGCAAAGAACTCTCAGACATCAATGGCTACTATCGTCCTGGTATTGTTCACCGAATTGATAAAGATACCTCGGGTCTATTGGTCTGTGCCAAAAATAATGCTGCACATGCAGCGCTTAGTGCTCAGCTTCAGGATAAGACCTGTTTCAGAAAGTATTATGCCATTGTGAATGGAATAATCGATAATAACGAAGGTATCATCAACGCTCCAATTGGACGAAGCAGCAAAGACCGTCAGAAGATGGAGGTGACTGATAAAAATTCCAAGGAAGCCATCACTGAGTTTAAAGTGCTTCAGAGATTATCCAGCACCTGTTTGGTAGAATGTGAACTTAAAACCGGCAGAACCCATCAGATCAGAGTACATATGGCTTTTATTAAACATCCAGTTTTAAATGATCCTAAATATTCCAAGAAAACAATTGATGAAACAGGTCAGTATCTGCATGCCTATTATTTAAGCTTTATCCATCCAAAGACAAATGAAAGAATGGAATTTGTAACCGACATGCCTGAATATATGAAAAACTATATAAGAGAGAATGGTGGAAAAATTGACTAAAGAAGAAAAAATCTATAAAGTATATCAGCTGGTTCATTTCTTTGCCTGCAAATACGGCTACAGATCGTTTTTAATCAAAAACCTGGCTAAACCGGATGAAATCTGGCTGATTAATCAAAGAAACAGTTTATATAACATCATCAGAGTCTCAAATTATTCCCTTGATGATACCTATAATGATGATAACAGAATAAAACAGTATATCCAGATGATGTCTTCGGCCCTAAAAGGTGTAAAACCGTCTTTTATTGATATACACATTTCAGATGAGACAGTAACACAGCTGGAGAAATTTGATACTGTCTGCATTGATTCAAACTATTATGATGGAACAGATATTAATGGTGCTTTCCCTGGAATCAGGAATGTGGTTCATGATGTACCGAATGCGGCAAATGAAATATCTTATTTAATAGCCGATATCAATGAATCAATGAAAAAAAGTAAATCAAATAAATACAGGGCTAAAATACTGAACAGTCCAAATCTTTCGGTTACCAATATTCTTATTGGCATCTGTGCTGTGGTATATCTGATTGGCATGGCTTTACAGCTTTTTACTGGCCATGACTACCTGTATTCATGGCTTGCCAACTATCGGCCTTATGTGGTTTATTTCCATCAGTTCTGGCGTCTTATCAGCTATGGCTTTGTTCATGGTTCGATATTTCATCTTCTGATGAATATGTATGCCCTGTATATTATGGGCAATCTGGCGGAACGCAAATATGGTTCACTCAAGTTCCTGATTATCATGCTGGTATCCATACTCTGTGGAGGACTTGCCCATTGTGCCTTTGCGCCAAGGGCGGTATCTGTTGGTATTTCGGGTGGTATTTATGCTTTGTTTACCATCTATATTATTGATGCTGTTAAAAATGGAGCCTATAGGGATTCTGGCTTTGTGATGATGGTGCTTATAAACCTGCTTTTGAACTTCATGCCAAATGTAGCCTGGCAGGCTCATCTTGGAGGACTTGTATCCGGATTTGTTTTCTATATGATGTTTGATGAGTATAAGCTCAATAAGTCATATATATTTGTTATACTAATAGTAATAATCGCATTAAGCGTAAAAATGTTGATATTGTGAGGTAGATATGAGAGTTATAAGCTGGGATGAATATTTTATGGGTATTGCCCATCTTTCCGCCATGAGATCTAAAGATCCAAATACCAAGGTGGGAGCCTGTATTGTCGACAAAAACAACAAAATATTATCAGTGGGCTATAATGGTTTTCCTATCGGTCTTTCAGATGATAAGTTTCCCTGGGGCAGAGAAGGGGGATTTAAAGATACCAAATATGCCTATGTAGTTCATGCCGAACTTAATGCCATTCTTAATTCCAATACAAACCTGAGGGATTCTATCTGCTATGTAACTCTTTTTCCCTGCAACGAATGTGCCAAGGCCATTATTCAGTCAGGCATAAAAAAAGTAGTCTATGAATCTGACAAGTATGCAGAAAGCGACATGACTCTGGTTTCTAAACAGATGCTTAAAGAAGCGGGTGTTGAACTTGTACAGCTTGACTACAGTATTGATTTAAATCTTAATATCAGATAATACATCAAATGTATTATCTTTTTTATATTTTCTGTAAAGCTCTGAATAATATATCAGGGCTTTTTCTTCGCCGTTTTCTGCCAGATAGTTTAAAAGATAACGTATCCTTCTGGCGTTTTCTTCACCCATGAATATTCTGTCTCTTCCTTTATCAAAGAACTCTAAAGGAGCTCTCTGGTCGTAATTGGGATTATAGTTTTTAGAAGCGGCCATTCTGTCCAGTATAGATTCTATTAGATAGTTGGCAGGCATGGTTATTACTTTAAAAGTAAGATTGCTGTAGTCTTTATCAATCCAGTATTCCCAATGATGGGGGTTTCTTCCTTCATGATGCAGCCAGCCCTTAGAAAATCCAACAACTTCTCTTTCTCTGTCGATAGGGGATCTGTAGCCCTGATAATACCTGACGCCAGATAAAAACTCAATTGGCGAATACTTAGACAGATCATGCAGAAGTCCCTGTTTAATTAATCCGCACCTGAAACAAAGCTTTGTAACAATAATCTTGTGTTTTGTAATAGTTTTAAAGTGATGAGTAAGACGATATAAAAAGCTGAAATTTTGCATAAAAATATTATAGCACCTGTTGTATAATAGATACGTTATGAATCGTCATGAATACCGAGTTAAGCTTGTGTTTGCTCTTTATCAGTCACTATTATTAAACAAAGAAATCAGCAGATCTGTTGAAGATAATTTTGATGATGAAGAAAAGAATGAATATGTTACAGTACTTGAAAATGATCTGATCATCAATAAAGATAATTACATTGAAGAAATTTCACTTCATCTGAAGAAGTGGACTTTTGAGCGCTTATCCTATCTTGAACAGGCTATTCTTTTAGTAGCCACATCTGAGATTAAAAAAGAAATTGCCTCTAAAAATATAATTATTGATGAAGCTATCAGAATAGCCAAGATGTATTGCGATGAGAAATCATATCAGTATATCAATGGAGTCTTAGATAATCTATGAGCATAGCTGTATCTAAACTTGTCAGATATCTCAAGAACAAGTTGGACGGCGATGCAAATCTATCAAATGTAAGTATCTTTGGTGAACTTTCTAATTTTCATTCACACAATTCTGGTCATTTATATTTCACTGTAAAAGATGAAAAAGCCGCACTTAGCTGTGTGATGTTTTCAAGTTCAGCCCGAAGACTTAATTTCAAGCCAAAGAATGGTGATAAAGTAGAGCTTACAGGTTCTGTCTCTTTATTTGAAACCACAGGTGCTATGCAGCTTTATGT
>DBOW01000085.1:0-356 GCA_002299675.1 Solobacterium sp. UBA636
TCAACCAGATCCCACTTGTTGTAGACAATGATAACGCCCTTCTTAGCCTCATGGGCCAGACCGGCAACGTGCTTATCCTGTTCGATAATGCCCTTCTCGCCATCGATAACTATCAGCACAACATCAGCTCTTTCGATTGCCCCTTTAGCTCTTAATACCGAATATTTCTCGATATTTTCATAGACCTTGCCTCTTTTTCGAATACCAGCTGTATCTATTACAACATAGGTTTTATCATTAGCCACAAAAACAGTATCAATGGCATCACGGGTTGTACCTTCAATATTGGATACAATTACTCGATCCTGTTTTAAGAAGGCATTAGTCAAAGAAGATTTGCCGACATTAGGACGGCC
>DBOW01000085.1:516-2494 GCA_002299675.1 Solobacterium sp. UBA636
GAATAGAACTCATAGATATTGTCTATCTTTTCCTGGCCATCTATCTTGTTTACACCTAAAACAACTGGTTTATTTGATTTCCTTAACAGTCTGGCAATATACTGATCATCATTTGTCAGACCTTCTTTGCCACTTGTTAAGAATATTATGACATCAGCTTCCTCAATCGCAATTTCTACCTGCATATTGATTTCCTTGGCAAAAGGCTGATCAGCTATCTGAATACCACCGGTATCAATCAGTCTGAAAGTCTTGTTAAGCCAGCTGCAGTCACCATATATTCTGTCTCTTGTAACACCAGGAGTATCTTCTACAATTGACAGACGCTGCTCAAGCATACGATTAAAAACTGTCGACTTACCGACGTTAGGTCTTCCAACAATCGCAATAGTTCCATCAATCATCTCTATACCTCCTATAGTTTTTCTTTTGCCATTTTATATAAATAATCAACAACCTCTTCTATGCTCATATCAGAAGAATCAATCAGGGTCGCATCCTTTGCCTGAACTAAAGGAGAATGCTCACGATGCATATCCTGATAGTCTCTGTCCTCAATTGTCTTCTTGATACTTTCATAGTCAGAATCAATGCCTTTGTCAGCATTCTGAGCTATTCTTCTTCTTGTACGACAGTCACTTGAAGCTGTCAGATATACCTTTACTTCAGCATCCGGCAATACTACTTCACAGATATCTCTTCCATCTACAATATAGCCACCATCTTTTGAAATATCCTGCTGAAGAGCTACAAGCTGTTTTCTGACACCATTTAAAGCCGAAACCCTGGAAGCTGCCATAGAAATTTCGTTCTGTCTGATATCCAGGGAAATATTTTCGTCATTGCACCAGATACTTCCATCAAGCTTCTGTTCAAACTTAAGACCCCGAATCATTTCAACCAGCCTGTCTTCATCATCCAGGCCAATATTATTTCTTATTGCCATGAAGGCAACTGTACGATACATTGCCCCAGTATCCAGATGAATATAACCCAGCTTCTTAGCCAATAAATCAGAAATGGTGCTTTTACCAGCACCACTTGGTCCATCAATCGCAATATTTATCTTACTCATCCGATAATACCTCTGGCTACCAGAATGTAGTAGACAATAACAGCCAGAACCGCAATCAGTACAACAATCAGGATTCCAAGAATAATGTTCAGAACCTTGCCTGCCCCATCATTTTCTTCCTCTTCGTCATCCTCTTCCACAATTTCATTTGTCGCGCTGATATCAAAAGCCTTGGTATCCTGCAGCACATTGGAATCAACGGAAGGTTCCATCTGCAGTGTTTCAGATATATTCTTGATAATTACCGGCTCACCCTTATTGACATCTCTGTTCTCAACTTCATATTCAGCCTGTCTAACCAGTTTTTCCTCAATAGAAGTAGTATCTAAAGAGCCAACCTCCTCAATAACGACATCATCAAGCTTATTTTCGACGGTATCCTTCATTGAAGAAATTTCCTTAAGAACCTTATCAATTTCCAGAGTTACTGTATCGGTAAAATCCTTATCTTCATCTTCCTTATCTGTCTCAGGCGTATTCTCTGGATGCCTTACTTCCTCAATGATAGAAGAAGTCAGATCCTCAATGTCAGTTCTCTGATTCTGCTGATTATATTCATTTACTTCCTTAAGAATATCATTAATCATATTCTCCTGAGTAGCTTCCAGAACCTCTTCCTTATCAGCTTCATCTTCAATCAGATTATTCTTAATAGAAGAAATAATATCATCAAGCTTAATATCTATTTCCTCGTTATAAATACCTTTATTATCTGTTTCCGGTTCAAATTCAGCCTTATCTTCTGCTGGCTCAGATACCTCTTCCTTTACAGTTTCCTCAGTATCTGCAGCTGGTTCAGCTTCCTGAATTTCTTCTTCTTTTACTGCTTCCTCAGTCACAGTTTCTTCTTCTTTGACTAAATCTTCCGGATTTTCTTCAACAGTTTCTTCATTAACAGGTTCT
>DBOW01000085.1:2578-12105 GCA_002299675.1 Solobacterium sp. UBA636
CTTCTTCAGCAGGCTCGAAAACTTCTTCCTGGTTTTCTGCAGCTTCTTCTGAAGTAAATTCAGCTTCCTGAACATCTTCTGCAGTTGCGTCGCTTTCCTCTTCGACTGTCACATCGCTGTTTTCAGCTGTTTCTTGTGAAACTGTAACTTCCTCTTGAGGAGCTTCATAAACAATTTCGTTTTCTTCTTTAACTGGCTCTGCAGGAGCTTCGTATTCTATTTCATCCTCAACAGCTTTAACTGGCTCTACTGAGGAAAAAATATCATCCTGTGTTTCCTCTTTCTTTTCTTCAACTTTATTAAAAATCGCAAAAATATCATCAAGATCAGCAGTATGTTCCTCTTGTGTTTCAACATCATCTTTCGCAAGATCCAGGCTGATTGTATTTAAAAACACATCGAGGTCATCTTCCTTTTCCTCTTTTTCTTCTTCCTTTATAGTTGAGGAAAAAATAGCTTCATCATTAACAATTTCCTCCAGCTTTTCCTCAATCTTCTCTTCAGCAGGCTTAATATCTCTTATTGATTTCTCCACACCAGAAACCATCTCTTCAATCATCTCTTCGACGCTTCTGATTTTTTCTTCCTCGCTGACTGTTTCTTCCTTTACAGGCTCCTCAATATTTAAAGGCTCTAAAGAAGGCATGGAAATCTCGATATCACCGATTTCCTCTTTAACCGGTTCAGCTTTAAGCTCTTCTTTTACTTCCTCAACAGGTGTATGTAAAACATTATTCTCAATAGTTTTAAGCCTTTCAGCATATTTAGAAAGCTCATCAGTAGCCACTGACTGTTCTCTGTCCTGATTTATTTTTCCTCTTAATTCTGCATATTTCTGTGTTCTTGTTAATCTTGCCATATTCTTACCTACATTTTTTCGCTTCTATATTATAGCATTATAAAAGTCAAAGATGAAAACTTTGAAAAATTACTGGACTTATACCAGCATTTTTCTCATATAATTAAAAGAATAATCACCAAAATAATCAGTAATTAAAAATTCTCTCCGGCATAGCCCCAGTAATCTGTAAACTGATAACGGACATAGATGCGCTCCTTTTCAATATCCAGTTCACTGCATAATAAATCAGTAAGCCTTAAAGTAAAACTGTCTAAAGACTTATCATCACATTTTCCATAAAGATCTACAAGCGCAATTAAACAGGGCTCACCGCTTCCGCCAAAGCACATTCTCTGATTATCCGCAACATTGATCATTAACCATTTTTCACTCTTGCCGGGCAGTGTTTCAATGTCTTTTCCAAGCACTTTTTCAATTAAAGATACTGATTTATCTGATACATCGATATTTGTCTTAATCTCAATATATGGCATAAAACTCCTTTTTAAAAAGGCGTATAAAACGCCTTACTTATTCTTATTAACCCAGGCCAGTACTTCCTCTTCAGGCATGAAACCTACACTCTTAGCCTTCAGGGCACCGTCCTTAAACATAAATACCGATGGAATTGACATAATGCCATATTTTGCAGCTACATCTTCGCTTTCATCGACATTTACTTTATAAAACTTTACATCGCTGATCTTTTCAGCAACGCTCTCCATCACTGGACCCAGCATCTTGCATGGACCACACCAGTCGGCATAGAAGTCTACTACTACAGTGCCGCTTTTTATTGCATCATTGAATTCATTTGAATTTAATACTTTCATTTTCTTCTTCCTCCACCTTTAATATAAACTTATTAAAGAATTTTTACAAATGTTTTGATTTATAATTAACTGATGAATAACTTTAAATACACCCTCGACAACAAAAGATATCACACCTTCAACTATTACCTCAAAACCACCTATGGCTGCAAAGTTTCAAAAGTAATAATTGATGGCCATTTCAGCTGTCCAAACCGTGATGGGAAAAAAGGCTATGGCGGCTGTATCTTCTGCAGTTCCACAGGTTCTGGCGACTCTAATTCATCAAGATGCGATGACATACTTAAACAGTATAATGCCAATAAAAAAGTAATGGACAGAAAATGGAATAACGGGAAATATATCCCCTACTTCCAGTCCTTTTCCAATACCTATGGACCATTAACCAAAATCAAAAATATGATCAATCCATTCCTGACAATGGATGAAGTCTGTGAAATATCTATTGCGACAAGATGTGACTGCCTTGAAGATGATGTAATAGAATATCTAAACAGCATCACCCACATTAAACCCATCTGGATTGAACTTGGTTTACAGTCTTACAGCGATATTACCGGTAAATTCATCAATAAAGGCTACACTTTCTCTGAATTTCAAGAAGCTTTAAATAAACTTGAAAAAACAAATATCAAAGTATGTGTCCATATTATAAATGGCCTGCCACAAGAAACATTTGAAGACAATATAAATACCATCAAAGCCATAAACCATCTGCCCTTTGATGCCATTAAGATACATATGCTCCATATCATAAAGAACACAAAACTTGCTGATATTTACCACAATAATCCCTTTAAAATACTCACAAGAGATGAATATATCGACACAGTAATCGAACAGCTAAGACTGCTCAAACCCGAAATTATTATCGAAAGACTAACTGGCGACCCAGTCAAAGAAGATTTGATAGAACCTGAATGGATATTAAACAAAACAGTCATATTAAATGAAATAGACAAAAAAATGGCAAAACTAAATATATATCAGGGAGATAAGTATGAATAACTCCACCTTTATCCATAAATACTTCCGATCGCTGATTAATTCAGAAGACACTACAGTAGATATGACCATGGGAAATGGCAATGATACCTTTTATCTGTCAAAACTTTCCAGAAAAGTATATGCCTTTGATATTCAGGAAGAAGCATTGATAAACACCAGGAAAAGATGCCAAGACTTAAATAATATTGTCTACATCAAAGATAACCACCTTAATTTTGACAAATATATTAAAGAAGAAGTTAAACTCTTTGTGTTTAATTTAGGCTATCTTCCTGGCTGCAGTACAGAAATCATCACAGAATCAGACAATACTCTTAAAACCTTTATCAAAGCCTATGAATATCTTCAGGATGGCTACATCGCCATTACTTTCTATAGAGGACATAAAGGCGGAAATGATGAATATATAAAAATTGATGACTATATTAAAAAACACGGTATCTCCATTCAGGAAAAATACCGTGAATTTAAACATGCCAACGAACCCCTGAGCTACATCATCAGAAAACATATTTCCTGAGTCTTTCAAAAGCCTCTACAACTCTCGAATATGGAAGTGCCAGGTTCATACGTATAGTATAGTCCATCATAAAAGGCTCACCATTTTGCCAGATTACACCCACTTCAAGACCCTTTTTAAGCAGATCCAGTAAGCTGATGTCGTGTTTTAAACAATAATCTTTTACATCCAGATACAGCATATAAGTACCATCCGGCCTAGCCAGTTTTACACCATCAAAATTATTCATTATAAAGTTATAGCTGTAGTCAATGTTCTTGTACAGAACTTCCTTTAATTCATTAAGCCACTTCCTGCCCTCTGAAGAAAAAGCTCCAGTTAAGGCATGCATCGATAAAACATTACAGCTATTGTAGTGCGTTGATTTAGAAACCCTGTCCAGTTTTTCCCTTATCTTCTCATTAAACACAACATGATAAGAACCGATTAAACCAGCCAGATTGAAAGTCTTGCTGGGAGCGTAAAGAGATACTGTGCGCATCTTTGCATCCTCAGATACCGACTGTGCTGGAATATGCTTATAACCTGGCCTGATGATATCCGCCCATATTTCATCAGAAATAACTTTTACATCATATTTCTTATAAAGATTCATCACATCAAGTATCTCTTCATAAGTAAATACCCTGCCACTTGGATTATGTGGATTATTGAATATCGCTACTTTAATATTTTCTTCCACTATTCTTTTTTCAAGACCATTAAGATCTATGCGCCAGATACCTTTTTCATCCTTATACATTGGATCATAGACTGGTGTATATTCATTATCTTCCAGTACATGGGTAAAACCAATGTAGCAGGGACTTTGAACAAGCACCTTTTCATGGGGTTCACAGAATACCTTAAGTGCTGAAGAAAGTCCACCCAGAACTCCATTTTCATAACCTACAGATTCCCTGACAATTTCTTCATCATACATATCTTTATGCCAGTTAATAATCGCATTATAGTAATCATCACTCAGATCAAAGTAACCATAGGTTGGATATTTTATGCGTTCATTTAAGGCTTCGGTGATAGCTGGTGCCGTATTAAAATTCATATCTGCCACCCACATTGGAATAATATCAAAACCCTCTTTAAGCTTTGCCCCTCTGGCAAAATGCTCTATATCATTTTTGGGTATATCAAGCGCAATGGAATCTTTTCTTTCAATAACTGTTTCAAAATCAAACATCTTTATACCTCTTCTTTAGACACTATACAACAATTATATTAAAAACTTCCTTCTTCTGTTGTGCTAGAATAGTTTTATGAATATAAAAAAACTGATACTCGCTATTATCTGCACAATACTATGCACTGCGCTTTGTATATATAACGCATATTATATAAACCCAAAACAGCTTAAAGTAAGAACCGAAACTATCATTTCCAGCAAAATAGATCCATCCCTTGATGGAACCTTGATTGTTTATTTTTCCGATCTGTACTATGAAGATGAAAACAGACTGAAACTGCTCAGCGATCTTATCAATAATGCTGATCCTGATGTAGTAGTATTTGGTGGTGATCTTCTGAAACAGAACGATTCGGATACAGTTATTAAATATCTGAAATCAATAAACAGCCATTATGGCAAATATGCCGTATATGGAGAAAATGACTATAAAAACATCGATACAGTGAACAGAATATATAAAGAAAGCGATTTTGAGGTTCTCTGCAACAGAGGAATCAGAATCTTTAACGAAAATGGAGCCTATTTCAATCTGGTGGGTTTAGATTCCCTGAGCAACAATCAGAATTATGCTGCAGCTTTTGACGGTATTTCCAATATATACTACACATTTGTCATAGCTCATGAGCCAGACAGTTTTGATAAGATCAGCTACAGCTTTGATTATATGCTCAGTGGACATTCCCTGGGTGGAGAAGTATATATTCCTTTAATCAATGTCTTTAACCGTCCATTTGGTGCCATTAATTATTATCATGGCAAATCCGGAAACTCAAATAAAATGCTGGATATTACCAACGGTGTTGGATTAAAAGAAAAAAGCGCCCGCTTTATGGCAGACGCTGAGATAGTCTTCTATCAGTTAAGATCGCATTAAGTTTTCAATATCGTCAGCTTCTTTGACAATATTTTCTGAAAGATTGATACAGCCAGTACCTGTAATCAGAAGATCATCTTCTATACGGATACCGATGTTTTCATCTTCTACATAAAGACCTGGTTCATTGGAAATAATATTGCCGGCTCTAAGTGTCTGACCCATACCGCCATCTATATCATGAACATCCAGACCAATATGGTGAGAAATACCATGATAATAGTACTCACTTACCGGTTTATTTAAACCATGCTTTGGCAGTTCGCTTTCATAATATTTAATAACCATATTGTTCAGATCTTTTATCTTCACACCTGGCTTGGCATTTTCTTCCACCAGTTTATTGGCATTAAGCACGATGTTATAGAGCTCTTTTTGACGGTCAGTAAACTTGCCGTTAACCGGATAGGTTCGGGTAATATCACCACAATAATGGCGATATGTTGCGCCCAGGTCAGTTAAAAGAAGATCTCCATCTTCCATGGTCTGATTGTTGTCACTGTAATGGAGCACAGTAGCTCTTTTGCCCGAAGCGCAGATTGTCTTAAAAGATGTCTCATTGCACAGATTTTTGGACAGCGCAAAGGTAAACAGTCCATCCATTACCATTTCATTTACGCCAGGCTTAACAGATTTCATCATTGCCTCAATACCGCTTCTGGTGATATTTACCGCCTGTTTAAGACAGGCAATTTCGTATTCATCTTTAACAAGTCTTAATGAGGCAATATGTGGAAAGATATCCTTTACTTCAAGCCATGGATTAGCCTTTTTAAGTTTTTTTGATTCTCTGACAGATACGCTTTCGCCATCTTCTTTTTTAAAGAAGTCAAAATAGATATTTACACCAAATGCCCTGTAGTTTTCTAACCTTGCGTTTAGATAAGAGAAACAGTTTTCGTAATCATCGATATTTTCTATCTCTGATATTTCCTCTGCCTCTTCAGGAAGCATTCTGCCGCCAACCCACTTAGCCATAAGCGGATCAAAAGGCATGATAAACAGCTTCTCGGATATAACCCCTTCTCTGTTTTCAATAACCAGAGCCATATCTTTGGCGTCAATGCCTGTCAGATAATAAAAGTTTCTGTTTACATTAAAATGATCCTCAGTATATTCATTATCATTTGAATAAAGCACGACAATTGAATTATTGCCCAGATCCTTAATCAGTTTATCTCTTCTGGATGCATAAATATTCATTAAAACAGTTCCTCGCTTTCATCCTTATCACGATATGACAGCTTTACAATCTCGTCATTGTCAATACATTCCTGAATTAAAGACTCATAATCAAATTTAGATTCATAGAAAAGACATTCCTTTTCCTTTGGCTTGGTAACCGGATTCTTTGGATCAAAAATAGTGCAGCAGTCCTCATATGGCAGAATCGAAGTCTCGTAAGTGCCAATCTTATTGGCCATATCAATAATCTCCAGCTTATCCATCATACATAAAGGACGAAGAATCAGAGTATCACAGACCTTGGAAATAACTGTAATAGATTCTGGCGTCTGTGAAGCTACCTGACCAATAGATTCACCATTGGTTATTACCTTGATTTTTCGGTTCTTAGAAATTCTGTCAGCTATTCTATACATCATTCGTCTCATAATGGTAATGGCATAAGACTCATTTGAATGTTCATAAATAGCCAGCTGCAGCTTGGTAAAAGGAATAATATGCAGGATAATATCCTCCTGATATACACTTAATATACGACATAGATCCTTTACCTTGTTTAAAGCCTGCTGAGAAGTATAGGGCTGGGAGGCAAAGTGGATACACTCAATCTTCAGACCCCTTTTCATCGTCATGTAACAGGCTACTGGCGAATCAATACCGCCACTTGTCATAACCAGAGCCTTGCCATTGATACCTGTAGGATAACCGCCGATTCCTCTGATTTTTTCATCCATCACAATAAAGCTTGTATGATCTACTACAACATATATTGTCAGATCAGGATTATGTACATCTACCTTCAGTTCGCTGTTCTTCAGAATATAGCCAGCTACCTGACGGTTAATATCGTCACTTCTTAAAGGATACTGCTTATCACTTCTTTTAGTGTGCATCTTGAAGGTTTTATAGTTTCCCTTCTGGGCAAGCTGTAGAGCGGTTTTCTTTAATACCTCCAGGTCTCTTTCAACAATTAAAGAACCTGAAAAATAGGCATAGCCAAAAACCGTTTTCAGACATTCCTTAATTTCCTCATAGTTTTCATCATTAAGACTGATGAATAAACCATCATGCATCGTTTTATATTCCAGTTTTTCAAAATCCTTAAGCCTGTTCTTGATATTGGCTGTAAGCTTTCTGGTAAAATCCTTTTTATTCTTACCCTTGGTAGAGAGTTCACCATATCTAACGACTATATGGTCATATTTAAGCTCCATATTTCTTAATCGCCTCCTTTATACATTCCATAAAATAATCTATTTCTTCCCTTGTGTTTGAATAATCAAATGACACCCTTATCGCATAGTCCTCATCCACGCCAATAGCGCTTAGTGCCCTGTTTGTCCCGTGTTCACGGCTTGAACAGGTAGACTTGCTGGAAACCATTATGCCCCTTAAATTTAGCGCATTAAGCATAACCTCCGACTTAACAGGAGTAGAAAGATTAATCAGAGAATCAATGCCAACATTATTGATCTTTAAACCTGATATCTTTTCAGCTTCATTTATAAAATACTCATTTAAAGAATGAATATAATCTTTATATTTATCCTTGTTTTCTAACGCTATTCTTAAAGTCTTGGCAAAACAGATATTAACCAGGGCATTGGAAGTACCACCACGAATGCCAAACTCCTGCTGACCGCCATTAATCAGAGGCAGAAGATTTACATGCTGCTTCTTGACAAGAATTCCGCTTCCCTTTAAACCATGAAGCTTATGAGCGGAAAAACAGGCCAGATCAATATTCTTTAAACTGAAATCCAGTTTGCCTATACCCTGAGTCAGATCACTGTGAAAATAAGTCCCACTGTTGAGTTTAACAATTCTTCCTATTTCATCAATATCATTAATGGCACCAATCTCATTATTGACAAACATGATGGATACCAGAATAGTATCGCTTCTTAATTTCTCTTTAACTTTCTGGGGATCTATAACTCCATTTGCGTCAGGCATTAAATAGTCTACTTCAAAACCAAAGTTTTCTTCAAGCTGTTTAATGGCATTATGAGCGCTGGAATGCTCGTAAACAGAAGTAATAATATGCTTCCTCTTAGTCTGATTAAGACATAAACCCTTGATTGCCATCGAATTGGCTTCAGAAGCACCGGAAGTAAAAATAACTTCCCTTTCATCCACTTTAAGCATATTGGCTATATTCTTTCTGGATGTCTCCATCATACGATAAATAGCGACGCCATCATCATATAGAGCATCGCTATTACAGTAATATTCATCTAAAAGCTTTTTATATGTCTTAGAAACTTCTGGATTTAAAGAAGTTGTCGCGACCGAATCAAAATAAACCTTTTTCACTACTTGTTCTCCAGAATCTTCTCATTGGCAGTATTAGGGAATAATGTTTCCATACAGCTTATGGCCATAGTTAAAGCCTTGGTGTATTCACCATTGATATATGAAAATTCCGCATTAGACAGATCCCTGTCCACCTCTGGATAAGTAGAGCGGTATTTATTGCCGAATACAATGGCATTTTCAACCATAATTGCCATTCCAACAATATTATTTACATTGTTATAGAAGGTATAAATATAGTCAATTGACTCATCAAGAACCTTATTGAGTTCCTCGATATTAAGCGGAATCTCCTCCAGAAGCTCCTTAATACGGGCAACCTTGCCTCTGCCCTTCTTAAGATCCTCCCTATAGCTGGCCGCAATAGCCGGAAGATGATATTCATTTACTTTTACTTCTATTTCATTGAGCACAACCTGCAGCTTCACAAGCTGGGTTCTGGCTCTTTGTTCATCATTGGAATTCTTGTCAATCTTTTTCTTAAAGCCAGAGAGAAGCTTGTTGTCTTCTTCAACCTCTTTAAGAAGTTTGGAGAAATCTTCCTTAATCTTTGATGCAGGCAGCTCATTATGGTCAAAACTGCCCAGCAGCGCAATCTGTCTTGACTGATTGATCTTAACATTATTGTCAGCCTTTTCAACCGATACCTTGGCCTCATTCATATCAAAGCGGCTGGCATCCTTCTGATAAGCAGTATTTATATAGTTCAGAAGATACTTTACTTCACTGATATTTCTGGCAACCTCATCAGAAATATTTTTAAC
>DBOW01000109.1:0-185 GCA_002299675.1 Solobacterium sp. UBA636
TTCATCGCCATTAATTTTATGGGTTAATAATATTACCTGAAACAGGACATTTCAACAGTTTCTGACTAAAAAAAGTTATAAATGTACTTTTTAATGAAAATATTTACATAACCTGTTTATGAAATATGCACCTGTAAGCTGCATAAAACAGTAGAATAGCTTTGTAAAATTCTGACCAAGATAAA
>DBOW01000109.1:198-622 GCA_002299675.1 Solobacterium sp. UBA636
CGAAATATCCCTAAATACCAGCTGATTCATTCTGTGATATGGTGATATATAGAACATATTGGCATCCTGAAATAACAGATTGATAACCGTAGCTATGACAATACTTATAAGATAAACCATCATTTCATATCTGAAATCTTCGTCTTTTACATCAAACTTAATCACCATACCCGTAACAATGAGCAGATAATGCCAGAGATAGGAATTAATGGTGAGAATACTAAAGTCATAATGCATGCCGGAAGTATCGATAAACGCGCATATTCCTCCCAGCAGACAGAAATCTGAAAGGAAATTCAGAAAGTATTTTTTCTTTGAAAGAAAGTACAGGGGGATAAGATAAAGCGGCAGGGAACAAAGCTGAAAAGGGAAGTACCAGAAATCATAGTATCCATTAAGTTTAAACAGGACTGTCTGTTTAAAT
>DBOW01000109.1:720-6918 GCA_002299675.1 Solobacterium sp. UBA636
AAACAAGAATCCCACTGCTTAAGTGGTGGGAGTGTCAAAAGCTCTGAAGTAAAATATAGGTATGACAGATACAGAAAGATTAAGAAAAGATATCATCGATTTTCTTGAAGAAGAATCGTTTATGATTCCCGATTCTCTTGTTTTAATGATTGATGCAGAATATGCCGATGAAAGACAGCTTTTAGAAATTGCCGATGAACTTAGATTTAATCTGAATGACTATGAGGTTTAAAATGAAAAGAATTAAATATATAAGCTCTCTTATATGCGTTGTTCTGATTGTGATTTATGGCATTCATCTGGCTCTTGTTTATAATACACTTCCTCAGATGGTAGCTGATCACTATGACTTTGCAGGCAATCCCGATTCTTACGGTAACAGGATAGGTCTTGTGATGGAACCGCTTATATCCATAATGATTGTAGTGATTATGGATTTGGTTTCAAATTTTCCAGATCTCTGGAACTATCCGGTTAAAGTAACTGAAGAGAATAGGGAATTTTTATATAAGGTGACTTTATTGATGGTTTCAATACTTAAAATAATTGTAACTGCATTGCTTATGTATATGGGCTTATGCAGCATGTACAGTTTTCTTCCACCGACAATGGTTTATGTGTTTGTAATACTGCTTCTGACAGTATGTTTTGGTTCGATATTTATCATGTGGAGGGGCAGTAAATGATAGCTTCATATTTGATTGAGTGTATCAGAAATGGTGAATATGATACGGAATTTAATAAGCTTTATTCTGATATTGAAAGACAGAAGAAACGCTATATCAGATTAATTGAAAGATATGCTGAATTATATGGCGATGATGATGTTCAGCTTTTCTGTGCGCCTGGACGAAGTGAAATAGGCGGCAATCATACCGACCATCAGCATGGCAGGGTTCTGGCCTGTGCCATAGATCTGGATGTGGTCTGTGTTTTATCTTTTACCGATGATGGAATAATAGAACTTGCAAGTGATGGCTTTGGTATAAGTACAGTTGATATTAACAGCCTTGGTGTAAAGACAGAAGAAAAAGGAACAAGTGCGGCTATTATCCGTGGCATTGCAAATGCTTTTGTACAGAAGGGATTAGAGGTAAAGGGCTTTAAGGCCTGTGTGGTTTCTGATGTGCCTGGAGGAAGCGGGCTGTCTTCAAGTGCAGCTTTCGAGTCGTTAATCGCTGTTATTTTTTCTAAGGGACTAAACAACAAAACAGTAAATGATATAGAGATTGCCAAAATTGGTCAGTATGCAGAAAATGTCTATTTTGGCAAACCCTGCGGTCTTATGGATCAGATGGCTACGGCCTGCGGAGGTTTTGTCTACATCGACTTTAAAAACGAACCGACAGTGGAGAAGATTGACTTTGATTTAGCGGAATATGGCTACAGGCTCTGTGTAACTGATACCAGAGGATCTCATGCTTCGCTTACAGATGAATACGCTTCTATTACTGCTGAAATGAAAATGATAGCTGCCCATTTTGGCAAAGAATATTTAAGTGAAATAGATGAAGATGAATTCTATCATAATATAAAGAAACTAACAGAAGCAGGTAATGATAGAGCGATACTGAGAGCTCATCATTTTCTGAACGAGAATAAAAGAGTACCTTTGATGACTGAGGCTTTAAAAAATAAAGATATTGATACTTTTTTTGAGCTTGTAAAAAGAAGTGGTGATTCTTCTTTTAAGTATCTGCAGAATATCTATGCCCCTAATAATCCTTATGTACAAAAGATATCTCTGGCCCTGGCTTTAATTGAAAAGTTTCTTGATGGCAAAGGAGCGTGCAGAGTACATGGTGGCGGTTTTGCCGGCAGTGTTCAGGCTTATGTTAAACAAGAGGATATAGAAAGCTTCAAAAAACTGATGGAAGCTGTATTTGGTGAAAACTGTGTTTATGTGCTTAATATTCGAAAACATGGAGCGATACGTTTATTTTAAGGAGAATAATGAAGAAGTTCTGCAAACTTTTATTAATCTGTCTTCTTTTAATAGAGATGACGGGCTGTAAAGAAAAGTATACCCGAATTGTGGTAATAAGTGACCTGCATTATCTTTCGGATTCTCTTTATAATGACAGTCCCTATTTTGATGAAATGATTAAAAAAGCTGATGCCAAAATAACCCCATATTCTAAAGAACTGTTAAATTCATTAATAAACGATATGAAGAATCTTGATGCAGAGGCAATTGTACTTCTTGGTGATATGAGCTTTAATGGTGAAAAAGTGAGTCATGAAGAAATAAGTGCAGCTTTTAATAGTCTTAATATACCTTTAATGGCTATACCAGGCAATCATGATTTATATAATTTATATGCCAGGGAGTATAACGATGCTGGCTATAGCGTTACCGATACAATAGGTAAAGGTGATTTCAAGGACCTTTATAGTTCGCCATATACGGTTAAAGATAATGTTTCCTTAAGTTTTATCTATAGAATCAATGGTATTAATCTGCTGTTTCTGGATGTTAATGCTTCAGATACTGCCGATACAGCGGATGATTCTACTTTGGAATGGATAAAAGACAATATTAATAGAAATGAAAGGACAATAGCTTTTTCTCATCAGAATCTGCTGGTTCACGGTCTTTATTCTGAGGACTATCTGATTAACAATGCAGAAGAAGTGTTAGACCTTTATGCTGATCTTAATATAAAAATAAATTTTACCGGTCATATTCATCTGCAGAATACAGTGAATGACAAGGGATTTACCGAGGTGGCAACTTCTTCCATGTCTGTATCACCTTTGCAGTATGGTGTAATTGATATTTATTCAGATCATCTTGAATATCATACTGAACAGCTTAAAAATGAGAAGCTAATAGGTGTTGCGAATGATTATTTCAATAATAAGAGTGAACGATCTATAAGTAGATATACAGATGATGAAGATTTAATTAATTATTATGTAGACTGTAATTCTTTATTTTTTAAGGGAAGAAGAGATGAACTTGTTTATGATGACGAAAAGATAAAGTCTATTAAGGAGCTCAATCCGTTTACCGGAGCTTATCTGGATATTATGTTTTCGATGGAAAAAGTTAATGATAATTATTTAAGCATATCGCTTGAATAATGTATTTATAGTCCTATAATTTCTTTTGTATATAAAGAGGTGATTTTAAATGATTGAAGACATTTTTAATATTGGTGCAGATGATAGAGATATTGATTTGTTTGAAGGACAATATAAAGTTAATGGCATGCGCTATAATTCTTATCTGATTATGGATGAGAAGGTCTGCGTGCTTGATTCGGTAGCTGAGAATTTTGGTGATGAGTGGCTTAAATCAATCAGAGAGATTGTCAAGGACAGAAAAGTTGATTATCTTGTTATATCGCATATGGAGAGCGATCATTCTTTCAATATTGAAAAGCTGGTTAATGAATATCCGGATATTACACTGGTTGGCAATACCCAGACTTTTAATATTCTGAATAAGTATTTTGAGACTGGGGCTAATAAGCTTATTGTAAAAAATGATGAGGTTTTAAGTCTTGGGAAGCACAGCCTCAGGTTTATTTTTGCGCCTATGGTGCACTGGCCTGAAGTAATGATGAGCTATGATGAATATTCTGGAACTCTGTTTTCAGCTGATGCCTTTGGTAAGTTCGACCTTGAGGGTGAATGGGATGATAAGGCAGCAGAATATTATTTTGGCATAGTGGGCAAATATGGCAGTCAGGTACAGTCTGTCCTGAAGAAGCTTGGCGGCATGGAAATTAATAATATCTGTTCTCTGCATGGACCAGTACTTGAGGAAAATATTTCGCATTATGTAAATCTCTATGACACATGGTCATCTTATGAAAGCGAAAAGAGGGGCGTGGTAATTGCCTATGGTTCAATCTATGGCAACAGCAGGAAAGCCTGTGAATATCTGTATGAAAGGCTGAAGAAAAATAATATTGATGTAAAGATATTTGATCTGGCCAGAAGTGATGTTCACGAGGTTTTAAGCTATGCCTTCAGATATGATACTCTGGTAGTTGCCTCAAGTACCTATAATGGCGATATGTTTCCCTGTGTAAAGTCTTTTATTGAGTCCTTAAATGAAAGAAATTTCCAGAAGAGAAATGTTGCCCTGATACAGAGTGGATCATGGGCTCCTTTAGCCTGTAAGGCAATGAGGAAAAAACTGGAGGAGAACAGGGAGATTTCTTTCTTTACAAAGGAAGTAACGGTTACTGGTTCGTTTAAGAGGAATGATCAGTATCAGCTTGATGAGCTCTTTGAGCAGATGATGGAAATATATCGATGAAGGAATATATAAGAAGTTTAAGAGAAAAATTAGGTCACGAAACAATTATTCAATGTGCTGCTTCAATTATTGTAATAGATGAAAATGGCAGTATTCTGCTTGGGAAAAGACGTGATAATCATCTTTGGGGCTATGCCGGTGGCAGTGTTGAGATAGATGAAAAGGTTGAGGACTGTGCCTTAAGGGAACTTAAGGAGGAGTTTGGTTTAACAGCGGATGAGCTTGAGTTTTTTATGATTAATTCAGGCAAAGAGGCTCATTACATTTATCCAAATGGTGATGAGGTATCCAATATTGAGATTGTCTATCTTTGTCATAAGTATCATGGCGAAATAGTGCTTCAGGATGATGAAATGGAGGAATATGCTTTCTTTAAGCCGGAAGAAATAGATATTTCTTTAATTTCTGATCCGATCAGGCCAGTAATAAAGGAATATTTGAGAAGGATTTAATATTCTTCTCTTTTTTTAGTGGCTGAGGTAAAAAGTTCTGCCAGTTCTTCAGGGCTTTCTTTTGCGCCAGACTGCAGCCAGATCAGGGCTGTATTATATAAGGCTCCGATATAGATATATAGTTCATATCTTTTAATCGATTTAAAATGCATATCTCCTGCGATATATTCATGGAACTGATTAAGCATGTCCAGAAGAATTGAACCATAGCCAAAGCGGTGAAGGTCCAGGACCTGACTTCCATATTTTTTGAAGCATTTGAAGCTTTTGTAGATGTTTTCGTAGGTATAGAAGTTTCCATCTTCGAATTTTATTTCTTCGTGATAATCAACAAGTATGTCCTGTATCAGGGTGGTTATTACTGATTCTTTTGAGGAGTAGTTACGGTAAAAGGAAGCTCTGGCAACATGAGCTTTATTGATTATTTCGGTAATGCTGATTTCGGAAATGCTTTTTTCTTTGAGAAGTTCGAATAAGGCTGAAGTTATACTGGTTTTTACTTTCTGATTGGCTATTTTTCTTTTATCCATATTTTTTACCTAATGAGACATTTCTTCGATTAATTGACTCAGAATTTTGGTTGTTCTGTCAATATTAATTCGATACAATTGTATCACGTTGTTTAATAAGGAACGGGAGCTAAATGAAAACTGCGATTATGACCGATACTAACAGTGGTATCAATAAAAAAGAAGCTGATGAACTGGGCATATTTTTATTGCCTATGCCGGTAATTGTGAAAGATAAAACTTATCTGGAGGGTATAGATATTTCTCTGGGAGAAATGTATGAAATAATGGAGGATGGAATAGAAACCTCTACATCTCAGCCTTCACCCGGTTCCTTAATGGAAATGTGGGACGATATTCTTGAAGAATATGATGAGGTTGTGCACATACCAATGACCAGTGGTTTAAGTGGATCATGCGAAAATGCCAGAGGTCTGGCAAGAGGCTATAAGGGCAGGGTTATTGTGGTGGATAATCATCGCATATCCGTGCCACAGCGTGAATCGGTTCTTGAGGCCAAAAAAATGGCTGACATGGGTAAAAACGGTCAGGAGATTGCAGAATATCTTGAAGAAAGCGGCAAGGATTCAAGTATCTATATTACAGTTTCAGATTTAAAATACCTTCAGCGTTCTGGACGTCTTGGTTCTACTTCAGCTTTTCTGGGATCGCTGTTAAATATTAAGCCTATACTGACTATTCAGGGTGAAAAGATTGATGCCTTTGCCAAGTGCAGAGGAATTAAACTCTGTGAAAGAAAAATGATTGAAGCTCTGGAAAATGATATAAATGTCCGTTTTAAGGATGTACCAAAGGAGAATATCCAGGTAGTGGTAGCCGGAACTTTAAAGGAACAGGATGAAATCGATGAATGGACCAAAGCTGTACAGGAGGCATTCCCTTATTCAAGGGTATACTATAACGCTCTTCCATGTTCAATTCTTTCGCATGCAGGCCCAGGCTG
>DBOW01000109.1:7022-8006 GCA_002299675.1 Solobacterium sp. UBA636
AAAGGAGTACGGGATAATTTTATGAAGTATTATGTAGGAATTGATCTGGGCGGAACTAATGTCAGAGTCTGCAAGATTGATGAAGAAGGAAAAATCCTTCAGACTGTGATTGCGGATTCGCATGGCATGGAAGGTCCTGAAAAAATTACCGGCAATATTATTGAACTTCTGGGTCAGTTTGACTTAAGTGATGTTGAGGGTATTGGTGTAGGAATTCCAGGACCTGTCGATGGACAGACCAATACAATTACTATGGCTACCAATATTCCAGGCTGTGAAGGCTATCCGTTTGCTGATGTAATCTCTAAGGCAACCGGCAAGAAAGTAATTCTGGAAAATGATGCCAATGTAGCTGGTCTGGCTGAAGCCTGGCTGGGTGCTGGAAAAGGCTACAATGTTGTCTATTACTTAACTCATTCAACAGGTATCGGTGGCGCTCTAGTAATAAACGGCAAGGTTGTGCAGGGTCATAAAGGCTATGCAGGCGAGGTAGCCAATGTAATAGTTGATCCTGATGCTAAGCAGTATGACAACTATAAACATCTTAACAGAGGTGGTGTTGAGACCATTGCCTCAGGTATGGCGATTGGCTTAATCGGTGCAGAAGTTATAGGTGAAGAAGGTAACTCAGGACGCAAGGTGTTTGATCTGGCCAGAAAGGGTGATGAAAGAGCCATTAAGATTATTGATAAGGCTTCTAAAGACATTGCGACCTGTATGTCAGCTATTTCGGCAATTGTCGCACCTGACTGCTTTGTCATTGGTGGAGGCTGTTCGCATTCAAGTGATCTTTACTTTGACCGCATAAGAGGCTACTTCAAGGAACTGGCACACCCAGGTATGAGAGAAGTACCTATTCTAAAGGCTGAACTTGATGAACCGGGTGTACTTGGTGCAGCCATGACTATCAGATCACTGGAGAAATAAAAAAACCAATTACCCATAGGCATATGCCCGTGGGTATTTTTTAAAACTATCCAGATA
>DBOW01000126.1 GCA_002299675.1 Solobacterium sp. UBA636
TTGTTCTATAGTATTCATATACTTATTATAAGAAAAAACATCCAGCTGCTGCTGAATGTTTGATTTGATTATTTAGTACCGAAGATTCGATCTCCTGCATCACCAAGACCTGGCACAATATAGCCGATGTCATTAAGCTTTTCATCCAGGGCAGCCAGATAGATATCTACATCCGGATGGTGTTCCTCAACATATTTAACACCCTCTGGCGCACCTACCAGACATACTAATTTTATATTTTTGGCTCCCCTTTTCTTGATCATATCCAGGGCAGCTGAGCTTGATCCGCCTGTTGCCAGCATTGGATCTAAAACCATTACTATGGCATCATCAAGATTCTTAGGGAACTTTGCGAAATATTCAACTGGTTCCAGAGTCTCTTCATTACGATAAAGACCGATAAAACCTACCTTGGCAGTTGGAATCAGATTTCTGATACCCTGAGTCATGCCCATACCGGCACGCAGAATTGGAACCAGAATGACATCTTTTGCCAGCATCTGCGTTTTACAGACTGCCATTGGTGTTTTTACTTCAACATCTTTAACTGGCAGGTCTCTAGAAACCTCATAGGCCATTAAAGAAGCGATTTCATCTAACTGCTGAGAAAAGTCCTTTGTACAGGTTTTTTCATCTCTCATTATTGCGAGTTTATGTGTGATTAGTGGATGGTTAAGAACTGTTACCATATCGTTTCCTCCGTTTTTCCTATAATATTATACTTAATAGACCTCTTATATAAAAGAAAATGTTAAAAAAATAGACACAGAGTGTCTATTTAAGATTATAGGTAAAATAATGATTTTCCTTAACAATATCCAGTACCTCAATCAGATTATCAATCATTTTATTTGGCTTTGCCTCTTTTAAACCTTCAGCCTTATTTGGATTGGACTTAAAGGCAACAGAATAGGCACCAAAATTTGCGGCACCAAATACATCCTCCCTGGAATCACCAACCACAATTACATCGTCCTTGTTCCATCTGTTGCGGTCAATAAGCTTAAAGAATGATTCTGGATCAGGCTTTGGCTTAACTCCATCATCAGCACAGATATAATCATCAATATAGCCTTTCAGATTTATGATATCCAGACATTCAGCGGTTGATTCACGCATCCTGGTTGTCACAATACCAATGGTATAGCCTTCTTCTTTTAAGGTCTTCAGCACCGTTTCCGCATTATCAATTGGTTTGAGTTCTTCTTTCAGATAAATCCTGATTCTTGAACGATAATAGTTTACAAGCTCCTCTGTATCCAGATCCGGGAAATATTTTTTCATCGAATCCTGCAGAGCAGGTCCAAGTACTTCTACCTGTCTTTCAGGAGTAAAGTCCTCTTCCCTGCCGTATTTTTTAAAGACATCTTTAAAAGATTTGATAATGCAGCCTTCAGAATCCTGAAGTGTGCCATCCAGATCAAAAATAACAGTTGGTTTCTTCTTCTTAAAGAAATGATTATAGATACCAAGATAGCCAAGCAATCCAATAAGCAGATAAGCAGCCGAAGTAAGCTGAGCCATCTTCAAAGGACCAAGCATCAGCGAATCGGTTCGATGTCCCTCGATAAAGAAGCGTATCAGGCCATACCACATCAGGTAGGCATAGATAAGATCTCCTCTTTTATTCTGATATTTTCTTAAAAGATAATTGATTAAAAGAAAACCGGTTAAACATAATACAGATTCATAAAGAAACATCGGTTCCCTGTAGGCACCATTTATATACATTGAATCCTTAATCAAAGATAATGGACCGGCAAAAAACGATTCATCAACAATATTGCCATAGCACTCCTGATTCACAAAGTTGCCCCAGCGGCCAATAGCCTGTGCCAGCAGTACCGTAGGCGCAATGGCATCGCCTACCTTGGCAAATGAAACATTTTTGATTTTACAGTATACCAGTACAGTGATAAGACCGGCAATGAAACCGCCATGAATGGCCAGTCCCCCATCCCAGATTCTGAATATCTGAGCAGGATGAGCCAGATAGTCAAAGTTTGGATCAAAAATGACATACCACAGTCTGGCACCGATAATGCCAAACAGCATCAGATAAATAAAAAGATCATCAGTAAAATCATTTACTTCAATATTTCTGACTTTTCTTAAATTAACCTTAGAAAGATATAAAGCCAAAAGAGCCCCGGTAATGATAAAAAAGGCATACCAGGTAACTGTTAAAGGACCAATCTGCAAAAGAATTGTCCTCTCTGGACAAAAGCTCATTAATTATGTTCTCCTATCTTTTTAATAATCATATTCTTGATATTGCGCTTAAATTCCTCATTGGTGTCCACACCATTATTCTTGAGGATATAGTTGGATACCGCAGCCTCGACAATTGGTGACATATTCTTGCCATATGTTACTGGTATCTCCAGCAGTGTCTTCTCCACATCAAAGAAAGCCATTCTCTTTTCAGCTGGTTCAAGACGATTGTTGTTTTCCTGGAATTCTGAAGCTGATACTAGCTTTATCACAAAGTCCAGGTCACATTTTTCCAGATATGACTGAGCGCCAAACATCAGATTGACATCAATTACGCCCAGTCCCCTTATTTCGAGCATTCTCTTAAGACAGTCAGGGGCATTGCAGACAATGTCATAATGAAAGCGTGAATACTCCACAACATCATCAGCCACCAGATAATGGCCTCTTTTAATCAGGTCAAGAGCCAGTTCAGATTTACCAATTCCGGATTTACCGATAATCAGCACACCGATGCCATAAATATTCATCATGACACCATGAACCTGCTCAACCGGTGCCAGCTTTTCTGACAGAAAGGTTGTAAGCTGAGTGGTTAAAGAATAAGTCTTGAACGGGAAGACAAATACCGGAAAGTTCTTGCTGTTGGCCACATCTTTCAGGCTTTGTGGAACCTCGGCATTAGCGGTATAAATAATACATGGTGTAAAAGAGTCGGTTAAAAAATCGAAACGGTCTCTTTGAACTTCATAACTTAAAGTTTTGATATACTCCTGTTCCTTGACACCAATTACGACAATACGTTTTAATTCTGTATCTTTCTTATATCCTGAAAGTTCCAGACCTGGACGGTTAATGTCTGGGGCAATAACCCAGCGGTCAAGTGATTCATTATCACCTGTCACCTGCGTCAGGTTGAAAACGTCTTTAATTTCACGAATATAAACTCTTTTATTTAACTCGTTATTTCCCATTCTCTAAAATATCCTTCAAATATAATCCAGTATAAGACTGTTCGACTTTAACAATCTCTTCTGGAGTACCACATGCCACAATTGTACCACCATTATTGCCGCCTTCCGGACCTAAATCGATGATATAATCTGCACACTTTATTATATCGAGATTATGTTCAATAGTAACCACTGTATCGCCATTATCTACAATACGGTCGATAATATGGATCAGCTTCTTGACATCATCGCTGTGTAAACCGGTTGAAGGCTCATCCAGTATAAATAAAGTTTTGCCTGTTGCCTTCTTCTGCAGTTCAGATGCCAGCTTTACACGCTGTGCCTCGCCACCTGATAATGTTGGAGCACTCTGTCCAAGTTCAATATAGCCCAGTCCTACATCATAAAGAGTCTGGAGCTTGTTCTTGATTTTTGGCAGATTGTTAAAGAATTCCAGAGCCTCCTTGACATTCATTTTCAGAATATCATAGATATTCTTGCCCTTATATTTAACTTCCAGAGTTTCACGGTTATATCTTCTTCCATGACACTCTTCACATTCAACATAGACATCTGGCACAAACAGCATGGATATTTTCTTAACACCATCACCTGAACAGTTTTCACAGCGTCCGCCTGGATTATTGAAAGAGAATCTTCCCTTGTCATAACCCCTTTCCTTGGCATCCGGCAGTGTCGCAAACAGATCCCTTATGTCATCAAATACTCCAGTATAGGTTGCAGGATTAGATCTTGGTGTACGGCCAATCGGATCCTGGTCGATTACCACTATCTTATCAATATTGTTTAAACCGCTGATCTTTGAATACCTGCCAGGCTTAATACGCACATAGCCAAGATTCTTCATTACAGCTTTTGACAATATTTCATTAACCAGTGTCGATTTGCCTGAACCAGAAACACCAGTTACGCAGATAAAACGTCCAAGTGGAAAGCTTACATCAATATTCTTGAGATTATTCTCCCCACAGCCGCTGATTTTAATAGATTTGCCATTACCTTTTCTTCTTTTTTCCGGTATTTCAATTTTTTTGCGGCCTGAAAGATACTGGCCAGTCAAAGATGTCTCACTCTTTAAAATTTCTTCAGGAGTACCAAAGAACATTATCTGACCGCCATCCTTGCCGGCTCCCGGGCCTACATCGACAATATAGTCGGCTGCCATCATTGTGTCGGCATCATGTTCCACCACAATTACCGTATTATCAAGATCACGCATCTTTTTAAGTGTGGCGATAAGTTTATCGTTATCCCGCTGATGAAGACCGATTGAAGGTTCATCCAGTACATAGAGTACACCGGTCAAAGTTGAGCCAATCTGGGTTGCCAGACGGATACGCTGGGCTTCACCTCCTGATAAAGTACCAGCTGTTCTATCAAGTGTCAGATAATCGAGACCGACATCTATCAGGAATTTCAGTCTTGAACTTAATTCATTTATAAGCATATCCGCAATAGTCTGTCTGGACTTATCAAGCTCAAGTTTTCTGATAAACTCATAGGCATCGATAATTGACATCTGAGTAAATTCATAAATATTCTTGCCGCCGACTTTAACCGAAAGAACCTCTTTAGAAAGACGCGCTCCATGACATTTTGGACAGACTGATTCCATCATGTAGGAATAATACCATTCCTTGCTCATCTTGGAAGTTGTCTCCTCATATCTTCTTTCAATAAGCGACTTTACGCCCTCAATATACTGCGTCTTCTGATAAGTATTTCCACTTGATGTAGTCAGCTTATAGCTGATTTCCTCATCCGAACCATAAAGAATAATATCCATTTCCCTCTTAGTCATCTTGTTTAATGGCTTATCCTTACTTATTCTGTAATGCTTCAGAAGAATATTAAAAGTCTGCCACTCAATATTGGAAGTATTAATAATATTCTTATAATAACGGATGCCACCCTCATTAATCGACAGAGACTTGTCAGGCATCAGATAATCAAGATCGACTTCCAGAGTAATACCCAGACCCTTACACTCATCACAGGCTCCTAAAGGCGAGTTAAAAGAGAAAAGGCGCGGTTCAAGTTTTGGTACAGTAAAACCACAGACCGGACAGGACTGATGAGTTGAGAAAAGTTCTCTTTCCTCACCCCTTTTAACCACCAGCGTACCATCACTTTTCTTAATCGCCAGTTCAACCGAATCTGTAAGACGGGTTTCGATATTTTCACGGACAATAATTCTGTCAATTACTATATCAATATTATGACGCTTATTCTTATCCAGAACTATTTCTTCATCCAGCGTTTTAAGTTCGCCATCAACATACAGTCTTAAAAAGCCCTCTTTCTTGAGCTGCTCAAAAAGATCCTTAAAAGTACCCTTTTTATCTACCACGATATTGGAAAGTATCTCCAGGCGGGTCCCTTCAGGATAGCTTAGAAGCTTATTGATAATACTGGTAAGCGTTGATGGCACAATAGGAACATTATGTTCAGGACAGTAAGCTATGCCACAGCGGGCATAGAGCAGTCTTAGATAATCATATATTTCGGTAATTGTACCAACCGTTGAACGTGGATTGTTCGAAGTAGTCTTCTGATCTATCGCAATTGAAGGCGAAAGACCCTCTATCATATCCACATCAGGTTTCTCAATACCACCCAGAAACTGTCTGGCATAGGAAGAAAGAGATTCAACATATCTTCTCTGTCCTTCAGCATAAATAGTATCAAAAGCCAGAGAAGTCTTTCCTGAACCAGATAGACCGGTCATTACGATTAATTTGTTGCGGGGCAGATCAATATCGATATTCTTCAGATTATTGACTCTGGCACCCCTGATTGTAATCTTGTCATTAGCCATATAATTTATTACCTGCTACATCCGAAATAAAATAAAGCGAACCACAGATGAGTACAGCCTCAAAATTGCACCTGGCGTAAGCTATCGCCTCTTTCGCATCTGGATAAAACTTTTCATTTTCAATATCATTTATATCAATTGCGCCAGGATAATCAAAAGAAGTCAGTACAATCTCATCGCAGTGTCTTTTAAGTATATCATACATTTCTTTATAATTCTTGCGCTTCAAAGCCGAAAAAACAATGCACTTTGTGCCCTCAATCAGATCAAAAGACTCCATTAATGCTTTTACTCCATTTTCATTATGAGCCCCATCAAGAATAATCAGCGGATTATCACTCACCTTCTCAAAACGCCCTGACCACACAAATGACCTTAAAGCCTTCTTTAAAGCCTCATCGTCACATCTTATGCCACATATATCGCTCAGAATGTCATAGGCTTCAAGAGACAGAGAAGCGTTCTGAATCTGATAAAGAGCCTTTGAATTAAGAGTATAGAGAACACCCTTGTATTCAAAAGTACCTGGTGAAAGAATATTATAGCTTGCGCATTCATGATACTTATTATTTAAACTGTTACACCTGTTTTTTACAATATTCTTTAAATTATCATCAATATAGCCAACAATAGTATGACTGTTTTCCTTAATGATTCCACACTTCTCGTAACATATTTCTTCCAGCGTATCACCCAGCATATCCTGATGATCATAGCCAATATTGGTAATAATGCTAAGTACTGGCTTATTTACCACATTGGTTGAATCTAAACGGCCGCCAATACCGGTTTCAATAAGCGCATAATCAGTTTTTACTTCCAGAAAAAACATTATCGCAATTACATAATCAATCTCAAACATTCCCAGATTTTCATCCACAAACATCTCATAATACTGATTAAGAATTCTAAGAAATGCCTCATCAGGAATATTTGCTCCATCAAGCCTTATTCTGTCCAGATGACTTAAATAATGTGGAGACTGCAAAGTACCGACATGGTAGCCGTTATTAATAAACATATCCCTTAAAAAAGTAACGGTTGAACCCTTGCCGTTGGTACCGGCAACATGAATTATTTTCAGATCATCCTGCGGATTGCCCAGTTTTTCCATAAAAGACTTAAAAAGTTCAAAGGAATGACTGTTCCTCTTTCTTTGAACTATCCAGTCTATGGCTTCATCTATATTTTTAAACATCCTTCTAATTATAATACAATATAAACATGGAAATATTTTTTAATGACTGGGATGAAATCCTTAAAGACGAAATACATAAACCCTATTTTGAAAATCTGGTATCCTTTCTGGACAGAGAATACCAAAGAAAAACCATCTATCCGCCCAAAGAAAAAATACTGAATGCCCTCAAATATACCCCATATAAAGATGTCAGGGTCCTCATACTGGGGCAAGATCCCTATCATGGACCTGGTCAGGCCATGGGACTGGCTTTTGGAGTAAACAAAGGCATAAAAATACCTCCATCTTTAATTAACATCTACAAAGAGATGCATGATGATATAGGAACATATATACCTGACAATGGCTACCTGGTATCCTGGGCCAGACAGGGTGTGCTTCTTTTAAATACCGTTTTGACTGTTGAGGAAAACAGGGCAAATTCCCACCTCAATCTTGGCTGGACAATCTTTACTGACGAAATAATTAAAAAACTCAATGAAAAAGATGAGCCGATGGTTTTCATACTCTGGGGCAGAAATGCCCGAAACAAAAAGATGTTTATCACAAACGACAAACATCTTATAATTGAATCCGCCCATCCTTCACCTTTAAGTGCCTATAATGGTTTCTTTGGCTCAAAACCTTTTTCCAGAACCAATGATTTCCTTATGAAGAATGGCTTTAAGCCGATTGACTGGCAGATACACAATCTTTCTTCCTGTCCGGAAGCTGAATAATAGTAATGGCTGCAAATATCAGGATACAGCCGATAAGTTCTCTGTAAGAAAAACTCTCATGCAGAATCAGAAAACCGCCCACAGCCGCAAACACCGACTCCAGTGAAAGAATCAGGGATACACTGGTTGGATCATTGTCCTTCTGACCAATGGCCTGGAAAGTATAGCCAACACCAGTTGACATAACTGAAGTATAAAGAATCGGTACAGCCGCTTCCTTTATATCCGCAATATTAACCGGAAGCACAAACAGAAAAGGCAGACCAATAACGGCGGCAGTAATAAACTGCACGGAACTTAAGGTAATCGGATCAAATTCAGCACCGAATTTATCAATAACCATAATATGTACCGCAAACATAAAGGCACACATCAGGATATAGAAATCCGAGAGTTCAATCGAAAAGTCCCCTTTCATACAAAGAAGATACAGTCCATAAAGGGCAACCCCTACACAGACCCAGGTTTTAATACCTGGTCTGTTTTTTGTGAATAACGACAGAAACGGTACAAACACAATATAGAAAACCGTAATAAAACCAGCTTTGCCCGCACCAGTAGATACCATGCCAAGCTGCTGCAGGGTTGAAGCTGAAAAAAGCACAATACCACAGATAACGCCGGCCTTAATCAGAGCTTTCAGATTTATATTCTTATATCTGCCACTAGTAAGGCAAAATAAAAAAAGCAGCCCTCCCGAGATAATAAATCTGATGCTGTTGAAAGTATAGGGAGAAATTGAATCCATAGCCACCGACTGGGCAACAAAGGCCATACCCCATATAAAAGCTGTAAGGAACAGAAAAAAATTTTTTACACTTTTTGTCACTTCATTATTTTTATCTTTTTAGAAACAAAAGTCAAGATTAAGGCAATAATAATCGCAATCAGACTGTAGGCAAAAACCGGAGCAAGATTGGCCGGTTCTATTTTACGGACAGTCGAAATAGCCGAACCAAGACCAGGAAAAGTCGTACCAGTAATAACTTCCGCCATTATTTCAATCTTAAAGCTTAACGCAAAAGAAGAAGAAACAGAGACAAAAATATAAGGCAGAGCCAGAGGCAGTTTAACCTTAATGTTTTCATAGATAAAAGAAGCACCATCAAGCCTTGAGGCATCGATTATATCCCTGTCAATATTCTCAATTCCTGAGCTTACTCCATCATAAATAATCGGAAAAGCCACCAGTATCACAATATAGACCGAGGCATTGCGGGCACCAGACAGCACAATAAACAGAAAAACCAGCGAAGCTGTAGGAATACTTTTAACGGCTACTATCATTGGGTTTAAAAGTTCTTTAATAAAATAAAAATTTCCTGACAGCACCCCAAGAATAAGGCCAATGATAAACGCAACAGTAAAACCGCCAAACAGCCTTAAAAGCGAATAATAAATACACTGCCAGGTATAATTAAGCGTTAACAGCCTGATAGTTTCTTTAACCGTCAAAAAGGGTCCAGGAAAAATATAGGACCCTATTGACTTAGAAAGCAGCTGCCACAAAGTGACAAACAGTATGACACCTAACAGTGTGTTAAGTTTTTTATTTAAAGTAAATTTCCTCACTGGTACTATCTTTTGACATAACATTCAGGAATGTATCAATGTCTTCTTTAATATCATAAGCCTTTTTAAAGCCTAAGCCAAGACGGTTATTCTGCTTAAGCACGGCAACAACCGGCGCAGCCATTACCCCGAATTTTGCCTTTGACTCATCTTCAGAAATCTTGTCAAAGCCAGCCTTTACAGCTGTCGGATCTTCTAAAGCAGCATTAATATCTTTTTCAAGAACCGCTAAGAAGTCATTAACGCTTTCATCGCTTAAATCATTCTTCACAAATACCGAAGCCTGAATCATGCCGGTACCGCTTTTGGCAGTATACAGTTCCTGCACATTGGCATAGATTGAAGCCTTTTCGTTCTTGTTTAAAGAGGCAAACAGAGCTGGTTCAGCCAGAAATACATAGTCAGCGGGATTACCCTGTGCATCATTGCCGGTCTGCAGTACTGCCGCTGCATCGCCTGCTGCCGCAACAAAGCTTACAGCCTCATCAAATTCACTTCCATAAATATAGTGCCATACCAGATCAGGAGTCTGATTCTGGCCAAAGAGAATGATATTGTCATCAGCCGACATAACACCATCTTCATCATTGCCGGTAGCGGCGATATAGAAGTTGCCGAATGTAATAGTAGCTGCCAGCAGATATGGTGCACCATTATTTATCGCATTGACACCAGAAACAGTATCAATAACCACAACATCTGGTCCCTCAGATGCTGACATCATGGCCACAATGTTGCTTGGAGTGCCATTGGTTTCAAAACTGGCGGAATCAGAGAAATTGTAGAAGGCAACAGAAGGTGCGCCACTTGGGGCAACAATTTTCATTTCCTCCACAGATTTTACTGTCTTTTCAACAGTCACCACTTCTTCTTCCCTGCTGGTACTGCAGGCACCAAGAGTAAGAATCAGACATAAACAGGTTAATATTGTAATAATTTTTTTCATATCTTTTTTACCTCTGTTTAAAAATTATAATTATTTAACGTATAATTGTATGTGATTTAAGTCACACTATGTACAGCTTATTAAACAGAGAAGAGAAACAGAAACTGAAAATTATCAAAACTCATAAAGACCAGCTGATCTTTCGTGAAGATGAAGACTGTGAATATGCCGGTATTGTCGTTTCTGGTCAGATATCTATCAGGTCATATAATCTAAACGGTAAAGAAGTAATCTATAACACCATTGATTCAGGCGGCATATTCGGCAACAACCTTTTATTCTCTTCTGACCGCAAATATAAAGGCGATGTAATTTCCTTAAAAGACAGCACGGTTGCCCTCGTTGATAAAGAAGCTCTCCTGCAGATATTAAAAGAAAATGAAGACTTTCTGGAGTACTATCTGAAAATTCAGGCTGATTCTCTGAAACAAATCAATCTTAAAGTTAAACTGCTTTCCTTTGATTCAGCCAGGGAAAGATTTATGTATTATCTGAATTATCATCAGGGTCTTATTCACTTTGAATCCGTCAGTGCTCTGGCAAATGAACTGTCCTTAAGCAGAGAAAATGTTTCCCGCCTGTTATCATCTCTTGTAAAGGAAGGAATAATCATAAAAGAAAAACAGCTAGTCAAGCTCATTGACTAACTGTTTAAAGATTTCACCTCGCTGTTCAAAATTCTTGAACTGATCATATGATGAACATAAAGGACAAAGCAGTACCGTATCATCTTTCTTTGCGGCTGAATGTGCCTTTAAAAGTGCTTCCTTCATATCTTCACAGATAACACAGTCGGGATAGATTTCCTTTAACTGATATCTGGTTTCACCAAAGGCAAACATCATTTTTACCTTATTTAAATATGGAACAATCTCCTTAAATCCAGTGTGCTTATCATGTCCTCCGCACAATAGAATTACTGGCTTTTCAAAAGATTTCAGGGCAACGACACCTGCATCGACATTGGTACCCTTGGAGTCATTGTAGTATTTAACACCATTTAGTTCTCTGACAAATTCAATTCGGTGTTCAACACCCCTGAATTCATCAATACCTTTGTTAATTAATTCCGGCTCTACCCCTAAAAGATAAGCCATGCAGGCTGCCACCATGGCATTGGTCAGGTTATGGTCACCAACAAGGTGCAGACTGTTTTTATCAAAAAGGCAGATGTTTTTATAGAATACCCTGTCATCTTCTACATATAAGTCTTTTTTCTCTTTTAAAGACATATCAATGACATTGCATTTTACATCAGTGCATCTTTTCCTGATTTCTTCATCATCCAGATTGCGTATAAAATAGTCATTTTCATCCTGATTCTTATAGACCAGACATTTAGCCCTGTAATAATCATCCAGAGTATCATAATAATCCAGATGATCAGGAGTCAGATTCATAATACAGCTCACATGCGGTTTAAAAGTTGGACAGCCATTAAGCTGAAATGCCGATATCTCTAAGGCAATATAGTCTGATTCATCACCTTCACGAGCTACAATGCCGGCAAGCGGTGTACCTATGTTGCCGGCTGTATGGGCTCTTTGTCCATACTTGAGTTTTAACAGCTCACCCAGCAGTGTAGTGGTTGTAGTTTTGCCATTAGTACCAGTTATAGCTCCATAGCTGAAGCTGCAGAACATATTGGCCACTTCTATTTCATTAACGATTTCTTTTCCTTTATCGACAAAATATTTCACAAAAGGAGCTCTATAGGGAATACCGGGATTCTTGACGATTAATTCATAATCGATATTTTTCAGTTCCTCAGGATGTCCTTCATCATAGACTTTAATACCCAGTTTGTTTAATTCATCCTTATTTTCAATTTTCTTCATGTCAGTCAGATAGACTTCATAGCCTTTCAGATTCAGAAGCTTTGACACTTCGATTCCTGATCTGGCTGCCCCGATTACCAGTACTTTATTCATTTTTTCACCTCATAATGCATAATGATTAAATTAATCAGTTCTATTGCCTCCAGGTAAATTATCTCATTCAATAAACTGACAAACATATGGTCAATATAAAGATAAAGACAGAAGGCAAATACTATTATATAGACATTTATCAGAAAACGTCGCATTTTTAGATTAAGATTATAGCGAAAAAGAATAATCAGCTCAATTACTGTAATCATTATACAGGAAACATAGGCACTCAAAAGATGCATATTGGAGCTAAGGGCATTGGGAAACAGCGGATTATAGCGAATAATTGAAGCTATTAACGGAGCTGTCAGGGCCAGATACTTAATTCTGTGCAGTTTTCTTTTTTCACATACAAGAAAAAGATTTATGCCATAGCTGAAAGAAAAAAGATTCAAAAGAAAATAAGCTTTTAAGTCAGAATTAAAAACTCTGGACAGATTGGAACTTAAAAGCTTATCTGAGAATATAAAAGATAAAAGAAAGATGGAGTCTATGATAAATAGAACATCATAGACCCTTTTTCTTGTCGTCATCAATAATCTTCCTTAATGCCGCAATAGCCACTCTGATTGCGCCATCAGTATCATGAACCTGTGCATTATCAAGACCGGCTTTGGCTCTTTCCTGATTGGCAACGGTTAGAAATACCGATCCGCATCTGACATTACGGGCAGCAGCACAGATAAACAGGGCGGCCGATTCCATTTCCGAAGCCAGACAGCCAAGTTTCAGCCAGGCATTCCACTTGTTGATCAGCTCATATGATACCGGCATGCACTCTGGTTCATGCTGACCATAAAAGGCATCCTTGCACTGTACGACACCCACATGATATCTGAAGCCAAGCTCTTGAGCCGCATGAGAAAGATGGAAGGCAATGTCAATATTGGCAACCGCTGGAAATTCAATTGGTGCATACTCTTTAGAGGTTCCTTCCATCCTGATTGCGCCAGAGGCTACCACAATATCACCACCTTTGACATCCAGCTGCATGCCACCGCAGGTACCTACCCTGATAAAGGTATGAGCCCCGCACTTAATCAGTTCCTCCATCGCAATTGAGGCACTTGGTCCGCCAACACCTGTTGAGGTTACCGATACTTTTACACCATTCAGGTAACCGGTATAAGTTACAAATTCTCTTGAATCAGCTACAAAATGAGGATCATCAAAGTATTTCGCAATTTTCTCGCATCTTTTAGGATCACCTGGCATTATTACATATTTACCTATATCTTCAGGCCCAACATTAATGTGGTACTGTTTACCTGAACCTTCTGTATAATCAATCATCTTATTCCTCCTTTTTCTTATTGTTTATCCAGTATATAGTCATTAACCTTCTTCTCAAGCATCGCAAATGGCATTGAACCATCTTTAATGAGCATGCTGTAGAAATCGGCATAATCAAATTTATCACCCAGAGCTTCTTTAGTGTTATTCATGAAAGTATAAATATAGGCAAAACCCACACCGTATCTGATAAAGACACCAGGCATATCAGCCATCATTGATACATAGTAATCGACATATTCCTTTGAAATGCCAAAGTTTTTCTGAATATAATCACTGTCATAGGCATAGTAGTTGATTAAAATATCAAGTATAGAATTCATCAGATAGCCACTTATGTAATCAAAGACAATCACATCAGCCACATCATCATAGCCCAGTATATAAGGAAGCAGATATTCACCATACATCGCAATGCCCTCATCAAAGGCGGTAAAGCTGGAGAACAGGTGAACATCGCTTAAGCCAGAAACAGCTGCATAAGCATAGTTGTACATGTGACCAGGTATTCCTTCATGGGCAATGGTAGCCCCAAAGGAGTAAGCCTCATCATTATTTTTTGCTGCTGGATTAACCCTGATGACATTGTCATCCTTATCATCAAGCGGATGAAAACGATAATAGGCCAGTACAGAAGTATCACTTAGAGAATCATCAAAATAGTCGATGGTAAAAGAAATATCGCCAATATCCTCAAAATAAGTACCTGATTTCTTTAACATCTCATTAATCATTTCATCACATTCCAGTTTAAAGAACGGATCATTCATATATTCCGCAAGCCTTTTGTCAGTATTTTCAGATTGATACACCTCATCATACTTTGTATACATATCGTTGTAGACATCGATCAGCAGATTAAGAATATAGTCTAAAGAATCATTGGAAGAAGAATTAAGCAGATAATAGGTATCAAGATAGTCACTTCCATAAGTATAGATCATGGTATCTGATTCCTTCCTGCCCTTAAAGCTCTTAATTTCATCCGCCGTCTTTGACATGGCTGGCAATACCTCGTTCAGTACTATATCTCTGTTTTCTTCTTTGTATTCATTTTTCTTTTCTGCGCTTAAGAAATCAAGTTCATCTATTCTTGAATCAAAAGATTCGATTAAAGTATTGTTGTCCTTTTTAGAAGCTATAGAATTAAGCATCGATATAGAATAATCCAGAGCGTAATCAGACGTATAAATACCATCCTCATACTGTTTATCCGTAAATTCCACCATGCTTGCAAGATAATCGTCAATATCCCTTATAACTTCCAGATATTTCTGAACCCTTGTTTCACTGTTAACCGGCAGATCCACCAGCATAAATATAATATTGGTGACAACATCTGATGAAGACGAAAACATTCTGGTATACTTCCAGTACTGCAGATCACATAGTGTTTCCATCAGAGAATATTCCAGAGCTTCATATTCATACTGCTGAGACATTGACAGAGAATTATAGTCAAACTCCAGAAGCTTATTTAAATATGTTTCATAGAACTCATAGCTTTCTTCATCAAATTCATATTCAACACTCTCAAGTCCCCCTTCCGGTTCTTTTACCTCACACCTTTCAGGATAGGAAATATAGCCGGCATAGGATGTATAATCCATCATTTTCAGGGATTCTGTGCAGAATTCATCAATAAATCTGCTGTATTCTTCATTATCTTCCAAAGCAGAATTCTTTTCCCCTGGTTCAAAGGTTTTAAGTTTAGTTAAATATGAATTGTCCTGATCATTTACTGTTTCTGTTTTCTGAGCTGTGCAGCCACATAACAGTAAAAAACATAATAACAGGGACAATATTTTCTTCATTAATTTTTTACCTCGATATTTATTATATAATATTATTCATGTTAACAAGTAATATGTCTTTGACCCAGATGGTCAAATTTATGCCCAGTGATGAAGAAATGGCGATGATGGATTTAGATGTGGTTCTCTATTTAAGAATCTCATTAATATCTCTTTCAAAAGAAGATAACTATGGTTTTATCCGTTATTTCTTTTCTGATGCAGAAGTAAAAAACTATTTCAAGGATTATGAAAAAACTGTTTTCTATGATTTCGATGGCACAAAAACCAATCAGGAAAAATTTGTGACGATATTTGAACTCTATGGAAAATCTATCTATCACGAAACAGCTCTGTATCTGGAAGAAATACTTAAGGGATACTCTCATGAAGCGGACGTTATTATCGATGTCTTTACTCATGATAATCACATGTACCGTCTCTCTAATCTGGAAGGAATAGTTAAAGTTGAAGAAGTTAAAAGAGTATAGCGTCTGGATATTTCTTATAAGCACCCTGTTTCTTTTTATTGGCCTTATAGTCTTCTGTATTTCTCTTCTGTTAAATGAAACAAAACCAGAAATAAATACGACAGAAAACAATCCGATTATCAGTGATTCCACTGACGAAGAATATAAAGACTTTCTCACTTTCAAAACATTAAGCCCCATCTACCTGAACAGCAGCGACAAAGCATACAGCTATGATGATGGAAACTATAAATCGATACTTATTGCCGATATATCTAAATTTGACAGCGATATAGATTTCAATGAACTGAAAAATATCGGTGTGGAAGGCGTAATGATTAGAGTGCTATGGCGTGGCTATACCGAGGGTGGCATCTACATTGATGAACTTTTCGAGGAACATTATAAAAACGCCAAGGCTGCCGGACTGAAAGTTGGCTATTATGTATTTTCCCAGGCACTCAACGAAGATGAAGCTAAACAGGAAGCCGATATTCTTTTAGCCAATATAGAAAACAGGGACTGTGATCTTTTTATCTGTTATGACTATGAATCACCTGGCGCTGAAGAAGGAAGAATTCATCCTCTGACTAAAGAAGAAAGGACAAAACATGCCCTGTACTTCTGTGACTACATAAAGGAAATGGGCTATAAGCCCATTGTCTATGCCAACAATGACTGGGCCTTAAATTATTACGATATAGAAACAATTGCCTCAAGCTATCCAGTCTGGTATGCCCAGTATACAGACAGTCCCGATTTCCCGGTGAAAGTGCTGCTGTGGCAATATACCGACAGCTATAAAATGGAAGGAGTCAGCAAACCCATAGATATGAATCTTATGCTGGTAAAAAAATGAAAAAAATACTGCTTATCTTATTAACAATAATTCTGTTGTCAGGCTGTACAGAATCTGAAAACAGTAATACATATACACCGCATAAACAGACAACCTACCTTGGTGTAATCACTGATAAATATGGTGATATGGTTATACCATTAAATACCGATGTCTTTATCATAACCACCAATGACAAAACCAAGGATGAAATGATTAAGGATTTTAATAATACCGTAGTCAATTATCACAAGCTCTTTGATTCTCATCATGATTATGAGAATATCAACAACATCAAAACCATTAATGACAATTATGGCAAAGAAGCAGTAAAAGTAGATAAAGAAATTATCGAAATACTTAAATCGGCCATCAAGATATCAAATGAAACCGATGGCTACTTCAATCCAACCATGGGTTCCATCTCGGATGTCTGGAAAGATCTGTTTAATGAAGCGCATATCAACTCTGATCCGGATCCTCTGGAAGTCGAATCAGCCATGGCCTGTGTGCTGTCTAATGATGAATTAAGTGAATATATTGTCATCGATGAAACAAATTCGACAGTCGAGCTGAAGAAACTGGACAGATGCTCATCCAGGGTTGAAATAGATCTGGGGGCCTATTCCAAGGGCTATGTGCTTGATAAAGCCTATGAGTCACTGCTTAAGTTTGAATCAGGATTCATGCTGTCGGCTGGATCAAGCTCAATTATTACCTACGTACCAGATAATGCGATCGACTTACACTTCTCTATCGGTATTACCAATCCAAACAATACCTCAGATATGCTGGAAGCTCTGCAGGTTGACAATAAAGCCATATCTTCTTCTGGTGACTATCAGCAGTACTTCATCAATGAAGAAGGTGTAAGAAGACACCACATTCTCAATCCTTTTACCGGCTACAGTGAAAATACCTTCAGAGGCATAACACTGATTGCCGACTCTAATGGTGGTCTTCTTGATGCTCTGTCTACTTCTATTTATTCTTTAAAGGAAGAAAATGTAGAAACCCTTATACAAAAGATGGAAGCTGAATACAAACTTAATATCGAAAAGATTCTGATTCAGGATGATGAAAACGGAAACCTGAAGCTGAATAATGATGAATCAATAGTCTTTAAATAACAGTTAACCCCAGCTACTACAGCTGGGGTATTTTTGATATTACCTTTTATGAAGTGATTCTCTTTAGCCCACCATCTAACGTTAAAGAAAAGCGTTTTCTATTATTCTCTAAAAATTTAACAATCGAACAGTCTTCCTTCATATATATAAGCTCACTGAATACATCTTTGCCAGTAGAAGAAAAAATAAAAATTACTCTTTCGTAGCTTGAACCTTGTGCAACAAGTTCATTTCGATTGCTTCTTGCGTTGTTCCTTTTATCAAATTCTAATGTAAAACGAGATTGATTATTTCTAAGTGCATACTTAAACGATCTAGTAGAAGTGGATGGTTTATCGATAACAAGATTCTGGCCATCAATTCTGTTTTCAACAAAATTTTTTAAGGATAACAGATTAGTAAGTTTTTTTATTATAGTTTTATAAGTGTGAGTCTGAACGCCAGCAATGTTTTCTATTCTAAAAGTTCTATTCCTGCACATGGAGAAAAACCTCGGTATTAGACCAGGCTGAGACAAAGTAATACCCGACAAGTGCAAAAAATCTTCATCAAAAAAGAAACCACTGTAACAATTATTGAATTCTGTCACGAATAAATACTCTTTATTCATACACTTCGCATATTCATCAGCAGCGTCATAAAGCAATTCTAATATCCTTAGTTTTCTAACGTTATTCAATTGAAAATCATTCATAAGTTCTATAAAAAAATCCTCATTAAGAGGAATAAACTGGTTTTATCGTGGTTGTCACGCTGGG
>DBOW01000135.1:0-255 GCA_002299675.1 Solobacterium sp. UBA636
AGCAGCTTTCTTAAATGAGAATTGCCAGCCTTGGTTATGCCAAAGCGGTTATCCTTTGGTCCGGATGCTGACTGACATGGTATCATGCCAAGCCATGCCCCATAGAGATTTCCTTTGGCAAATCTTGAAAAGTCACCAGTCTCCACTATTAAAGACAGAGCAGTATGAGTCTTGATACCAATGAAGCATTCAAGCTTTTCTACCTTATCCTTATATTTGGCACCATAGGCAATCTCTTCAATTCTGTTGTCAAAG
>DBOW01000135.1:309-584 GCA_002299675.1 Solobacterium sp. UBA636
TTAAGCAGGGCATTACCAAAATCGATGGAGTTTATCCAGTTTATGTATTTCTGTGTCCACTTTGTGTCACTGTTTATAAAGCCATGTCTTGTAAGCAGGGCAACAATCTGCTGCTTAATAGACTTGAGATTCTGTTTTATATCATCTCTCATCCTGATGAATTCCTTAATGGCATCATCTTCTTCTGTTGGAATATAGACAGCCCTGTAGCTTCCATCACACATGCACTTGGCAATCTGTCTTGCATCCCTCATATCGTTCTTGAGCTTCTTGCC
>DBOW01000135.1:695-1259 GCA_002299675.1 Solobacterium sp. UBA636
TATCATCCTTCATCTTATCCTTGAAATTGCTTACCACCTTAAGCAGTGATTTAATATTTGGCGAGATGGTGCTCTGGTAGTGAACGATGTTTTCATTAAACAGTTTTGGTTCCATTATGCATATTGTGTAATTTGTAGTATGGACATCTAAGCCAATTTGAATTATTCTATGTGCTATCCCTGGACTACAGGACTAGGCGCTGACAAACTGGACAATGATTTCCCGCCTACACTTTTTGTTCTCTCTGGAAAGGATCCAATCTCTCAAAAGGCAAAAGATTATGTGAATGATATGGAATCTGCCGGATTGAAAGTTGAAGTGATAGAGTATAAAAATGCGGTATATAGCTTCATTGAATCTAACAATCTGGAAGGAATGGCTGATATGTCAGATGTAATAAACCCCGAACAGGAGTCTCTTGCCTCAGAAGCAGAGGCGGCCATTTCCGAGTGGATTAGATCACAATATAAATAATAAGAGTCTGAAAGGACCTGAAAATAAAGGGATTTCATGAGCTTACTGTATTTGACAGTCTCCTGAAATTCCTTTTTTAATATTAGTGC
>DBOW01000135.1:1333-10780 GCA_002299675.1 Solobacterium sp. UBA636
CTTCTATACAGCTGCACAATAACTTTTTCTTCTTTATAAAGAGCCTTCAAAAAGTCATATTCACAAAGATATTTAGTACCATCAATAGTTCGATGAAACTTAACATTATATCTGCCGTTTTCCTCGATTTCCCTATTTATTACATCAGGATGAAGTAACCTGAACATCTCTTTCTTTTCCTCGACATAAAGATTGATATAGCCCTGAGTGTCTTCCCAATAGTTTCCGCCTTCAAATAATCTGTTTATTCTTCTATGTCTTGAAATATCAGTTTTTATTGAAACAAGCTCTCTTGAAAGAGAATCGGGGTGAATAATCCAGATACTGTTGTAGCTTGAAATAAGAGAAGAGTAAAGACATTTCTCAATTGCGGTAGAATGATCAGCTGTATCAGTCTCAATAATATCGTTTTCTTTGATTTTACTTAGTAACATCAGGGTGTTAATTACTTTACCATGGATGTCTTTATCGCCTGCAAGGTATTCTATCTTGTATTTTATGTCATCAGTTCCTTTGTAACAGTAAATCAGCGAATTGCTGTCTTTCAGACGCCCAGACAGAGTATTTGGATTATTAAAATCTGAAAAAGGCAGCTTTTCTTTTTCCTCGACATTCTGAAGCAGACTGTTTATATAGGGAATATATTCGATAGGACTGCTCCAGCCATAGTCACCATTTGCTTTTTTACAGAGCTTTGTAACCGCAATTTTATTCAGATCCAGATGGTATACTTTCTCATAATTATTTATCAGCGAATGAATAAGTGAACTGGTATCCAGATTCAGTACTTCATTTCTTAATTCTTCCTCGGCACCATCAAGCTTTTCACTTAAATCATCGGTATAGATACAGTACTGATTGCGGCCATTTGCCTTGGCATTATACAAGGCCTTATCAGCCATCTGGAATAAAGACTTAAACTCCCTTTTTCCTGAAAGTGTGGTGGAAATGCCAATTGAATTTGTAATCTGATAGTCACTTAAAACAAAATGTGTTTTATCATAAACTGACTGAGCCATATCCTCAATATTACCAGAAAGGGGAGTCACAAAAATAAATTCATCACCGCCATATCTTATCGCAACTGACTTATCGTTAAGCAGTTCCTTGATATGCTTAGATTCTTTTTTTAACACCAGATCTCCAAACTGATGACCTTTTACGTCGTTAACCTGCTTAAAATAATCCAGGTCAATAATCGCAAACAGAAATTCCTGGTTTATATCATTATGCAGAGTCTTAAAGACGATGTCCTTAGCAGCTGACTGATTATATAAACCAGTCAGACCATCGCGGTTAGACAAAGACTTGAGCTTCTGTATCTCAATCATCAGCTTAAGCTCATGAGATACCATTATATCTGTATCTGAAGTACCACCAATGTAATCCTTGATTCCGATTTTCAAAGCCCTCTGTTCTCTCTGGGTATTTTTCTGTCCGGCTATTACTAAAGAAGAAGCATTTTCAAACCACGAATCATTTTTAAACTGTTCCAGCACATCCAGGGTATCATAGCTTTCGCATTCATCTTTGGCGATGATGATTGAAATATTGTCATTAAACTTTTTTACAGCCAATCCAAATTCTTCTGGATTATGGGAATGAAAAATAAGAAAATTATCGTCAGAACATTTGCTGACAGATAATATTAAATCGATACTGCTATCAAAGACGATGATTACATTTTTCTCATTGTTATTCAGTTTCATCAGTTCACTTTCTTTTTGTCTAAAGATAAATTACATATAGTTCCCTTATCAAGGGCGAATGTATTTTATATCACCCGCATGCTTTATTCAAGACTTATCAGCATTGACAAGATTAGTGGAGTATTCACTTATTTCATTCCGGTGGTTCGTTGAATAAACTTTGTTCGATTCATGTATTCTCATTGAGAAGGGTTTTCTTGTAAAATGCCTTTATGAAGAATGTGTTAATAATGTAGATTATCAATGCTTAAACTCAACATGTAATACAATAGATTCATGCAGAGTTTTAAATATATGGGAAAATACAGTGGCAGGGAATCAGATTTGCCTCAAAGAGAACACCCCGATGGTTATGTGCCGTTTAGAGAACCTCAGGATATGAAGAAAATGGCAATCGTACTCAATATTGTTTCTTTAATTATTATTGCAGCATTTTATTTACTTATAGTCTTAAGGGCTCAAAAAGCCATCTGGAATATATGGGGAATACTTCTTTCCTTAATTTGCACTATACCGCATGAATTCCTGCATGGTATCTGTTTTAAGGAAACAGTATATATGTATACCAGCCTTAAACAGGGCATGCTGTTTGTAGTGGGACCGGAGGATATGACAAAGACCAGATTTGTGTTTATGTCACTTTTACCTAATATCGTCTTTGGACTTGTGCCTTATCTTTGTTTTATGATTAATCCTGAGCTTGAAGTTCTGGGTATGATGGGATTATTTTCGCTTAGTATGGGTGCTGGTGACTATATGAATGTCTATCACGCAATAACCCAGATGCCTAAAGGTGCCTTAACATATCTAAGCGGGTTTCATTCTTTCTGGTATTTAAAGGAGAATTAATATGATACATTATGATGAATATGGCAGAAAAGATGCGCCAGTAATAGTTATGCTTTGTGGAGCTGGTACGCTTGATACCTTTGTTCATCAGTATTTTTTAAGCGCAAACTATCATCTGATCGTTCCTCATCTGCCCGGATCTGGAGTAAATGCTGATGTAATCTATAATCCCGAAAAAGTAAAGAAAGAGCTTTATGAACTGATTGAAAGCTTTAACCAGAAGGTGGGACTTATGGGTCATTCGCTGGGTGGCCAGATAGCTCTGATGTTAATCAGCGAAAGACAGCAGCTGTTTAAATGGGCACTTATTTTAAGTGCCATGGTTAAAAAAGATGAAAAGATGATTAAAACATATTCAAAGTTTTCTAAAGCCGAGGCAAAAATGATGAAGTGGAAGTGGCTTATTAAGCTTCAGGGCATATACTGGGGTTTTAATGAGAAACAGATAGACTATATGGCGGAGTATTCATGCAGAATAACTCCTGAAGTATTTGCCTCATTTTTTGAAAATACCATGGATATAAATGAATATGATTATCTGAATATCAAGATACCGGTACTGGCAATCTGCGGAAGAAATGAACTGAAGATTATTAAGGAATCCCTGGATATTCTAAGTCTAAACAGAAATATTCAGACTATGCAGCTTAAGGGAAGTCATGATTTTCCAATGAAACAAAGTGCTATACTTAATAATGTACTTATTGATTTTATTAAGGAGATACATTAATGTGGGCAGTATTTGCGATTTTATCAGCTGTTTTTGCAGCACTTACTTCAATTCTTGCCAAAGTGGGTATTGATGGTGTCAATTCCAATCTGGCAACAGCCATAAGAACCCTGGTAGTACTGATTATGGCCTGGGGCATGGTCTTTATGACCAATACTCAGAATGGCATAACATCTATTTCCAATAAAAGCTGGATATTCTTGATTCTGTCTGGTATCTGTACAGGATTATCATGGCTTTGTTACTACAGAGCTCTGCAGATGGGAGAGGTATCCAAGGTTGTGCCAATAGATAAGATGAGCGTGGTGATCACTCTGGTTCTTTCTTTTATATTTCTGCATGAAAAATTTACACCAAAATCTCTGGCTGGATGTGTATTTTTAACCATTGGTACTCTAATTATGGTGCTCTAGGTATCGATTGATACCTTTTCTTTTTGTCAGAAATGTTATCATAGAAATATGGATATAGAATTTATTAAGAATTCATTGGAAATAATCGGCACCATTGCCTTTGCCATATCAGGGGCACTGGTTGGCATTGAAAAGAAAATGGATATTCTTGGTATTACAATACTTGGTGTCACAACGGCCTGTGGCGGTGGTATGATTCGTGATATTGTTCTGGGAAACACTCCGCCAGCTTCTTTTAAGGATCCCAAATATATTACTCTGGCTGTAATTGTTTCAATGATAATTTTTATCCCATCACTTCGGGATAAGCTGATGAAAAGAAAAACACTTTTTGACAATGTGCTGCTGATAATGGATTCCCTGGGTCTTGGCATCTTTGTGGTGGTTGGTGTGTCGACTGCTTACAAGACTGATTATGGGCTCTTTCTTAAGTGCTTTGTAGGTGTTATAACCGGCGTTGGCGGAGGAGTTTTAAGAGACTGTATGGCCAATACAACTCCATTTATTTTCCGAAAACATTTCTATTGTACAGCGGCCATTATCGGAGCTGCATTTACTGTCTTTGTCTTTGAAAGTGCAGGGGAAATCATGGCGATGCTTATTGGGACAACCCTGATCTTCATTTTAAGACTGCTGGCAGCCAAGTATCACTGGAAACTGCCCAGAGCTTAAAAACTAGACAATGTCAAAATTATAGTTTTTAACTGATTTATCAGTTATAATAAAATTATTAAATAAAGGAAGAACAATCATTATGACAACTGTAGAAAAGAAAACACAAAATGCGCTTCCCTTTCCGGAAAAAATAACAGAATATGACCAGTATCTGTTTGCGCAGGCTACAAACTACGACATCTACAACAAGCTTGGAAGCCATGTAACTGTAAACAATGGTGAAAAGGGTGTTTATTTTGCCGTATGGGCACCTAAGGCTAAGGCTGTAAGTCTGGTAGGCAACTTTAACAACTGGGATGGCTCTAAAAACCCAATGACCAGAAATGAGCCAAATGGTATCTGGGATATTTTTGTGCCTGGACTTGATGTAGGTGAGGTTTATAAATATCAGATTAAGACCTGGGATGACCGTATTTTAATGAAGGCTGACCCATATGCCAATTCTAACGAGCTTCGTCCAAACAACGCCTCTGTAGTTTCTGACATTTCACATTTTAAATGGTCAGATGCCAAGTGGATTACAAACCGCAGAAAAACTGATATTAAAAAGGCACCAATGGCTATCTATGAAGTACATATCGGTTCATGGAGACGTCACAAGGAGGTTGGTGAAAATGGCACTGATTTCTATAATTATCGTGAATTTGCCCATGAAATAACTGATTATGTAAAACAGATGGGCTATACTCATATTGAATTAATGGGTATTGCTGAACATCCATTTGATGGCTCATGGGGCTATCAGGTAACTGGCTATTACGCACCTACTTCAAGATATGGAACACCAGAAGATTTCATGTACATGATTAACTATCTGCATGAGCATAAGATTGGTGTTATCTTAGACTGGGTTCCTGCACATTTCCCAAGAGATGGTCATGGTCTGGCTAAATTTGATGGTACAGCTGTCTATGAATATGCCGATCCTAAGAAGGGAGAACATCCTGACTGGGGTACAATGATTTTTGATTTCGGCAAGAATGAAGTTAAGAACTTCCTGATTGCCAATGCGCTATTCTGGATTGAAAAGATGCATCTGGATGGTTTGAGAGTTGATGCCGTTGCCTCAATGTTATATCTTGATTATGGTAAACAGACTGGACAGTGGATTGCCAACAAATACGGCGGCAACAAGAATCTTGAGGCTATAGAATTCTTTAAACACTTAAATACCTGCATTGTTGGCCGTAATCCTGGCACCATGATGATAGCCGAGGAATCAACCGCCTGGCCAAAGGTTACCGGCGATCCTAAAGATGATGGTCTGGGCTTTACATTCAAGTGGAATATGGGCTGGATGCATGACTTCCTGGATTATATGAAGCTTGATCCATTATTCAGAAAGTTTAATCATAACAAGATGACTTTCTCCATGATGTATGCTTATTCTGAGAATTTCATTCTGGTACTTTCACATGATGAAGTGGTACACCTGAAGTGTTCAATGCTGAATAAAATGCCTGGCTATCCAGCTGATAAATTCAAGAATCTGAAAGCTGCCTACACATTTATGATTGGTCATCCTGGCAAGAAACTGCTGTTTATGGGTCAGGACTTTGGCCAGCTCAGAGAATGGTCAGAGGAAAGAGAACTTGACTGGTTCCTGTTAGAAGAAGCTGAACACAAGAACCTGCAGACTTACTATGCAGATCTGCTGCACATCTATAATTCTTATCCGGTTTTATATAACAGTGACTATACACCAGATGGCTTTAAGTGGATTAATGCCGACGATGGTGACAGATCAATCTTCTCATTTGTAAGACTCTCGCCTACCAAAAAGAAGAATCTCCTGTTTGTAGTAAACTTCACACCAATGGAGAGAACTGACTACAGAGTAGGTGTACCAAACAGAAGAACCTATAAGCTGATTCTGGATTCTGAAGATCCTAAGTATGGTGGAAGTGCTCCAGAAGATAAGCAGAAGCTCTATAAGGCCGAAAAGAAGGAATGTGACAATCAGAAGTTCTCATTTGCCTATTCCTTACCAGCCTATGGCGTTGCGGTATTTGAATTCTAAAGATAAAATTAAAACTGAAGTTTAAAAGCTTCAGTTTTTTAAAGGAGAATTATGAATTCCGCAATAGATATTTCCAATGTTGTATTAAAAACAGAAAGACTCATAATCAGGCCCTGGAAACTAAGTGATCTGAATGATTTTTATGATTACTGTAAAGTGGATGGCGTTGGACAGTGGGCTGGCTGGTATCCGCATAAGAATAAAGAGGAATCGCTTGTAATACTTAACAGCTTCATTAATAATAAAAATACTTTCTGCCTGGAATATGAAGGGAAGGCCATAGGCTCTATCGGTATAGAAAAATATAACGAGGAACTCTATGATGAATTCAGCGCTCTGCATGGCAGAGAACTTGGTTTTGTGCTGTCAAAAGACTATTGGGGGAAGGGCTTAATGACAGAAGCTGTTAAAAAGGTAATTATTTATCTTTTTAAGGAAGCTGATTTAGACTTTATTGCCTGTGGCCACTATAAAGATAATATTGCTTCTGCAAGGGTTCAGTCTAAAGCCGGCTTCAGTTTTTATAGAGAATACAGACGTAAGAGGCTTGATGGAACAGATACAGCGGGTATTGCCAATATCATGTTTAATAATTTAAGATAAAAGAATGAGAAGGAAAAGAAGAAGACTTAAGAAGGGTTTCAGATACGCTTTTACAATAACGGGGATTATTCTTATTGTTTCGCTGGCTTATTTTGTGGTATCGGCCTTAAGCAATGATACCGAGGTTTCATTTAATATTCTGAACAACTATCTGAGCAGTGTTCAGATAGATAAAGAAAGTGCACGTGAAGAAATTAATTCGATGCCGGTAAAGGAAAAATATACTTATACCTATCTTTCCTTTTATGTCGATGGTGAACCAGAACTTTATTATTCGCCTTCAGGTTCTGGCTATCGCTATGGACCAAGCATCATCAACAACGAAGATGGCTCAAGGGACTACTGGTTTGCCAGACAGGGCAATAATTCTACTGAATGGGACTATATTGCCTATACGCATCAGGACGCGGAAGGGAACTTTTCTGATGAACAGATTGTGTTAAAACCAACAAAGGGTTCGCTTGACAGGTATTCAGTATGTGATCCTGGTGTAATATATTTTAATGACTACTACTATCTGGCCTATACATCAACTGTTGATCCAACAGATGGCGGAGTAAACAACGAACTCTATGTTGCCCGAAGCAAATATCCTGATGGTCCATTTGAAAAGTGGAATGGAGAGGGCTGGGGCGGCAATCCCAAGCCGATAATCGAATATGACAACTATGATGGCGGCTGGGGTGTTGGCGAACCTTCATTTGTGATTAAGGATGATGTACTCTATCTGTTTTATTCTTATATTGATCTTCATAATAATGTAACCAGAGTTAAAATATCTGACTTAAGTGAAAACTGGCCGTTAAATTTAACAGGCTATGATATCGTGATAAACAAGATAAACAATCAGGATTCAGCCGATGTGGTGTATCTTGATGATTATGATAAATTTGTGGCATTTGCGGCTACTGGACGTTTAACTGAAACTTCTGGTGTTATTATCTGGGTTTCGGATGACGGCAAGAACTTTGAAGACGGGGTAAAAGTTCAGGAAGGCTTTGAAGATTATCTGCATAATATTGGCATCTCCAAAAACAAGGATGGTCATATTTCAATGGATGATGATCTTGTCATAGGCTATGCATACAGTGCCAATGATACGCTTTCGTGGGGACGCTGGTGTACAAAGATTCAGCCAATTAAAATGGAATTGATTACAGAGGAGGAATATCGATGATTTTTCTGGAATATCCAAAATGTTCGACCTGTATTAAGGCAAAGAAGTATTTAATAAGCAACAATATTGATTTCACTGACCGTCATATAATAGACTCTAATCCATCTTATGATGAGCTTAAGCTCTGGTATGATAATTCCGATATAGATATAAACAGGATGTTTAATACATCGGGCAAAGTCTATAAGGAGCTGGGCCTTTCTAAAAAGCTGAAGGAAATGTCTACAGAAGATAAGCTCAAGCTCTTATCAAGTGATGGAAAACTGATAAAAAGACCTTTAATTATCGAAAATGACCGAATAATCTGCCTTGGTTTTAAGGAAGAAGAATACTCGAAACTCTTATAATTTAACTTAAATTAACCTTCATTCTGATTAAAAATGAAGGTTTTTTTCTGTTTTTCGAAAAAAAGCGAGGAATTTCCAGAATTTTTGACAATAACAATATAGGAGGAAAATATTGTTATGACAAATTTCAATAAAACAGCTGACTACATCGCTGTACCTGATAAGGTTTCAGATGCAGAAAAACTGATAGTTAATGGCAAGGATATCACTAAAGACAAGACAGCCAAAATAATCTGTTCAGATCCAAACTTTCTGGGAAGAAGTGTAAAACTTGTCTTTCCTGAGTATGCACAGCTCAGCGATGAAGAAGCTGGTAAAATGGTCTATGACTTAGAGATTAATCCTGGCAGTATGACAGGTACCTATGATGATGTAGAAAGAGCTGTAAAGTTCTTTGATGTAATATTCTCTTTGAAACAGCCAGAAAAAGAAAACCATGATGAACCAGAAACAGTACTTGTAAGAATCATTATGGAACCAAACTTTTATAAGCTTTCTTTTGAAGAATATATTGTAAGAACCAGTGACTATGTCGCTGCACTGTATAGTAAAGAAAGGAAAAAGTACGGAAGCAACTATAAAAAGGGTGTAAGGGTTCATGCCATCTGGATAGCTTTATGTGATGAATTTAAGGGCAGGACTATTACTGGTAAATTTAACCTGAATGATACACAGGGTAATGATTATAACGAATATCTTATATCGGAGTTTTCATACACTTTATGTTTTGTAGACTTTGACTACGAAAATATAGATAAACAGATTGATCCTGCAGCCAGCTTCTATTCAGCTGTTTTCACAAACAGAAGTGATAAAAGTGATAAAATAAGGCTGTTAGAAAAGGAGCAGAATTTTATGTTCACACAGGATGCTCAGAAAGAAATAGAAATCAATGGCTTAGAATTTGGCTACAACCAGATGTAT
>DBOW01000135.1:10907-11034 GCA_002299675.1 Solobacterium sp. UBA636
ATGCAGGAACTTAATCTTGATTTCGATAGAGCTTTTGAAATTGCCAGGTACGATGTTTCTCTAAAAGAAGAGTACCGCAGACTGGTTGAAGAAGAATAAATCCTGTCCAGATAAACTATATCTTAAT
>DBOW01000088.1:0-1130 GCA_002299675.1 Solobacterium sp. UBA636
TCAAGACTTAATTCATCATGCCTGCCATTAGAAGCCGACATCAGACAGTGCCGGCATTTAAAATTACATCTGCCGGTAATTGACCAGTGAATAGACTTCATATACTTATTCTTAAACACATGATATTTCTGATAATCCCTTAAAGGCTCAAGTCTTGTTTCGCTTTCTTCTATCACTCCGATTTTAACCAGTTCCCTGATAACTTTATCAGCTTCCATGTCATTCTGACCATTACAGTCCAAGAGTCTTAGAAAAGTATTTTTCTTAAAGAAATAAGGCTTATCAAAATAATGTTCACCATCCATTGCCTCTATCGCAAAGGGCAGAAACTTATAGCCTGTAAATACATATGGTTCCTTTAATCTATAAAACATAACTTAATTATAAATAATAAATGTTGCCTCAAAACTTCAATATATACTCTTACAGGCAGTTTTAAGGCAATCAAACTTAGATATAATCAATATTGAAAATGATTGAATGTGAAAGAGATGCTCTGGAATATGATCCGGACAGATGATGCCGGTCTGATCACTGGTGTGATTTAAGTTTCCTGCACACAGAAACTGACAGAAAAGATGTAAAATGCTTCTAGAATTATTACTGTGCATTCATCAATCATTAAAATTCTGTTTACCATATTGAAATATTAACGTATAAAATAATGTAAAAGGAGTGATTATTATGGAACTTAACAAAGAACAGATCAGATCAGTTACCGAATCATTAAAAGAAAAATTAGGCAGTGAACTAAGTGATGAAATGCTGGAAGCTATAAGTGGAGGAAGAGATCTTCGTCCTATAGAACAGCTTATGATTATGCAGTATGAAAAAGCAGGCTATTTTAAAAATGAAGACGATATCTATGAATATGTCAATGCATACCAAAAGTATTATGACTACATCAGTTCTCTTCCAGATGATTCAGATACTATACTGTTTGTTCTGGAAGAATGGAAATAACTTTCTAATGGCATATATCAGCAATGATGTATGCCTTTTTTAATCTTGTTTAATCTAAACATTTACTGTTAAAATGTTTAAGTATGCCAAGAGTTTCAACCAAAGAAAACAAAAACATCTATTTCCGCAAAAGAGAAGAACTAAATCTCACAAGAGAAGAAGCCTCT
>DBOW01000088.1:1301-2880 GCA_002299675.1 Solobacterium sp. UBA636
ATAAAGATTAAAGACCTAAGTGCCATTACCCTGGAAATGCTGGCGAGCTTAAACTCCATGCATAAGAAACAGGAAAGACTTATTGAAATTGCGGCTGATGGCAGAATATCCAACGATGAACTGGACGACTTCATCAATATTCAGTCTGAACTGGAGAAGATATCCATTACCGTTGAGGCTTTGCAGCTCTGGTCAGAAGATATGCTGGCAAAGGGCAAAATAGATATTGAAGAATATAAGAAAAGAACTCAGGGACTATCAAAGTAGTCCCTGTTTTTTTAATAATTCTCTTAACTTATCTCGATATCCGCCTTTATAGTAAAGACAGAACATCTCATCCTTAGCCATAATATCAAGATCTTTCGAAGTACTTAATGCTGAAGCACGACAGCCAGCACAGCACATATTACGATATTCACATGCTGCACATTCTGGATTATGTTTAAGATAATCCTCTAATCTTGTATCAATAAGACTCATATATTTAGATTCACTTAAGCCCTTCTTTATACCAGTCTCAAATACTGAAGGATACTCTTTAGCTACCTCATCATAACTTGAAAGGGACATACATGGAAGCATTCTTCCATCAGCGGAGATATACAGCTGATTTCTGGCATGACCGCAGACATTCATTCTGGAAGCATCGAAGTCAGCTTTATATTTCTCGCTTCCAAACCTGTACTTTCCATCAGGATAGCCGATAAAGAAGCCACTTAACTGCACCACCATTGGACAGCCATCCTCAAAGAAATGTGGTATATATTCAAGGTAAAGATCAAACAGCTCCTTAATATCCACCGTCTGGCCCTTGCCGGTAGTCTTAAGCCATAGCTCTGTTTCACTTACCGGATTGGTCTTAACGCTTCCTACATGATGCTTAGCCAGGGTATTTATGCTCTGTCTTAATAGATGCTTATTTTTCTGGAAGATACAGAGTTCACTGCCGGTAGGAAAACCTCTCTCATAACATAAATCAAAGGCTCTAAGGACATATTCACCTGCTCTATCAATACCCCTGAGCCAGTCATGCATACCCTCATCACCATCATAGCTCATATTAAACTCAGGCTTCTGATGATATTTATCCAGCATATCCAGAAGCTTCTCATTAACCAGAAAACCATTAGAGTATATCTGAATAATACGCATCTTTCTCGAAGTAATATAAGCTACAATCTCTTCAAAATCACTTCTGACTAAAGGCTCACCACCAGTTAAAGAAATCTTATTAATGCCTGCATCCGCAAGCTGCTTCAGGACATCCATTATCTCTTCATGACTCATCTCGCCAAGCTTGGCTTCAGGTGCCGACATATAACAGTGACGGCATTTATAATTGCACTTGCCGGTTATAGAGATATGTACTGAATCAATAAAGCGATTATCATACTTTATATACTTCTGATCATCGTTAAGTTCGCTTCCATATTCACATCTTTCAACAATACCATTTTCTTCCAGTTTCTCAATAGCCTTTACAATTTTCTCAGGATATAAAGGCAGATCAATATCACTGTGCCCATCACATAAAGACAAAGCCCAGAAATCATCCTTATTCACAAATATCGTCACATTC
>DBOW01000088.1:2981-3605 GCA_002299675.1 Solobacterium sp. UBA636
ATCTGCTCACAATATTTACACTCCTTATTCTTTTAATTTTACCTTTTATTAATACGAACGTATAATTGAATGGTAAAGAGGTGAATAAAATGAACAAAGAAAAACAAGAACAACTGATTAAATTTATGAACGAACACCCAGGACTCCAGGAAAAACTGAATCAGCTGACAAAAGAAAATACAGAAAATATTAATGAAAAAACCATAGATGAACTGAATGCTGCAGGATTTGAAATCAGCATGGATGATTTAAAGGCACCATCTGAAGAACTTTCTGAAGATGAACTTAAATCTGTAGCCGGGGGAGGAGGCTGCGGATGTTTTCTTGGTGGCTATGGCAGTGGCGATTACCTGGAATGTACATGCGAAGGATATGGCCAAGGTGGTGTAAATGGAAATGGCATCTGCGAAATTGGTGGATGTGTATGTCCGGTTGCAGGCGCCGGAGCTACTAACTGGGAAGGCTATTGGGAGAAAATAAGTAAAGAATCACAGGGTTCTAAATAATCAATCAAATACAGGAACAAATAGTAAACATCATATGAACAAAGAAAAACAGGAAAAACTGACTCAATTTCTTAAAGAAAACCCAGAACTTCAGAAAAAGCTGAATAACCTGGCAAAA
>DBOW01000088.1:3690-3814 GCA_002299675.1 Solobacterium sp. UBA636
TGGTGACACGCTATACTGTTGGTGCATAGGGTATGGAAGTGGTGGACCGAATGAAAATGTGGATTTAATAGCAAGAGCAAAGGCGGCTGCGCATGTATTGGTGCTGGAGCTGGCGCTACAAACT
>DBOW01000088.1:3918-8870 GCA_002299675.1 Solobacterium sp. UBA636
AACAACAATTATAAATACATAAAGTTTGTACAGACTTTGTCATAATCGCTCTGTTAATATTTGTTTAACAGAAAGGATTTTCATTTAGATGTGAAAAGTGAATAATTTATGAACAGAGAAAAACACGACAAACTGATTCGGTTTATGGAAGAAAAACCAGAACTCCAGGAAAAACTGAATGAAATGGCAAAAGAGAATTCAATTGACTTTAATGAAAAAATAATCACTGAACTGAATAACGCAGGCTTTAACATCAGCATGGATGACCTAAAGGAACCATCTGGAGAATTATCAGAAGATGAACTCAGGGCCGTTGCTGGAGGTGGTGGCTGTGCCTGTGCACTTGGCGGCTATGGCGGTGGCGACAGACTGTACTGTGCCTGCTTATTTGCCGGATCTGGTGGTATTGATAACTGTGATAACGTCGGTGTACATGGCGGCTGCGTATGTCCGATTGCCGGCACTGGAGCCACTAACTGGGGCTAAATATCAATGAAGCATAATGCTTCATTTTTTTATTTCTCTCTTAACAGTAAAATAAGTGGTCTTATTTCACTCTTTCTGTCCTGTTTAGTGAAATACAGAAAAAGTATCATTGAATCATACAAAGGAGATAGATATGACATGTAAACAGAGAATAGAAATTATCAGACTGATAGAAAAAATAGAAAACAGACCTTTGTATACCAAAAATATTGGCTTAACATATTCAATCAAAAAGAAAGGACAGTAAACAATGATCACATTAATATTATTTCTGGGATTTATCACATTTATGTTATATATGGGCTTCAAACTTACAGGTGCTTTGCTCAGTGCCATTATCTGGATTGCCGTACTAGTACCTGTATCAATCGTACTGTTTGCCTTAGGCCTTGTATGCTGTGTAAGCATCATCTTAATACCAGTAGGAATCAAGCTCTTTGGGGCTGCGCTAAGTGTACTTATACCATGAACAGAACTATTGAAAAGTATGCTCTGGCGCTGTCTATTGGAATTACGACAATATATGCTGTCTTATTGGTGATTGCTGTTGTATAATGAGTGAACACAAGGAGAAATATGAACAGCTTCAGAGACATCTATAATAAAACATTTATACTAAAACTGACCAAAGACGAACAGAATAACTTAATAAACAAAGACAAAGAATACTGTCTTTGTTTTGGCTATATTGACTCCGATACAGGACTGATGGCCCTTCTTCTCAACGAAGCAGAAATCAAAAACGGCAATATCGAAATAGGCTGCCCATTAAGTGGTAAACATCTTCATATCGAAGATATAGGCACAAGAGAAATAATAGCCTGTTCAATAGACAAAACAAAACACAGACAGCTCATTGACAAATATAAAGCTGTTAAATCAGTTGAAGAAACCAGAATAATGGATTTCATTGACAATCTGAGAAAACCAGATCATCCCGATATCATTAGGGTAGTCCTGCTGCGGGAAGGACTGAAAGAAGAAACTGTCTGGGCAAAGATAACTGACCTTCTGCCGGTTCAGGGCTTTATTATCTGCAGCATGCTGGAAGAGCCATATCAGAACTTCGGCTATCATGAAGGAAGCTCTATTGGTGTCTATGGCAAAGAAAAAGATGGTGTGGTAACCCTTTACTGCAACATGAACCCTCTTTTACAGATACCAAGAGAAAAACTTGAAGACGGCAGTCTTCTAAGAGCTGCCATTGATGATTTCTATGAACATGAAGATGATGAACACATCTTCAAGGTAATGGCACTGCTTCGAGATTCAAATCTCTATGTCTATTACAGCAGCGAAATTGATGAGGTAGCCTTTATGCAGTCTGGAAATGACCGCTATATTGGTGCCTTTACCGAAAAACCAAAAGAATGCAAAGGCTTCATAATTAAAAAAGAACCTGTTGTCGATCTCATAAAAACCGCCATCAGACTTAATAACATCATTAACGGCATTGTCGTTGATCCATATGGACAGCCATTCGAAATACCGGAAATGCTCTTTGAGATGATACTAAATGCCCAGTCAAGTGTTATCGATGTTGCCTGAAAAGCTCAGTTAATGAGCTTTTCATTTTTCCCATGGAAGCTTATTGGTACCAATCCAGTCCTCAGGCTTAAACAGAAAATCTTCCTTTGGGGGATTCAGGTGATAGATAGCTGCCTGATATGAGCCCAAAGCATTTATACCCTCATCATACTGAGCCTGACTTAAGGTTCCACTGCTTAAGCCTTTCTCATAATACTCAGCCCACTTCTCAAGCTCTTCATATTCTCTGTCACTGATATTTCTGCCACCACTTACATCAATAAGTTCATTATCATTTAATTCTCTTGTCATCATCACTACCTCTTTGAATAATTATACGTAAATAAATTCAAAAAGAATAATAAAATAAATAAAAAGGAGCACATATGAAACTCAATGACAATAACCTTACAAAAGTAGATGGTGGAACAGTATTATCAAATTCTATTGATAAAAACTGTACATGTCTTAAATGTAACACTACATTTAAGGTATCTCTTAAACCCTATATCTGTCCTAACTGTGGCGAACTTAAAGAAGGGGAATATAAACTTAAACAGTCATCTGGCAGAGATGTTATTGTGATGTAGACAACTGTCATCACAGACCATGGTAAAAAAGATAAATAAAGCTGAGGCTGAAAAAACAGCTATACAGAGACTTACCGAAGCAGGATTAAAAGACTTCATATATTCTAATCCAAAACTATTATCTGGCCCTCAGAAACAGAGAGCTGCGATTGCCAAAGCTCTATGTATGAATCCAAAAATCATGCTCTTTGATGAACCGACCAGTGCCTTAGACCCCGAGACAGCAGCTGAAGTACTGGATGTCATGAAAAATCTGGCCAAAGAAGGCATGACGATGGTTGTCGTAACTCATGAAATGACCTTCGCCAAAGAAGTATCAGACAGAGTTGTCTTTATGGGCAGGGGTGTTATACTTGAAGAAAGAAGTCCAGAGGAAATATTCGTTTCACCTAAAAACGAAAGAACCAGGGAATTCCTAAAGAGGTATTTAGATGAATAATTATCAGAATTTAATAAACGAAATATGGTCCTATGCCGAAACCGGCTTTGAAGAATATAAGTCAGCCACCATCATGGCTGACTTCCTCGAGTCTGAGGGCTTTAAAGTAAACAGAGGCATAGCCAATATGCCAACCGCCTATGAAGCAGTATATGGAGAAGGAAAACCTGTTATCTGCTTCCTGGCCGAATATGATGCCCTGTTTGGCATGAACCAGAAAGCTGATGTAACAAGATATGAACCCATTAGTTACGCAGGTGACAGGGGTCATGGCTGTGGTCATCATCTGCTGGGTGTTGGCTCTATTAAGGCAGCGGTTGACTATAAAAATTACTTAATTGAACATAATCTTCCCGGCACCGTAAAACTCGTCGGCTGTCCAGCTGAAGAAACCGGTTCAGGCAAAGCCTATCTGGCAAGAGATGGCTACTTTAATGACTGCGATATTGCGCTTACCTGGCACCCATCAAACTATAACCAGGTCGTAACCGGTTCAAGCCAGTCCTGCATCTCCTGTTTCTTTAAGTTCAGGGGCGTATCCGCTCATGCAGCCAGTGCTCCACATCTTGGAAGAAGCGCACTAGATGCCTGTGAACTGATGAATGTCGGGGTTAACTACCTGAGAGAACATATGAAATCAAGCGACCGCATTCACTATGCCTACACCAATGCAGGCGGCAAGGCTCCTAATGTTGTCCAGAGTGAAGCGGTGCTTAAATACTTTGTACGCTCAGCCACCAACCCAGAATGCGAAGAACTATACCAGAGAGTCATAAACTGTGCCAAAGGTGCAGCACTAATGACCGGCAGTGAAGTTGAAGTTATTTTTGATGAAGGCCTGTCCAACCAGGTTCCCAACTTTGTCTTAGAAGATGTGCTGGATAAGTCATTTAAAAAACTATATAAAAATGACTATACCGATGAAGAACTTGCCTATGCAGCCTCTTTCAAGGAAACATACGACATAAACAACAGCTTAAGCGATCTTCCACAGTTTGTCAAAGACAGAAACAGACTGATCACAAACATCAAAGAAAGAGTTATCAATGACTACTATGTAGAAACACTTCATAGTGACATCTGTGATATGGGTTCTACTGATGTGGGTGATGTCTCATGGTGTGTACCAACTGCCCAGTTCAATACCGCCTGTTACTCTATAGGTGCTGGCGCTCACTCATGGCAATGGGTAGCCCAGGGCAAGAGCTCTATTGCGCTTAAGGGTGCAATGCGGGCGGGTGAAATCCTCTGTGATGCAGCTATAAACCTTCATAATAATCCTGAAATTATTGTTAAGGCTAAAGAAGAGCTTAATAACAGATTAATGGGAAACAGCTACAAATGTTTAATCCCAGATGATGTTAAACCACATATATCTAATGTTGAATAGACAGGGCTGATCAGTCCTGTTTTAAAATTAAAAGAGTCATTAAATAAACCCACCAAACTTAATGTGCCAATACAGTCTTTAATAGGGATGATCAGATAGAGAAAGACCGCTCCTTTACACATTACAGGTTTATTTAATGACCCAATAATAATTAAATCAGATTTGTGTTGCCTCAAAGTTGCCTCAAACCGAGGACACTGCCCAGGGATATTGTGACATATATTCCCCATTATAGGCTCTTATACCCTCTGGTTTATTATCCAGATAGTCATAATAGTCGCATTTAACTTTCGTTGTATCTAAGGCGTAGGTATTCCAGTCACGGATAATGATATTTTCCAGATTATGCTTCTTCAAAGTAGTAAACAGATCCTTCATGAGTTTGGAAAGATATGAATTAGTATTTTTATCCGATTCTGCATCTTCCCATAACACCGCTCTTAATTCGCCAGAAGTTACTGCCGATCCCCTTCTGTCCACCAGATAGGCCAGCAGTTCCTTGGTCTTGGCTTTTTCAAAC
>DBOW01000088.1:8968-11490 GCA_002299675.1 Solobacterium sp. UBA636
CTCAGATTTTCCAGCTCCTCTTTAACATCTTTTACCGTTGAGGGCTTAAGCAGATAGCCGGAAGCTCTTAATTTGATGGCATCCTGCATATAGTCTGAATAGCCGGTGACAAATATCAGGTTAACTTTTGGATTATATTTCTTTAAAGTCTTGGCTACATCCAGACCATTACTGGTTCCCATTTCAATATCCAGAAAAGCCACATCAAAACTGTGTTCCTTTGCGTAGCTTAAAAGCTCTCTTGGCTTATTGAAACAGTGTATTTCTGCATCTGGTTTAGCTTTCTTTATGTTTTCTCTTAAATCTTCCAGTGCCAGTTTTTCATCATCAGCTGCCAGTATTATCATCGTCATCCTTCCTTGGTATGGTTATAAGTGCCCTTGTACCCTTGCCTATCTCACTTTCAATTGTCAAAGTGCCATTACACATCATATTCAAACGCTTAATTGTACTCTTAACGCCAATATGATAAATATTCTTGTTCTCTGTATCAAAACCCACACCATCATCCATAACTGTCACATAGACATTCTTTGAATCAAAATCTGTTGAAATGAAAACAGTTCCGCCCTCTTCTTTCTTACATATACCGTGCTTAATGGCATTTTCTGCCAGTACCTGTACAGCTAAAGGCGGCACTTTGAAATTAAGGTATTTAATATCATATTCCACTTTTACCTTATCACCAAAGCGTCTCTGTTCCACGAAAACATAGGACTTAATATGTTCCAGTTCCTTATTAAAAGGAATAGCTTCCTTCTGTTCCATAGAATCAAGATTCATTCTAAGATAATTGGAGAAATTGGTAATTGTCTCCTGTGCCAGCAAAGGATCGGTAACGCATAAACGCTTAATGGTAGTTAAAGTATTATAGATAAAGTGTGGCGCAATCTGCGAAAGAGTCAAAGAAATTTTGATATCTGCAGCTTCCTTTTCCTTCTCTACCAGCTGTTTAGAAATATCCAGAAGTTCAGTACACATAATTATGATGGTTGTGATTGAAATCGCAATACCCGTTAAAGAAAGACCATAGTTGAACATCTGTATCAGCGCGGCTACAACCGGTGCCAGAGCATAGACAATCATCGATACCCAGATACTTTGACTTCGCATATTTTTACGATACTGAACCAGTAAAGTAAAGTCGATCAGCACAATTAACAGACAGCTGATCGCATAAATCAGAGAATACAGACCACGATGATAAAAATTCGCATCATCAAAATAATAGAGCATACCATTAAAGTGATTGATAATGACAATCGCTATACCGATAATCTCGATCGCAACTACCAGTTTGCCTCTGATCAATTTATGATAAACCTTTGTGTCATCGTTAAAAAGCGAATAACAGACCAGGGCATGAAAAGAGCCTATCAGCAGATAGTCTGAGATAAAATTAATTCCATTAGACAGCCTGACACCATAGTAGCCAGCAGTACCTGGCATTCCTCTAAAATACCAGGCCAGACAGTCCGTTGCCAGATATAAGGCCGAAAATAATAAAAGTGACCCCAGGATATGACGTTTCTTCTTCTCCAGAGCCACATTAAAAATCATTACAAAATATAATATTAGACAGAAAATACAGCCCCAGGCCAGCAGCGCAATCTGAAAAGACTTTAAATCCAGCATTCTACCCCTTTCCCTTTTCTATATCTTATCATTTATCCATTCAATAATATTATCCAGTTTATCAAGCCTATAGTCACTTTTAACCTTATTGTCGCCAATTAAAAGACCAGCTACATGGGCATTACAGGCCATCTTCATATCACTTGCAGAATCTCCCACCATCAGTACTTCTTCTGTGCCAAGTTTATATTCGAACATGAACTTATCAATCATTTCCGGATGAGGCTTTTGGTTTTTTACATCATCAGAAGTAATTATCATATCAAAATAATCAGTTATCCCCAGCTTATTCAGACAGTTAATCGCCGATATACGCTGATCACCTGTTGCCAGGGCAATAAGAATGTTATTTGATTTAAGATAGCCCATCAGGGACAATACATCGCCCTTTGCCTTAATCTCGCCATATTTAAGACAGCATTCCTCCAGAATAACCTCGCCATAGCGACAGAAACCCTCATCCACTTCAATACCATATTCTTCAAATATATCTTTAAAAAGATACATGGTCTCCAGATTTGTACCAGTTACTACTACTGAACCAGGTATCAGCCTGTCATCATCAAAACCGCCGGCCAGTTCCAGTTTTCTTCTTAACTCATCATTGTTTTCTGCAGCATATTTTTTAAGCAGCATATCGATGCAGATTTTTGTAGGCTTACACCAGTAGGTACCAAGATCTATTAGAGTATCATCTTTATCAAAAAGTATTCCCTTAATTCCCATGGCAATAGTTTAACAGAAAATTCCTCACTTTTTTAAATAAGAGTAAAAAACGGCCATTTTCCATATATTAGAGCTCAATTTTATTTAATGAATCGAAATTTATAAACGAGACCTTTTTGCCATAAGTATTTATCATTGCCCTGGTTTCATCATCAGGATTT
>DBOW01000062.1:0-213 GCA_002299675.1 Solobacterium sp. UBA636
TTCACCAATTAGCTGATTTTCTTCAGCTATCATGCTTGCTAAATCACGCATATTATTTATCCATCCTTAACTCAAGTCCTTGTGGTTTTGGATATCTTCGCTAATCCATTTATGTATTTGTCCAACTGTAGCATTTGCGGCACCTGCGATAATCTCTAGAGGAACACCGTGATTATAAAGATAGATAGACATTTCTCTGGATTTACTGTCTTC
>DBOW01000062.1:232-990 GCA_002299675.1 Solobacterium sp. UBA636
TCTTCACCTTTAACAAATCCTCTTTCTTCACCAATTAGCTGATTTTCTTCAGCTATCATGCTTGATAAGTTGCACATTTCTGTTACCTCCATCTTTATTTCTTCTGTCATTTTTAAACCATATTTTTGAGCCAGCTTTTTCTTCTTGTCTTCCACTGAAAGTCTGTCAGTAAGCAGGGTATAGATGAAATCTGGCGCTGAAACTTCATCACTTTCACCAAGGCCAACTATCACCATTTCAAATAAATCGTGGTCTTTTGAATTGTTCAAATCTTCGCCTATTTCTACACGCTTATCAATAGTAAATCTTTCCAGTGTATTCTGTTTTCGTTTGGAAGAATAAAAGACTGCCCAGATGGTAATAGCTTTGATAATATCCTGATAATTTGATTTTACGAAGTATGTACCGTATTCTTGGGAAATTATTCTCCCACCATAAAAGATTCCTCTTTGACATACTTTGTAGGGAAGATTACTGTTTCTTTGAATCTCCAAGTCTATTATACATTTATTTCTGATATCATTTCCAGGTATATTAGCTTCAAAAAGAATATCGAAGTGAAATGTTCCTTCATTCTGAATTGTTGATTCACTGTTCATTTCTTTGATTTTTGTTTCCCCTGGATTGACGGTTTTATCTGATTTTTGTTCTCCTATGCAGTTTTGTTCAATAAAATCTGGTTCGTAATCTTTAAATTCTCTTAGTGTATATTTCAGAATTCTGGCTGTGACGCTTTTTATAGCCAGCAGATTTTTGGC
>DBOW01000062.1:1070-1545 GCA_002299675.1 Solobacterium sp. UBA636
TTTTTCTCCTCTATATTGTTATTGTCAAAAAAATTGAAAATTCCTCACTTATTTTGCAGAAAATTATAGTTTTTATGATTATGTATGAAAAACTTTGCAGAATATATAACATATCGTATTTATAATAAGTTAATTATCTATGATAAAATACTCTTAACAACCGGAGGTTCATATGTCTAGACTTTATAGAAATTCGAATGTATATATCGATGGTTCATTTAAGAAAATGGATTTTATTATTGATGATGAAGGATATCTAAGGGAAAACAATATGCCCTATGATGAAGAATATGATTATGAGGGCTATACGGTTATTCCTGGTTTAATTGATACCCACGTTCATCTAAGAGAGCCAGGCTATGAATATAAGGAAACCATTAAAACAGGAACCATGGCAGCTGCCAGGGGTGGTTTTACCACTATTTTTGCGATGCCTAATTTAAAGCCGGCTGCTGATTCACTGGAACATCTGCAT
>DBOW01000062.1:1649-3469 GCA_002299675.1 Solobacterium sp. UBA636
AAAGGACAGAAGGGTGTTGGTGAACTTGTCGATTTTAAAGAGATTTCTAAAGAATACATGGTCTTCTCGGATGATGGCAAGGGTGTGCAGCATGGCGAGGATATGAAAAAAGCCATGGAAGAAATCGCTGTGTTCGATGGACTGATTACTGCTCATTGCGAAGATGAAAGTGAGCTTCATGGCGGAAGTCTGAATCTTGGACCGGTATCTGAGAAATATCATGATGCCGGTATCAATAATGCTTCGGAATATAAGGAAGTAATAAGAGATCTTGAGCTGTCTAAAGAAACAGGCTGTCGCTTCCATATCTGTCATATGTCAACTGTTGAATCGGTTGAAGCTCTAAGGGAAGCTAAAAAGTATTCTGATATTGTGTCTGGTGAAGTAACAGCTCATCATTTACTTTTAAATGAAGATGACATAAACGAAAATCATGGACGCTTCAAAATGAATCCGCCTTTGAGGTCAAAGAAAGACCAGGAAGCCCTGATTGAAGGAATTAAGGATGGAACCATTGAAGTAATCTGTTCAGATAATGCGCCACACTCTGAAGCGGAGAAAAACTGTGAAGTAGCCAAGGCCAGTTTTGGCATTGTGGAAAATGAAGCTTCATTTGCGCTTCTATATACCGAATTTGTCAGGAAAGGCATTATTTCTTTAGAGGAACTTATTAAGCTGATGTCGACAAATCCTGCCCGAATATTTGGTATAGAGGGTGGAACAATTGAACTGAATAGGAAATGCGATCTGGCTGTATTTGATTTAGACAGTGAATATACAGTTGACAGTAAAAAATTTATCTCAATGGGCAAATGTACACCTTTTGATGGAAGAAAGGTAAATGGTGTGCTTATTGAAACCATTGTTGATGGCAAGACAGTATATCGAAAATAGAGACCTTCAAGATGAAGGTTTTTATTATGAAAAAATTTACAAATATATGAAAAAATAATTAAAATATTTTCAGAAAATTATTTACATTTAGTATTATCCGGTTTTAGAATAGAAAACAGAAAGAAGGTTATACCGATGAATATCAAGATTACTAAATCTGAAAAACTAAAGGAAAAACCAAAGACAGCTGAAGGACTTGGCTTCGGCAAGAAGTTCAGCGACCATATGTTTGTCATGGAATACGATGAAGGGCAGGGATGGCATGATGCCAGAATTGAACCTTATCATTCGTTTGAAATAGATCCGGCTTCTTCCGTTTTACATTATGCGCAGGAAATATTCGAAGGAATGAAGGCTTATCGTACCGCAGGCAACGATATCCTGCTGTTTAGACCTGACTGTAATGCCCGAAGATTTCAGGATTCAGCCGATCGATTATGTATACCAAAAATTGAAACTGAAGACTTTATTGAGGCAGTCAGGACTCTGGTTGATGTAGAAAGAGATTGGGTACCATCGTTTGAAGGAACATCGCTTTATATAAGACCGTTTGTCTTTGCCAGCGACGTAGGCCTTGGAGTCCATGCCGCAAAGAAATATATCTTCTGCATTATAGTTTCACCAAGTGGTGCCTACTATGCGGAAGGTATTAAACCGGTAAAGATTTATGTAGAAGATGAATATATCCGTGCTGCACCGGGCTTAACTGGTTTTGCCAAGTGTGGAGGCAACTATGCCGCTTCCATCAAGGCTGGCGAGATGGCTGAAAAGATTGGCTACTCACAGGTTCTGTGGCTTGATGGCGTAGAAAAGAAATATGTTGAAGAAGTTGGTTCCATGAATATTATGTTCAAGATTGCCGGCAAAATCTATACTGCCGCTACTACAGGAACTGTACTTCCAGGAGTTACCAGACGCAGCATTAT
>DBOW01000062.1:3561-6812 GCA_002299675.1 Solobacterium sp. UBA636
ACGCTGGAAGAAGTCTTTGGTACCGGCACCGCCGCTGTTGTTTCGCCAGTAAAAGAACTTACCTGGAAAAATGACAGTGTAAATATCGGGGATGGCAATATTGGTCCATTAACCCAGAAGCTCTACGATACTTTAACCGGTATCCAATGGGGAAAGATCGAAGATACTAAAAACTGGACTGTAAAAGTTTAGTAATGAAAGACACAGATGTTTAACTATCGCAATAACTCACGCACAAATGCTTCACAAATGACAGCTGTGTCATATTTTGATAACGGATTTATAAAAGCTGATTTAATGTAGTGCACCGGTAAAGTTGGACCGGTATAAATAAGCTATCTTAATGTTAACTGATTGAAGGACTGTTGTCTATAAGCCAAAGGCGACAGTCCTTTTCTTTTTGCGTTGATTCTTTCTGTGTTGTAGTAGGTTATGTATTCCTCCATCGCTTTCATAAGTTCAGTCCTGGTCTTGAAACGGTATCCATAGTACATTTCGTTTTTCATGATTCCAAAGAAGTTTTCCATCAGGGAATTGTCCATGCAGTTCCCTTTTCTTGAGAACGACTGCTTAATGCCTTTGTCCTTCAGCCATTGCTGGCAGGGCTTCATCTGGTACTGCTGGCTGTATCATTGATTATCACTGCAGTAAATGTACTCTTTGTAAAGAAGAGCTACAAGAAAGCTGCAGCATAACAGTAAATCAGGCTGTCCTTAAAAGGGCAGCCTTATTTCAACTATATTCCTAAAATCAATCTTTGTCTTAACTATCTGAATAATGCGGGTATCAAAATTAATCTTAGAAACTATTCCTTCCCTATAGATATATTCTCTATTATCTTTATAGACTACTCCTACTACCATACCGGTTTCTATCTGATATATCTGCCGGTTTAAAAGTTCCAGATCATCTTCCGATAAATGTCTTTCCGGAACTGTTATTTTTTCCTTTTCCCTTAACAGCTCCTTAAAGCCCTTCAGGGCATCAAAGGAATTGAATATCTGGGCTCTTTGTACATTTGTGCGCTTTACTCTAGGCGGCATTATGTCCTCCAATTAAGCCATTACGCTTGCGCATGGTTGCCCTGTCATAATAGTTCATACCCTTAAGCACAGCATTCTTGCCATATTTTTCTCTTATTTTGACTAGAGATTCCTGAATCTTTTTTTCTTTCTCGATATCATCGATATCCGCAAATATATCAAACTCCTCATATATTTCATTCCTTACATTTCCAAAGGCGATACCTATCTGTCTTATCGGATAGCCTCTGACTACTATTCTTTTATACAGTTTTTTAAACTCCTCCATCAGCAGTGAACAGGAACTGGTGGTATTGGTTATCTTCATTGATCCAGAACTTGGCTTGATAATGTTTTTAGAATAGCCAATATATAAAGAAATATGGTTAGTCACAAGATGTTTCTCGGTTAATGTAAGCACATTGGAATCCACCATTTCCTTCATTACCAGAAAGGCATCCTCATAGCTGTAGTCCTCAAAAAGAATCTGAGAATTGGATATCGAGTTACTTGAAGGCTTATAGGCCTTAATATCGGCAATAGTAACCGGCTCTATTCCTTTAGAATGATCGATAATATATTCCGCATTGATGCCAAATGTTTGATAGAGAATGTCTTCCTTTACATGAGCTACATCATATAAATCATTTAATCCCAGCATTGAAAGCCTCCTTTCAGTACCTGGACCTATCATCCAGAAATCGGTCAGGGGAGTATGATGCCAGAGCTTCTGCTTAAAAAGATCCTCATCCAGATAACCCATATTATCCTTTGTGTGCTTGGCCTCAATATCCAAGGCTACCTTGGTAAGAAAAAGATTGGTGCCAATACCTACCGTAGCGGTAATACCGGTATTTTCATAGATATCATCAAGAATCATGCGGGCAATGCTTCTGGCATTCATTCTGTAAAGCTTCAGGTAGGGCGTTACATCCAGGAAACTTTCATCAATCGAATAAACATGAATATCTTCTGGCGCAATATATTTTAGAAAAATAGAATAGATTCTGGCTGCATATTCCATATATAAAGACATCCTGGGCGGGGCAATAATATATTCAATATTTTTATCTATCTCATAGATTCTTCCTCGGCTTGGTACACCAAGTTTCTTGATAGCCGGTGTGGCAGCCAGTGTAATGGCTCCATGTCTTGTAGGATCAGCCACCACCAGATTTACTTCAAAGGGGTTAAGGCCTCTTTCTACACATTCTACCGAGGCATAAAAGCTCTTGAGATCGATACACAGATAAATTCTTTCCATGGCTGTATTATAGAAAGCTCCACTCCCAAAAACAACATAGATTTGGGAATATTTAATTGAGATTTGGGAAAATAATCCCAAAACTATGTTAATATATGAGTATGGAACTTAGAGAACTTCTTATACAGTATGAAATAGCCAATGGCTTAAATCATAGCGAAATGGCAGCTAAGGCTGGCGTTTCTTTATCGACCTATTATCGCTGGATAAATGGTGAAAGCATTAAGCTTAAAAGAAATACTATAAACAGGCTTACTGAGCTTTTAAGCTGCGATATAGAAAGTGTTATTGAGGAATCAAGCCGTATTAAACCAATACTTGGTAAAGTAAAGGCGGGCTATGATATGTATGCTGATGAAGATGTTGAAGGCTATATTGAACTTGGTCAGGCTGATTCTAAAAGAGGGGACTACTTCTTAAGGGTGAAGGGTGATTCAATGGAGGGAAGCCATATTTATGATGGTGACTTAATCTATGTGCGCTGTCAAAGCGAAGTGCAGTCTGGCTCTATTGCGGTTGTCATGATAGGTGATGAGGTGACGGTTAAGAAAGTGAAATATAAAAATGATCTGATGATTCTGGAGGCTTCTAATCCTAAATATGAGGCAAGATATTTTACGGCTGAGGAGATAATTGATCAGCAGGTTAAGGTTATAGGCTTAGTTAGATTTGTAAGAACTGATTTTGCCTGATTATTTTGATGAATGCACAAGATTAACGATGCGTCCTCAAGGTAAAAAATATTAATGATTAAATGACCATAAAATTTATTTCGATAACAAATTGTAGCGTTTGTTGTATCTTGGCTAATTTTGCTTCATAGCATTTCATCAATTTAGACATATGTCAAATAACAAATTTTAATGGTAAGGAAATCTTATGATGAACTCTTGTCAAACACCATAAAAAGACAGAGAGATAAGTATGATTTCAAAAGTGTAGAAGATATTAAAAATATGAATTAT
>DBOW01000062.1:6840-6981 GCA_002299675.1 Solobacterium sp. UBA636
CACTTGATAAAGAATTTTTATAGATATCTTATTTAAGGGAGTATTTTGTAAATGTAGAAGAATTAGGAAAATATTTGAGATATAAATTTGAAAGTGATAATAATATTCTAGAAAAAACATTAACGGATGGGAAAGCTAAAT
>DBOW01000062.1:6991-7723 GCA_002299675.1 Solobacterium sp. UBA636
ACTTATTAGAATATATGATTATCTTTTAGGAAAAAAAGACAAATAAAAAAGCCTTTAATTAAAGCCCCATCAAATGGTACCATTAAAGGTTCTTTGAATACAAAACAAACTAACAAGGCTAATATAAATATTCACCCTATTGTTTGCTTATGTTCATAAATTATAAATTTAATCTGGAATTTTTTCAATACTCCTATATTAGGGAAATACTTGATGTTCGACTTGATCCAATCATTTATTCGTCGCTTGTCAGAACAAGGCCAGAAACCATCATCAGAGAGAGCATTGAGTTTGAAGGTGAAAAGGAAGTCTTGCATGGAGCAAATGACTATATGTGGTTTGCCTACCCGGACTACGACTCGAACAAATACAAAGTCGCACAGATTGTATCGATTATCAGGTTTATCGAAAAGAACTGCGAACTAGGGAAGGGCGAAGAGCTGCTGATACTAGAAAAATACGATTAGCACAAACATTGGCTAATCAAAACTTATAGCACCAATACGCGAAAGGCAGAAATGATTCTGATTAAGCGTGCTTTTGACTAAACTGGCGAAATGGAGGGATAAATGAACAAAAAGTTAAACAAAAAGAAGAAGATATACAGAAGCACCTGGGATATGGATTACTACTTCATGCGACACCTCCGTAAACTACTAAAGCCATTGGACAATCCGGCATTCTATATAGAAATCTCAAGAACGCAGCAAGCAAGGAAGAGCGCATAGCCGA
>DBOW01000062.1:7848-9724 GCA_002299675.1 Solobacterium sp. UBA636
GTCGCGAAAGAAAGATATAGCCACGTGGCTACACGTTCACACAATAGAGTATCTCAAAGCCGGAAGTCAGATCATCAACCTGGACTATCACAAATTCGAATACGAAGGGAAGACGAAAACGCAAAAAGAGATGATTGAGCTGCTGATCGGCATGGCGAAATCGACAATCGGCGAGTACACAGACGAACAGTTTGCAAAGCTCATGAACATTTGGGCAATCGTGCATACAGCGATGTGGTGGTAGAGCCACAATTTTGCTAGAATAATGTAGAAAGGCATACTCCTTGACCCGATGCAGGGTTTTATATAGCAATAAATGAAGTAGTACATCAAGCGTTTTATAAAAATTATTTGAAAAAAATGTTGACACTATGTAAGCGCTTTGATAAGATAAATACGTTAGAAAAAGGCTTGTTACTCTCTTGAGGCATCACCATTAACTTAATTGTTTTTGGTTTGCTAAAGAGATTTTTTATTTCAGAAAGGGGGTATGCATGCTGGTTTATAAGAAACTAAATAATAATGTGGCTGTATGTAAGGATGGCAATAATAAAGATGTTGTAGTTTTTGCCAGAGGTATAGGTTTTAGGGAAATGCCGTACGAGCTAACCGATATGTCAACGGTCGAAAGAACTTTCTATGGTATTTCGAATAGCTATATAGGTTTGGTAAACGATATTGATAAGGAAATGTTTGATATTTCATCAACAATCGTTGATTATGCTGTAACGAAGATTAATAGTGAATTTAATCCTAACTTGGCATTTACCTTAGCTGATCATATTAATTTCGCTGTAAGCAGATATAGAAACAACATGCACGTCAAAACACCATATGTAGGGGATATTAAGGTTCTATACGAGGAAGAGTATAAAATTGGCAGAGCGGCTGTTAATTTTATCAATAAGCGGCTTAAGATACATCTTCCTAAAGAGGAATCGGTATCGATTGCATTGCACATAATCAATGCGGAAACAATGCCTGATCATGTAAATGATGAATTAGATGTAGATGCTCTTACAGAAAATGTGCTAGGAATAATCGAAGAAAGCTTTAAAATCAATATTTCACGTGAAGGATTTAACTGCAGTAGGTTTGTTACTCATTTGCATTATCTTATTCAAAGACTCAAAAAAGGTGAGGCGCTCGATAGCAATAACGCAGTAATGTTTGAGAAACTTACTGAGTCTTATCCTGAAACTTATAAGTGTGCTCTTGATATTGGAAAGTTTCTTGAAGATAAACTCAAAAAATCTCTTGTAGATGAAGAGATTATGTACCTCATGATTCACATAAACAGGATGTGTTCAAGAGAGAATAAATAGGCAATTACTTGATAGATGGTGCGCAACATCTAAATAGTTTGCATATATAAAAAATATAAGGAGATTAAAATGGCATCAAAATATGATACTTTAGCCTCTAACATCGTTGATTATGTTGGTGGCAAATCAAATATTCAATTCTTTACACATTGTGTAACTAGATTACGTTTCAACGTAAAAGATCAGTCTTCAGTAAAAAAAGACTTAATTGAAAAATTACCAGGTGTTCTGGGGGTACAGTGGCAAAACGGTCAGCTGCAGGTTATTATTGGTCAGTCAGTTGGTGATGCTTATAAGCTAATTTGCGAAAAGAATGGTTTAACCCAGGAAAAATCCGTAGAAGAAGTAATTGAAGAAGACAAGCCTGCGGAAAAGAAGGGCGTAAAAGGAGTTATTGACGCTATCTTCAATGGCATTTCTGGTTCACTTACACCACTGATTCCAGCACTTATTGGCTGTGGTATGATCAAGGTTATACTTATTCTTTTGGATCTTTGTGGTGTTCCTAGCGATTCAAGTACAGTTCAGCTGTTAACTTTCGCAGGTGATGC
>DBOW01000020.1:0-1414 GCA_002299675.1 Solobacterium sp. UBA636
AAGAGTTTCTGCGTCTGATACTTAATGATGACACCCTGGAGTTTAAGGGTTCATCCTGTAAGGATATAACAAATGTATATGGCTATGACTCTACACTGGCTGAATTCAGCACGCTTACCGGTAATGGCAGATTGATGGGACTTTTGACGGCTGAGGGAACTGAACCTGATGTAATAGCTAATGCCTTCCTTTATTTTGTTTTAAAAAAGGAAGAATACATGGCTGATACAATGGACTATAGTCTTATTCCAAAAATGATAATTGTTGTGCTGATGGAAAAAGATGTATATGAGGGAAAATCACCATTTTATAAGCTTACATGGAGAGATGATAAACCAGGTTTTGAATTTGATGGAGTTAAATATATCTTTGTCAATGGTGAATGCAAAGCTGACAATCCTCTTGACAGCTACATCCATGACTTCATGTGTAATGATACAGACAGTATGAGGATAGATTCCATAAAGGAATTCATGAAGCAAGAGGTTTAATAAGCAGCAATGGGAAATATCGATAAATTAACTACAAAATTTATGAACCACAACGATGTGTTTGCGGATGCCTTTAATTTTTTTATTTATAATGGCGAAAAGATAATAGATGCATCAACATTAAAACCGATGGATTCTCATATTCTTCTGGATATATTTGACTGGGATAAGCCAAAACAAAGCTATAAGACAGTGCAGAAATATCGTGATGTGTTTAAACAGGCAGTGATTAAATATGATGACGAGGCTGCCTACGTGCTTTTAGGCGTAGAGAATCAGACCGATATTCATTATGCCATGCCGGTCAGAAACATGATCTATGATGCACTAAGTTATGCTGAACAGGTGTCGGCCAGAGGATACTACAACAAAAAGAACAAAACTGCAAAGGACGGAGTGGAATTTCTTTCAGGCTTTCTGAAAACTGATAAACTGATTCCCGTTATTACTCTTGTGGTTTATTTTGGAGTGGAAAAGTGGGACGGTCCGATATCTTTACATGAAATGTTGGACACGAATAATGATGTCGTATTAAAATATATTCAGGACTACAGAATTAATCTGATTGAGCCATCAGGCATCAAAGAAGAAGAACTGGAACTTTTTACAAGCGACCTTAAGGAAGTGCTTACCTTTATCAAATTTTCTAAGGATTCTGAAAAGATAAAAGAACATTATATGGATAGAGGAAAAGTAATGATAGATAACGATGCCATAAGGGTTATCGAAACAGTAACAAATATAAAAGTGCCCAAAAAGAAAGGAAGGAAAAAGACAGATATGTGCGAAGCAATTAATAAACTAATCGAAGAAGAAGTCAGCGCAATAAAAAAGATTGCGCAGGAACGTACTGCTGAAGAAGTAAATAAAATAAAAGAAGAAGCCGCAAGAGAAAAAAATAAAATAAAAGAAGAAGCCGAAAA
>DBOW01000020.1:1490-7157 GCA_002299675.1 Solobacterium sp. UBA636
CAAAAGAAATAGAAAAAATTTTAGAAGAGTCTAACAAAATCAGGGAAGAAAATGCTCAGAAAATTGATGATGCGATTATTGAAACAAATATTCGCTATGTTTTAAAAGGGAAGATCTCCATTGAAGAAGCTGCTGAGGACTGTGGTTTAACAGTTGAAGATTTTTCGAAAAAGAAAGAAGAATATTGCGAAAACAGAGGAATATCGTCTAAATAAAAGGGCTGCCAAGGCAGTCCTTTAAATTTTTTTCTGGTGGAGATGAGGGGAATCGAACCCCTGTCCAGAAAGAGTCCCCATCGAGGCGTCTACAGTTTAGTTTAATTTTTGATAAGACTCTGTTTAGGGCTTAAACTACCCAGCAGAGAATTCCTCTTTTCGGTTTTCGGCTTGTAAGATTATGAAGGCAACTTACTTCACCTAGTTTGTGTTTGAGACTATGACTTACAAACATGGGCCATAGAATTACGCCTTAAGCTAACGTCGCTTGTTTAGGCGAAACAATAATTGTTATTATTGCCGAATAAATTTAATTTGACAATTAGGTCGTCACTCCACTGCAGCCAGGATCCAACATACAATCTGTCGAAACCGGAACATCCCCATTTAGCGCCTTAGCGCTTTTTTAGCTTCCATATCCATGGTTCTGGCTCTGTCATCCTCGCGCTTGTCATAGAGGGTTTTACCTCTGGCCAGTGCAATTTCCAGCTTGGCTTTACCATCTTTGAGATAAAGCTTCAGCGGTATGACAGTCAGACCCTGAATTTTTACTTTGGTGGCCAGTTTAACTATTTCGTGTTTATGAAGAAGCAGTTTTCTGTCTCTTTCTTCATCATGGTTGAAATAGGATGAAGCACTTTGCCACCTGGCGATATGCATTCCCTTTATATAAGCTTCGTTATGAATAAAAGAGATAAAGGAATCTTTTAATTGAACTTTACCTTTTTTGATCGATTTAATCTCCGATCCTAAGAGAGATAGTCCGGCTTCATATTTATCGATTATTTCATAATCGTGATAAGCCTTGCGATTTACGTTTATTTCTTTAATCATAAGCCAAAAAAATAAAAGGGTTAGTATCAACCCTTATTCAACTATTCTAATTACGATAACCAGTACGAAGAAGATTATTCCCAGGGCCATTGTAATATTGGAAATTACTTTTTCAGGTCCTCTTTCTTTCATATTTTGGAATAAACCTAAATCACTTGAACCGGTGAATGCGCTAAGTCCATCAGACTTGCCACCCTGTAATAGTGAGATAAGGATTAATAGAACAGATACAATAATCAGTATAACTCTCAGCATAATACTCCTTTAATGCCATATAATGATACTTCTTTTTTTGCCTCTTTTCAATATTTTTAGTAAAATTACCTAGTATGTTAATGGAATTTGAGTTCACAGAAGAATTATCTAAGCGTCGAGATACTCTTAAAAAAGAGGGCATGGATATTTACTGTCTTTTTGTGCTCTATGGGATGGAAGTAATTATTGCGAATAAATTTAACGATAAATATGAGCAGCTTCTGTGTCTGCCTATTCTGAAGTATCAGCATAAATCGGTTAATGGTGTTAAGTCGGTTATTCAGAAACAGATGCTCAGTTCTTATCTGTTTATTTATCTGCCAAAGGGCGATCATGTCTATGATTTAAGAATAGATGGTGTTTCTTTTAAAGTCTTAAACAGAAACAATGATGAAGGTAAGCTTACCGGCTATGACTTAAGCTATGCTGAAAAAATTATGGAGTGTGGAGGCATTGTGGATATGTCTAAGGCTATAAAGGAAAATGATAGAGTAAAGATTGTTTCTGGCCCTTTAAAGGAAATGGAGGCCAGAATTATCAAAATGGATCCCAGAAACCGCAACGCCAAGGTATCGGTGGATTTTCTGGGCCGTGTTACCGAGGTGTGGCTGCCTTTTGAATATATGGATGTCTGATGGAAGGTAATTATCTGGATTTATTATCGGCTGCGCTTTTTAGATGCAACCAGAAATATTACGACAAGGTCCTTAGTGAATACGGGCTTTCTTATTCTGGGCTTATTTTTCTGATTTCTATTTATGAAGATGAAGGACTGATGCTCAACAGGCTGGCTCAGGATGGGGGGTTTGACAAGGGTTCCATTACCAAGGCTATTTACAAGCTGGAGGAAAATGGTTTTGTACATATCGTTGACTCAAAAAAAGATAAAAGAGCCAAGGAACTTTATACCACACAAAAGACAAGAGATCTGATGCCAAGTCTTTATCAGATCAGGCAGGAATATCTTAATTATCTTACCAAGGATACTGATATGGCCGCTTTTGATATGTATCAGGAGGTTCTTTCCCACATTCTTGAAAAAGCCAAAGAGTATTCAAAAACTACCATTGATATAAATAACCTGCAGGTTTGTGATTTTAAGCCTTTAAGCTTTAATGATTATGATGATTTGAGCTGTTCGGTTATTTATACAGGAGGCTGCAACTTCAGGTGTGGTCACTGTACAAATAAGAATCTGGTATTTTTGAGTTCTACACAGAAATACAAATCGGTTAAAGAAATAATTGATTATCTTACCAGGCGTTCCGGTATGCTTCAGGGGGTCTGTATAAAGGGCGGGGAACCACTTCTTCATGATGGTGTTTTTCAGCTTCTTAAGGAAATAAAAGCACTCGGTTTAAACGTGAAACTGTCAACCAATGGGTCTTTGTTTGAAAAGCTTAAACAGGCTGTTGATCTTGAGCTTATCGATAAGGTAGAGATAAATATAATGGGTTCAAGGGATGTTTATGCAGCCTGCATAGGCCTTGATGAATTCGATCTGTCTGGTTTAAATAGAACAATTGAATATCTAAAAAAAGATGTCATAGATTATGAATTTTCTCTGCTTCTTAGAAAGAGCGAAATTGACTATGATGATTTGGGTCTGTGGCTAAAGGGAATTAAAAAGCTTAATTTAATCAGACTGAAGAAAAGTGACAGCTGTATTGATACAAATATTTCGATGCTGAGTGAAGATGAAATAAACGGTATTAAGGCTGTGCTTGATAAATATATAGATAATGTGGTTATAGGTGACTAAGATGTTTCAGGTAGTTAAAAGAGATGGAAATGTTGTAGATTTTGATTTAAATAAAATAGTAACAGTTATTACTAAAGCTTTTGATGCGACAGGAAGAAGCTATCATCCAAGCATTATTGAGACCCTGGCTTTGAAGGTAACCAGCCGTTTTGACGAAAAGATACTTGATGGTTTAATCAATGTAGAAGATATTCAGGACCTGGTTGAAGAAACTCTTTCTTTAAATGGCTACTGGGATGTTTCTAAAGCCTATATTCTGTATCGTAAACAGCGGGAGAAATCCAGAAATATTGAACTGGCTCTGGATGAATATAGAGGAGTTGTTGATTCCTATCTTGATCACAAAACAGAAAAGTTTATTAAGCCTTATTCGATTGGCGGTTTAATCGCCTACAATTCATCTTCGGTAACTGCTTCTTACTGGCTGGATGATATTTATGATAAACAGGTAAAGGAAGCGCATGTTAAGGGTGATATTTATCTGCATGATTTATCGATGCTGACGGGAGAAAATGTTGGTCTTTCTTTAAATAAAATGCTTAATAAAGGTTTTGGCGGGGTCAATGGAATGGCCTATTCGGCAGGAGCCCGTCATGTTTCCACTTTTATTTCGCAGCTTTTAAAATATATTGAAGTAGTTCAGTATGAATGGGCAGGTTCTATAAGCATCAATGGTTTTGATACACTTATGGCTCGATTTGTCCGTAAGGATAATCTGGATTATTATGAAGTGAAGCAGAATATTCAGACCCTGATTTTTGAGCTGAATGTAACTACCCGCTGGGGCTATGTGGCACCTTTTACCTGTCTTTGTCTGAATCTTTTTGATGAAGAGTATCAGAAAGAAATGGATATGATAAACAGGGCAATTAAAGAAATAATGCTTCAGGGTGATTCAGTAGGCAACAGGTTTTCTTATCCTATAATCTGTTACAGTGTTTCTGATGAACTGAAAAATCGTGAACTGGTATATGAGGAAGCTATATTTAAAAATATGCTTAATGGCCATGATAACATGACTTCATCTTATTTTGGCTACAAAGAAGATACAGGTTCAATCGGTTCGGTATCAGTCAACCTGGGGCGTATATTTAACAGGGCTAAAAATGACGAAGATTATTATCATCGCATTGATAAGGCTTTAAAACTGGCACTTCGGGCTCTGGAACAGAAGAAAGATATTGTGATTAAGCTGTTTAATGAAGGTCTTTATCCTTTAAGCAGAAAATATCTTGATAATCTGGATGACTTTATCGGAGTTGTTGATCTGACTGGTTTAAAGGAGATTCAGAATGAGGAATTGAGAATAAATACAGTCAGATATATCAGAAACAGCATAGAGGGCAAAGCTTCATTAAGGGCTTCATGTTCGCTCAATGCGGCCCACAGTTTTGCCAAGAAGGATAAAAGAAATACCACTTATTCTCTGGATCTTTGTGATGGCAATGATGTTTTTGAAATTCTGGATGTTCTTTCGGTTTATGATGAATATTTTGATGCCGGAATGTTGGCTGAACTTAAGACAAATGGGTTTAATTTAGATATAGTGAATAAGATTGCGTGCAATTACTCTGTCACTTATTTTAAAATAAACACAAGGAGTCAAAATGGATGATTTAAAAAAATTCGAAAACCGCGAAGATGACTGGCTGGCTAAGCAGAGAAGACTTGAAAGCCGTATTTCACCCTGGGATCTGGATGATGCCAGAAAGCTTAAAAATGAACATGAAAAAATTCATTCAGACTATAACAGGCGTAAATACTCTGCCAGCGTAAACAGAAAAGGCAGCAGTTTCGCAGTTAATCTGATCATGGGCATTATCATGGCTTTATTCATCACGATATTTATTGTGATCATGATTAGGATGTTCAGTCGAAGTACTTTGAGAACGGGCAGTTTTCTTGTATATGTTCTGGTGTTAATCTGTATTGTAATGGCTGGCATATCAGCTGGCGGAAAGAGGAGATAATGTTAGGTTTTATTATATTTCTTATTGTGATTATATTGATAATTATGCTTGTTGTTTCGTGCATCAAGATTGTCCCACAGGCAAATGCCTATGTGGTTGAAAGACTGGGCAAGTATTTTACAACCTGGAATGCCGGTCTGCATATTAAGATGCCGTTTATTGATCAGGTAGTTCGCCGTATTTCTTTAAAGGAACAGGTAGCTGACTTTGAACCTCAACCGGTAATTACCAAGGATAATGTAACTATGATGATTGACTCAATTGTGTTCTTCTATGTTCAGGATCCAAAACTCATGACTTATGGTGTTGAAAGACCAATTGCGGCTATCGAGAATCTGAGCGCTACAACTCTACGTAACATTATTGGTACAATGACACTGGATGAAACGCTGACTTCAAGAGATCTGATTAATGGTCAGATTACTACTATTCTTGATGAAGCTACTGACAAATGGGGTATCAAGGTAACTCGTGTTGAAGTTAAGAACATTACTCCTCCTAAGTCTATTCAGGATGCCATGGAGAAGCAGATGAAGGCAGAGCGTGAAAAGCGTGAAGCTATTTTGAAGGCGGAAGGTGAAAAACAGTCTGCAATCACCAGAGCTGAGGGTGAGAAGGAATCAGCAATCTT
>DBOW01000078.1:0-10574 GCA_002299675.1 Solobacterium sp. UBA636
TATGTAAGCGCTTAACTGTTGTAAATATTTTATTTCTATTGAAAATGTTTTCTTAGTTTTTGATACAAGTATTATAATATCTACATATTGTAAGAGAGGTAAATTTTATGGCTTTTATTAAGAAACACTGTGATCCAAGTAGACTGGTAGACAATGTCTTTGGTATTGTTGCCAGAATGAAAGAAGATGAAAAAAGACTAGGAAAAGGAAATTCAGTAAACTGTTCGGTTGGTTCTTTAAAGAATGAAGATGATGTACTGGTTGCCTACAAAGTGGTTTTCGATAATGAAGCCAAACTTCCAAGCACTGTCAAGGCTGCCTATGCAGCTGGTTTACAGGGCAACAGAGAATATCTTGATGCCTCAATGGACTGGGCACTAAAGGGAAAGGTAAATCTGGCTAAGGATGCCATTGCCACAAGTGGTGGCACTGGTGCACTGTACCTGGCTATTTCCTGTCTGTTAGATGAGGGGGATAACATTCTTCTTCCGCATATTGGCTGGGGTTCATATAAGCTGATGGCTAATGATAATCATCTCAATATTGTAAACTATAATGTCTTTGACGTAGATGATATCTGTGCAAAGATGAAAGAGACATCCAAGAGCGGCAAGGTATTTATTGTCTTAAATTCACCATGCCATAATCCTACCGGCTATTCATATACTAAGGCTGAGTTTGAAAAGATTATTGACTGCGCCAATGAGCTGTCTAAGACCAGTGAGGTAGTAATACTCAACGATGTCGCCTATATTGATTATTCAGTAGACTACAAGCATTCAAGAGACTATATGGAAGCTTTCAATAATATAAGTGATAATGTGCTGGTGCTTGTTGCCTTCTCTACTTCCAAGACTTTCTCTTATTATGGTGAAAGACTTGGTTCCCTGATTATTCTTAATAAGAGTAAAGAGGTAGTTGATAGCTTAGAAGCTGTCTTTGAAAAGAAAGCCAGATGTGTCTGGTCCAATGTCAATAACGGTGCCATGGTCAATATCACCAATGTTTTAAGGGATCATAAGGATGAATACTTTAAGGAAAGAGAAGAATATGTTTCAATGCTTAAAAAGCGTGGTGACCTGTTTACTTCCGAAGCTGATGAATGTGGTCTTGAGTATTATCCATATAAGGAAGGTTTCTTTGTAACCTTGAAGATAGATGATCCAGCTGAATTAAGCAGGATTCATGAGGCATTATTAAATGACCGTATTTATGCGGTCAAGGTTAATAAGGGTATCCGTATTGCGATCTGTTCAACTCCTTTACATGCCCTTAAGGGACTGGCTAAGAGAATCAAAGATCTTTATTAAAAAGGTTCTCTTACTGTTTCCAGTGTGTCTATCTGCAAGACATAGAAGTAGACACCAATCCATTTGCCAAGTTTATAGCCGGCATTTTCCAGATGTCCGGCTTTTTTAAAGCCTAAGGCTTCATGAAACATGATAGATGCTTCATTGTTGTCGCAGATCACGGCATAGACAAATTTGTAGCCTCTTTCTTTTAACTGCCTGAAGAATTCTTCATAGAGTTTTGTGGCAATACCGCTTCTTTTTGGGGCATCCTTACTTAAGATGATTGTTGATTCAACATTCCATTTATAGGCATCATGAGGTCTGAAGGGATGGCCACAGACATAGCCTAAAATTTTATCATTTTCATCTACAGCTACAAGATAGGGATAGTGTTTTGAATAATCTGAAATATTCTGAGCATAGGTATCTATATCTGGATTATCAATAGTAAAGGTTACATAGTCATATGGTACATAGGTTCCATAAATATCATGTATCTGTTTAGCGTCTTTGATATCTGCGTTTCTTATTTTCATGGATTAATGATAACACTGTTTTGACTTCGTGTAATATTGATGTTAAACTTGTTTCATGAAAATTTCTGTTCGAATTATAAATGAGGAAGCTGTAAATGAATCGATAATCAACACTGATGATATAAACTGTTTTTCTTACATCGATGGCTATGGTTCTTTTAATACAGTAAACATTGAAGAGGGAAGTGTTGAAATATATTCTAAGGCAAGTGATCACAGGACACTTATTCGCTTATGCCGTAATGAAAATTCTTTCATTGAATTGTATTCGAGTGAAGGAAGTCTATATTTTGAGGTAAAAATTGTTGAATTTATTCAAAATCAGTCTATAATAACTATTGCTTACTCTTTAGAGGGGGCACAATACAGGATAGAAATCAAGTTTGAAACAGGAGAAATAGATGAGTACATACAAGTCAATGAGTGACGCAGCCTATGAAATTATGGCTAAGAAGAAAAGGGCTATTGCGTTCAATAAACTCTGGGAAGATGTTCTGAAGGAAACCAAGGTTTCTGAAGATCTTGTCGCTCAGTTTTATTCGGATCTGACTCTGGATTCTCGTTTTGTTCAGCTTAAGGACAATAAATGGGATCTGCGTTCCAGAAGAAAGTTCGAGGAGCATTATATTGATATCTCGAAGATTGATCTGGAAGAGGATGAGGAATCTGAAGAGGAGATGGAAGAAGAGGATTACAGTTCTTCTTACTCAATGAAGGATTTTGACAGTGATGATTATTAAGATGGACTAGAATCCATCTTTTTTTCTTGTATAATTGTAGGGATGAAATATGTAATCTTTGATTTTAACGGAACACTGGTAGATGATATTGATCTGTGCATTACTTCTTTAAATATACTGGTTAAGAAGTATCTGAATAGAGATACTGTGACCAGAAAAGAATATAAGGATGTCTTCGGTTTTCCAGTTATTGATTATTATAAAAGGGTTGGCTTTGACTTTGAAAAGCTTGACTGGTATGTGGTAGGACGCGAATTTCAGGACTACTATAAGGCGCATATTGATGAGACAAAACTGTTTGATGGAGTTATAGAGGTTCTGAAATCTAACTGGGAGAAAGGTTTGAGGAATATAGTTCTTTCGGCTTCAAGAACCGATATGCTGATTGAACATCTTAAGAAGCTTGATATTTATGAATATTTTGATGAAATACTGGGTATTACTGATATTTATGCCGATTCAAAGATTCATATTGCCAGGGATTTTATCAGAGATAAAAATCCGGATGATTATATTTATATAGGTGACAGTGAACACGACTATGAGGTAGCTGAAGCCATGGGTGTGAAATGTATACTTACATCAGCTGGCCATGTTTCAAGAGAAAGATTAGAGAAATGCGGTGTTAAGGTAATAGATGATATAAAGGAGTTTGAACAATGCGTATAGGACAGTCACAGGATACACATAAGCTGGTTGAAGGAAGAGACCTCTTTATCGGAGGAGTTAAGATTCCCTATGAAAAGGGATTATTAGGTCACTCTGATGCCGATGTTTTATTACATGCGATTATTGAGTCGATTATCGGAGCTATGGGTTTAAGAGATATTGGTACTCATTTTTCGGATAAGGATCCGAAATATGAGGGTATTTCTTCTTTAAAGCTTTTAGAGGCAACCTATGAAATGATGTGTAAAGAGGGATATAAAATAGTCAATGTTGATTCCCTGATTATTATTGAAAGGCCAAAGATGGCACCTTATATTGATGAGATGCGTAAAAACATAGCTGAAGCTTTACATACCGATATTAAAAATATCAATGTCAAAGCTACCTGCAGCGAAAAGATGGGCTTTATTGGCCGTGGTGAGGGAGCTGTAGCTCAGGCGGTCTGCTTGATAGATAATATTTAAAAGAGTAGAGTGTGAATATGAGTTTAATAGAAGTCAGAGATTTAGTATACAGCTATGATAATGAACATAATGCCGTTGAAGGTGTTAGTTTTGATATTAAAGAAGGGGACTATGTAACCATCATTGGCCACAATGGTTCAGGCAAATCAACACTGGCCAAGCTTATGGCAGGTCTTCTGGAGGCAAAAAGTGGCACCATCGTTATCGATGATCTTTTACTGAATGAAGAAAATCTTTATAAGATAAGAGAAAAACTGGGAATAGTTTTCCAGAATCCGGATAATCAGTTTATTGGTTCAACGGTAAGAGATGATATTGCGTTTGGTTTAGAGAATCATCAGGTGCCGACAGAGAAGATGGATGATATTATTGTGGAATATGCCACAAAGGTAGGCCTTGCCAGATATCTGGAAAAAGAGCCTACAGCTTTGTCTGGCGGTCAGAAACAGAGGGTAGCCATTGCGGGAGTGCTGGCTATGCATCCAAGTATTATTATTTTCGATGAGGCTACTTCGATGCTGGACCCAAAGGGCAAGGAATCCATTAAGTCTTTAATCAACGAGATTCATAAGGATAAGAGTTTTACCATTATTTCAATAACCCATGATATTGAAGAAGTATTGCATGCCGATGACTGTATCGTGATGAATAATGGCAGATTATATAAGCATGATAAGCCGGAAAATATATTTGCGGATGGTGAGAAGCTTAAAAAGATTAATCTGGATGTTCCTTTTTCTCTGAAGTTTCATGAGGAACTGAAGAAACATGGTGTTAAACTGAAGTCACATAAAGAAAGCGAGATGGTGGATGAATTATGGCAATTAGCTTCCAGAAAATAACCTATATTTATGATGCCGGTATGCCCTATGCCCATGCCGCTATCAATGATATTGATCTAGAACTTGAAGAGGGCAAAATTACCGCGATTATTGGCGAAACCGGTTCGGGGAAGTCAACACTTGTTCAGCATCTGAATGCACTTCTATTGCCAAACAAAGGCAGACTGGTAATTCTTGACCATGAAATCGAGTCTGATAAAAAGAACAGGGGTCTTAAGTCTTTAAGAAAAGATGTTGGTCTGGTTTTTCAGTTTTCAGAATATCAGCTTTTTGAGGAGACCATTCTGAAGGATGTAGCCTTTGGCCCAAAGAATTTTGGAGATGATGAGGAAACAGCTCTAAATAAGGCAAAGAAGGCTCTAAAACTTGTGGGCATTCCTGAAAGCTATTATGAAAGATCGCCTCTAGAGTTATCGGGTGGTCAGAAAAGAAGAGTAGCGATTGCCGGAATTATTGCGATCGAACCAAAGATTCTGGTGCTTGATGAACCTACTGCCGGTTTAGATCCGGTAGGGGCAATGGAAATGATCAATCTGTTTATCTCACTGAATAAAAATATGGGTACAACCATCATTATTGTTTCTCATGATAATGAGGTAGTCTATAACTATGCAGACAATGTGGTACTGATGGCTGATGGAAGTGTCAGGTATTCAGGCGATACTTTAAGTCTTTTCAATAATGATGAGCTGGTTAAGCAGTTTAATCTTCTGGAGCCAAGGCTTGTTAAGCTTAAAAGAGAATTAAGAGAAAAGGGCTTTAAGATAAATGATGATGTAAGAACTTTGCCTGAGCTGGCTAAAGTGGTTGCCAGGGAGGTGAAGAAATAATGAATAAGCTTGTTTTTGGTAAATATATACCTATTGATTCGCCTATACACTCTCTGGATCCCAGAACCAAGATAATTGCCCTGTTTATTGTGATTATCGCCATATTTATTCCTTCAAGCTGGTGGTGCTATCTTTTTCTGGGTGTTATTCTTTTAATTACAGTTCTGATGTCTGGCCTGAAACTTTCTTTTGTGTTTAAGGCTTTTAAGCCAATGATGTTTATGATGGTATTCCTGTTAGTTGTGAATTTGATTTCAGTAAAAACGGGATATGTTTTAATCAGTATAGGTTCTTTTGAAATCTGGTCAGATGCGATATTTAATACTTTATTTATTGTGGTAAGACTGCTGCTGATGATTATGCTTACAACCTGCCTGACTGCCACAACTAAACCCCTGGATCTGACTTTGGGTATTGAGTATCTGCTTACACCGCTTAAGAGGCTGCATTTCCCTGCTCATGAGGTCGCAATGATGATTTCTATCGCCCTGAGATTTATTCCAACTATCATTGAGGAAACCATGCGTATTATGAATTCACAGAAGTCAAGAGGTGTTGATTTTGAGGAAGGCAAGCTGAAGGAAAAGATTCAGGCTATTCTTTCACTGGTAGTGCCTTTGTTCTCGGTGGCTTTTGAAAGAGCCTATGAGCTGGCCGATGCTATGGAAGCCAGAGGCTATATTCCGGGTGCTGAACGTACAAGATACAGGAAGCTTAAATACAGAATAGCTGATTATCTGTTTATTCTGGGTTCAATTGTCATAATGGTTTTAATGATTCTTTCAAGGTTTTATCTTTAATGCGCTATAAGGTTAATATTTCTTATGATGGTACAAACTATCTGGGCTTTCAGGCTCAGCCTCATAAGAATACTATTCAGGATACAATTGAAAAAGCCCTCATGCAGATACTGCATCTTGATCAGAGAATTATAATGGCTTCCAGAACAGATGCAGGGGTGCATGCCCTAGATCAGGTTTTTCATTTTGATATAAATGAAAAACTTGATTGTTTCAGGTTAAAGGGTTCTTTTAATGCGGTACTTCCTAAAGATATTCATGTTAATAATGTAGAAGAGGTTGATGAGAGTTTTCATGCAAGATTTTCAGTTAAGTCGAAGACTTATATTTATCTGATCAATTATGAGGAGTTTTCACCTTTTCTGATTAACAGAGCCTATCAGTGCAAGTATCATCTGGATGTCGAGAAGATGAGGGAATGTTCTAGACTTTTCCTGGGTGAACATGATTTTTCTTCTTTCAGTACTTCGACTTATGAGGAGAAGCCAGATCAGCGAAGGACTATCTATGATTTTGAGATTATTAATGAAAACGGCAATCTTTTAATAGTTAAGATTACAGGCGATGGTTTTTTAAGGAATATGGTCAGAATTATAGTTGGTTCCCTTATCGAAGTGGGAAGGGGAAAGAAGAACATCAGTGATATTGAGGAAATGCTTAATAATCCCTGTAAATCAACCAGAAGATATAATATTGTTCCTTATGGTCTTTATCTGGCCAGAATAAATTATAATTAAGTAGAAGGAGAATTAAACAATGTATAAAAAATATTTGGATGTAAGAAACGATATCAAAGAGGCCATTGAGGCAAATAAGCCTGTTGTTGCCCTTGAGTCAACAATTCTGTCACATGGTATGCCTTATCCTGAGAATCTGGAATTTGCCAGAAATGTGGAAAGGATAATTAAGGAAGAAGGAGCTGTACCAGCCACTATTGCGATAATTGGCGGCAAGATTAAGGTTGGTTTAAGTGATGAGGAACTTGAAATTATGTGCAAAGCCGAAAATGTCGGCAAGGTTTCAAGAAGAGATCTGCCTATTTATATTTCTACCGGTAAAACTGGTGCTACAACTGTAACTACCACTATGATTGGTGCAGCTATGGCTGGTATTAAGTTTTTTGCGACTGGCGGTCTGGGCGGCGTACACCGTGAGGCTCAGCAGACTTTCGATATTTCTGCCGACCTGCAGGAACTGGCTCATACTTCAGTTGCGGTAATCTGTGCTGGTGCCAAGGCAATTCTTGATCTGAATCTTACTATGGAATATCTTGAAACCTTTGGTGTGCCAGTGCTTGGCTTAAGAACTGATTATCTGCCGGCTTTCTATTCTAAGTCTTCAGGTTTAAAGCTTGACTATAACTGTAAGGATGAGAAAGAAGTGGCAGCCATTGTGAAAGCCAAGTGGGAGATGGGTCTTGATGGAGGTGTGGTAATCGGCAATCCTATTCCTGATGAATACGCCATGCCTAATGAAGAAATCAATGTTTATATTGAAAAAGCACTTCAGATGTGTAAGGAAAAAGGAATCAAGGGAAAGGATACAACACCATTCCTGCTGGCAACTGTTAAGGATCTCACCGGCGGTGATTCACTTAAGGCCAATCTGGAACTGGCCTATAATAACGCCAGGGCAGCTGCCAGAATCGCAAAGTCTTATTTTGAAGATTAACAAAAACCTCGTTCGAGGTTTTTTATGTGTTCTGTTTTTCAGTCATTTGTCTTGATTTTCTTTACCATTAAGAAAATGAGCTTTGTATATGATATAAATAAAACGTTTAAATATTTAAACCAGAGAAGTTATGAATAAAGAAGAAATTGTAAAAATGGCAGATGATTTTCGGGAATGCCGAAAAATAATGACCGCTTCAGGTGATGAGAACAGACAGCACATTCTTTTGATGATGGCTGAAAACGGAAGCTGTGGAGGCTTAAGGGTAAACGAAATAACCAAGATGTCACATCTTTCTCGTACAGCAGTTTCTCATCATCTTCAGGTACTTAAAAAGGCTGGTATTTTAGCCATCAGAAAAGAAGGAACTAAAAATTATTATTATTTTGATACAAAATGCGAATCTTTTGATAAACTGATTGAAATGTTTGAACATGCCAAAACAATTGCCAGGGAGGCTAATACAGATGATTAAAGAGATTGAAAACAGGCATTCAGTAAGAAGCTATAAGGATATTCCGCTGTCTTTAGATATTAAAAATAAACTGAATGAAAGAATAAATGAGATAAATGAACAAAACAGTCTTCATTTTCAGCTGGTATGCGATGAACCAAAAGCATTTAAAGGTTTAATGGCTCACTATGGCGGCTTTAAGAATGTCAGCAATTATATAGCCTTAATTGGCCCAAAGAACAGGGAATTGGATGAAAAGTGTGGTTACTTTGGTGAGAAACTGGTTCTCTATGCTCAAAGTCTTGGTTTAAATAGCTGCTGGGTAGCTATGACTTATTCTAAAGTTGACAGTGCCTATTACATTAAACCAGGCGAAAAACTGGTGATGGTTATTGCCTTGGGCTATGGAACAGATGCTGGCAAAGAACATAAAACCAAGGATATATCTGTTTTTGCCAAGATTGACAATCAAAGTCCAGAATGGTTTATAGAAGGAGTTAAAGCCTGTATGAAAGCTCCTACCGCAATGAATCAGCAGAAGTTCTATCTGGAATTAGCTGGTGATAAGGTAAAAATAAGCATGGGCAAAGGCTTTTATACGGCAGTCGATAAGGGAATTGTTAAATGTCATTTTGAAATAGGAGCTCACAAAGGAAATGACTGCTGGCTGAGCTGAACTTCAGCTTTATTTCACACTGATTAAATAAAATGCATATAGTTATGTGAGGTGAAAGATGTTAGAGATTAAAAATATTTCTAAAACCTATAAAACTGGTACCCTGGTACAGAAAGCACTGGACGGGGTATCTTTAAATTTAAGAGACAATGAGTTTGTAGCTATTCTTGGCCCTTCAGGTTCAGGAAAAACTACTCTTTTAAATATTATTGGCGGTTTAGACCGTTACGACAGTGGTGATTTAATTATTAACCATGTTTCGACTAAAAACTACAAGGATAAGGACTGGGATTCTTATCGTAATCATACTATTGGATTTGTATTTCAGTCCTATAATCTGATTCCTCATCAGACTGTACTGGCCAATGTTGAGCTGGCACTTACTATTTCGGGAATTTCCAAAAAGGAGCGTACCAGAAGAGCGCTGGCTGCCTTAGATGAAGTAGGACTTAAGGAACAGGCTCACAAAAAGCCAAATCAGATGTCTGGTGGTCAGATGCAGAGAGTTGCGATTGCCAGAGCTCTTGTGAACAATCCTGATATCCTTCTGGCTGATGAACCTACCGGTGCCCTGGACTCAAAGACCAGCTATCAGGTAATGGAACTTTTGAAGAAGGTTGCAAAGGACAGACTGGTAGTTATGGTTTCTCATAATCCTGAACTGTCTGAGGAATATGCCACCAGGGTTGTCAGAATTAAAGATGGCAGGATAATTGATGATTCCAATCCTTATGAGGTAGAAGAAGAAGTCGAAGCTAAGCATAAAAATCTGGGTAAGGCCAGAATGGGTATGTTTACGGCTTTATCGCTTTCTTTTAACAACCTTATTTCTAAAAAGGGCCGAACTATTCTGACATCTTTTGCGGGTTCTATCGGTATTATTGGTATTGCGCTGATTCTTTCTTTGTCAGCAGGTTTTCAGAAATACATAGATCAGATACAGGAAGAAACTATGTCGTCCTATCCTCTGACAATTTCTTCGGAGACAGCCAATATTTTCTCAGCCATTATGTCTTCTGATATGAGGAACGATGATGAAGAATTAAAGGAAGGATTCGTCAAAGAGATGCCAATGATTACCACCGCTACTAATTCACTTGGTTCAAATGACCTGAAGTCATTTAAGAAGTGGCTGGAGGAAAATGAGGAAGTCTATATTGAGGATATAAATAAAATTGATTATGAATATGAGGTTTCGCCGCTTATTTATTCAAGAGATGCCACAGGAAAAATAGTTCAGCTTAATCCTTCAACGATGCTGTCGGGTATATATTCTGATTCGGCCATGTCCATGGTTTCTTCAATGATGCAGGGGTCAGCTATGATGGGCGCCTTTTATGAGGAAGATTTTAATAATCTTTCTGATTATGAATTATTAAGAGGTACATATCCAAGTGCCTGTGATGAAGTTCTGGTGGTTTTAAGCAATAAGGAAATGATTCCTGATTTGATAGTATATTCACTGGGTTTAAGGGATACTGAGGAATTAAGTACCCTTATTCAGGAAGTAATGAATGGGGAAGAGGTTACTGTTCATAATGAGCAGATGACTGTTTCCTATGATGATTTATTAAGTCTGGATTTTAGATTAATCAATGCC
>DBOW01000078.1:10748-12358 GCA_002299675.1 Solobacterium sp. UBA636
GAGCTTACTTCTAAAGTTATAAATGATGCCTATAATACAGAAATAGTACAGAAGCAGTTAAAAAATAAGGATATTGATGTGTTCTCTAATACCGCTTTTGATGAAGACAAGAAAGACTCTGGTTTAGATTTTAATGATTTAGTGACAATTGATGAAGACTTATTAAAAGATGCTTTCAAAGTAAATATTTCTGAAGATGATTTTGACTTTGATATGATGGATGAAGAAAAGATGCAGGAAGTGATTATGGGCAACGCCACAGAAGCGGCAAATGCGGTTATTGCCGGACCGAATGTTTCGCAATTAACAGATACGTTCAATTCGTTCAATTATATGATGATGAACAGTTATATTCAGTCCTATGAAAAAAGTCATCTTGTAACAGCTGATGATAATGGAAATGAAATTGCTGTTGATAATATTGATGAAATAATGAATGATTCATATTATTATTCATGCTACTTGAAACTTTCGGATGAAGATTTGAACAGTCAGTCATCGAAAATAAATGGCACCAATTATAAGAACTTTATGCAGACAATATTCAGAAATAGTAATGATGAAAACACTAATGCTATGTTCTCCAGTCTGCAGGACAGTGATTATGATAATCTTGCCAGATCGGTAAGAATGATGTTTGATGATTATTTTTCTAAACTGAAAAATAAGGCGGATATTGAGGTTCAGCCTGGTATGAAGCGTATAAAATATACTGTTATTAAAGGAGATTTTGCATCAATCCAGCAGGGACTTAACGGAATTGTCATATATGGCCCTGCTGATATATGCAATATCGTATCTAATATTACAGGAAATAACAGTATTACTGAAGCTGAACTTGCAGAAATGTCAGATCTGGGAAACCTGGTTTTAGAAAACATTTCGGATTTTATTAACTCATTTGGCATAAATTATGTTATACAGCTTGAGGTATTTACAGACGAAGAAAACAATTCCGGGACTTTAGCGGCGGTAAATAATATTGTTAATAATTTTTCATCGCTTGTTGTCGCAGGCAGTATTTTCAAAAGCGTAGCTTCAATTATGGAACCAATGGCTGATTCATTGAGTGGACTGGGTGATAAGTTCAGTGGTGATATTATTGAGTTTGATACTAAGAAGTTTGAGCAGGCCTTCCAGTTTGATATGGATGAGGAAGAACTTTCAAGGCTTATGTCCAGTATGATTAAGTCAAGTTCAGCTACCTATAAGAATAATCTTAAGAATCTTGGCTATCAGGATGAGAATGATCCTTCAAGCATTTCGTTCTATTTTAAGGATTTTGATTCCAAGAGTCATTTTATGGATGTGCTGGATGATTATAACAACACTGTTGATGAAGAACAGGTATTAAGCTATACCGATATTACGGGTCTGATGATGTCTTCGGTTTCGACAATTATTGATTCGGTTACTTATGTATTGATTGCGTTTGTTTCTATTTCCTTAATTGTTTCAAGTATTATGATTGCGGTTATTACTTTAATATCGGTTATGGAGCGAACTAAGGAGATTGGTATCCTGAGAGCTATGGGTGCTTCCAAGAGTAATGTTTCTTCGATTTTTACAGCTGAGACATTTATTATCGGTTTTCTTTCGGGATCTCTTGG
>DBOW01000078.1:12447-14090 GCA_002299675.1 Solobacterium sp. UBA636
TATGCAGCTGTATTAATTGCGATAAGTGTAGTTCTGACTCTGGTTTCTGGTTTAATTCCTTCTAGGAAGGCAGCTAAACAGGATCCGGTAATTGCGCTTAGAAGTGAGTAGTTTAACTTAAGCATATCACTGTTGTGGTATGCTTTTTTGATATGGAATATAGATATTTGATATGACCGGGTTTATATTATGATAAAATTATGGTATGTTCTTTTCAAAAGGAGGGATAAAATGAAAGGAAATAAAATTGTTAAGGTTCTGGCAATTGTTTTAGTAATTGCGATGAGCCTTAGTGGTTGTGCCAAGAGTGGCGGCAAGTATGTTGCCGGTACTTATTCTGGTGAAGCTGAGGGTTTTGGCGGCACTGTTACGGTTACAATCACTGTATCTGACTCAAAGATCGAAAAGGTTGATGTTGCAGGTGACAAGGAAACCGAGTCAATCGGTGGTGCTGCACTTGGAACACTGGCTGAAAAGATTATGGAAAAGCAGTCAGCTGAAATCGATGCTGTAGCTGGTGCATCTGTTACATCTGCTGCCGTTAAGGAAGCTGCTGCAGCCGCTATTGAAGCTGCCGTAAAGGGTGAAGCTGCAACCAGTGGTGGAAACAAAGAGGTTACTTATAAGGCTGGTACTTATGAGGGTACGGCTCAGGGCTACAATGGTCCATTAACTGTATCTGTAACTTTCACAGAGAATTCAATCGATTCAATTGAAGTAGTAAGCTCTAAGGAAACTGCTCATGTAGGTGACATCGCATTCGATATTCTGTCACTGGATGTTATGGATGCCAATGGTGTTGGTGTTGATAATGTAACTGGTGCAACTTTCTCATCTAAGGCTTACAAGAATGCCGTAGCTGAAGCTGCCAAGGCTGCTGAGGCCAGCGATATTGATGCCTTCATGAAGAACACTGTAGTACATGAGGCACAGTCTGATATGGACTTAGGTACATATGATGTAATCGTTGTAGGTGCTGGTGGTGCCGGTATGGCAGTTGCTGCCCAGGCTGCCCAGAATGGTTTAACTGTACTGGTTCTTGAAGAAAATGCTGAAGTTGGTGGTAATACTTTAGTATCTGGTGGTCAGTTCCAGGCTACAATGCCATATCTGGTATGGGATCCAGCTAATCCTGACGCAACTGAAGCTGTCTGGGAATATGATGGCAAGACTTATCCTAAGGTTAAGAACGCTTTAGGTAATCTTGATGTATTAAGAACTATCTATAACTGGTCTGAAGAAGAATTTGATGAGTCTTATTATGTAGATCATGAATATGTTGCCGGCAATATCGATGATATTTCTAAGCATGGTGTTCATGCAGATTATCTGCCTGTATTAAAGGAACTGAAGACTGAAATCAAGGCTTATCTTGACTGGGCTGACAAGAAGATGGCTGCCGGTACTGCAGAAAATGAATTAACTTTATTCTCTACTGATAATCTGCATATTTTCCAGACTTACTATGGTGGTTTAAGAAAGACAGCTGATGGTTCTGAATGGATCTATGGTGATGTTGAACTTGTAAGTCAGTTTGTAAAGGGCGGCTATGAATTAAAGACATGGCTTGAAGATCAGGGTGCTAAATTCAACGATGGTGTTGCCTTAACATTAATCGGTGCTCTCTGGTACAGAGAAAATTT
>DBOW01000026.1:0-199 GCA_002299675.1 Solobacterium sp. UBA636
TAAGAATAGCTTTTTTCTTAATTTCCAGTAAACCTTACACTCTAATTGTTTATTACCGGCTATTTTGACCGATATGTACAGAGTTTTTTGACCGGCGTGTCCGGTCAAAATTGACCGATAGATATAACCATGGGTGGCGTCTAGCCACCCACATATTTTTTACAGTTTTCTAAAGTCCTTACCCTTGATTTCCAGTCTT
>DBOW01000026.1:218-2707 GCA_002299675.1 Solobacterium sp. UBA636
TGGCTTTACCTGTTGCACGGGATAATGATGCATCGGCAAAGGTTGCCTTTTCAAACAGAGTGTACCAGTTCTTGACAGGATATTGAGATATAAAGATGATTGATCCATTCTGTTCCATGGAGTCAAGTACTTCAAAGAAGATTCTGCAGGACTTAAGATCTAGATCCATCATGCCTACATCATCAAGTATCAGAAGGTCAAGCTTGGCCATCTGATCAAGTGCTTTAAGATATGCTTCGGAAGTCATACCGCTAAGCTTTAGTACCAGCTTTGATGAGCTGTAGAATCTTACAGTCTTCAGCTGAGTAAGAGCTTTAACAGCTATCATGCAGGCAATCCATGTCTTGCCGCTTCCACACGGACCGGTAATAACCAGATTCCGCTTTTCTTCGATAAAGTCACAAGTCATAAGCTCATCTAGAATATTTTTATCTAAGGTTCTGTCATCACTTGTAATAAGGTCAGCGAAATCGGCATTAGGGTATTTCAGGTTGGCTTTCTTGAGTTCTCTGGCAATCTTGTTGGCATATCTTAAAAGATACTCTTTACTTACCATATCAACAATTCTCTCATCGGCATTCTTAAGCCCGATATTAGGATCATTAAGCTGTTCCATTAATGTATTGGCCATTGTGGAAAGCTTCATCTCATTAAGATAAATTGGCATTTCACCAATTGTATTGTAGGTTCTGTCTTTTTTCTGCAGTGTCATAGTTTTATTCCTCCTTATTCGTATTCTTGTGGACCGCGCACATTTTCATGCATCTCATCAGCTTCTTTTTTAAGTTCCTTGATTCTTCTGATTACAAACGAGTATGTCATAGTATTCATTTCAACAGCTTCTTTGCATACCATTTCAATTTCTCTGTCTGTGTATTTATGATTCATATGCATAGCTATAATTCCCATACAAGATCTGTATCCCTGTTCAGGATGTTTCTTACTTGCCAGGATAGATCTTATAACCTTCTCCGTGTTGTGGCCAATGAAAGAGGCCATTCTTATATACCAGTTTGAATCTTTGGTTTTAATGTCCTTGGCTATCTGATGATTTGCAGGCATATGCTCATCTTTAGTTGAGTAATAGGTATATCTTGTGTAGCTTCTGTTGTGCTGTGCAATCAGTACATTGTTCATATCATATATAATTACCTTGTCAAAGCTGTACTTTACCAGTACATCCTGATCGCAATATTCATGTGGAACAGAATAGTAATGGTCTTTGTCGCCTTTGATGTTTATGTGATAGTTGTCAGGAACTTTCGCAAAACAATAGTCGTACACCTCAAATCTTGATGGTGGCAGAGGTTTCAGTTCTGGCTTGTCGTATTCGTTAAACCAGTCAGTTCTGGAACCGCTTTTTACCTGATATGGCATGTCTGATAATTCTTCGCATATCCTTAAGATATCTCCGTTTAGATCTTCCAAAGAACAGTACTCCTTATCCTTGATTTCCATAAGAAGCTGCCTTTCAAACCAGCCACACGTCAACTCGACGTCATTTTTGTCGGTAGGTGCCTTGGGACGGGCTGGCAGTACAACATACCCATAGTGCTCCTGCATATCTTCATATACCTTATTGAGAATTACTTCGGTCTGATGATTTTTAACAGTCGCGCATTTGGTGTTATCAGGCACAACATATTTGGGAAGACCTCCATAATATTCGAAAGCGTGAATATGCCCCTTGATATAGCTTGGCAGCTTCTCATCACGGAATCCTTCGCAATAGGGATACTGAGACATGCCCAGTGAAGTACAGAAAAAATGAATTGTTTCAATATTCTGTCCATCAAAACTGAAGTCAAGTGTGTCTCCTATCCAGTCCACATACATGTTCTGGCCAGGAACCTCATTCATAACCAGAACTGGTGCTTTCTTATTTTTGTGACACCATTGGTCATACAGTTCACAATATCTGGAATATGAATAGGGATCTTCTGTCTCTTTACAGTACATCCTCCATAAAAAGAACAGTGTCATTCTGGTGTCGGACTTCAGCTTCTCGTGCACCTTATAAAAATCAGGCAATTTCTTCTTATTGTGCTGCTTAGATTGTTTAGGTCTTAAAAGAGAATCGCATTCCTCATCAGACATCGAGATTATAGCTTCAGCAGTTAGCTTATTTTCGTCAATAATCTGACAGATAGAATTGACAGTTCCTTTTGAGAAACCCGCATAAGACGCAGAGTAGGCAGTAACCATCGCATTTTGAGACATGTGGTACTTCAGCTTTCCTTCGGCAACTTTGAGCATTTTGCCTTTAGATGATAATTTTAGCTTCATGATTTTCACCTCCTTTCCGCTACCCCCATTATCCCAAAAATAAAAAACCGGCTTCTTTAAAAGTCGGTCAAAATTGTTCGTATTGGTGGTCAGAATATTTCGGAGTGTCGGTCAAAATTCATCGGACACTGTGGTCAAAATTGGTCGAAATAAGCAATTTCAGAATGTAGAAAACGACATAGCCATACATGCTGAAAGATTAA
>DBOW01000077.1:0-399 GCA_002299675.1 Solobacterium sp. UBA636
AGTTAAGTCTTTTGTCAGAGAAGATCATGAAATTGAGAAGTTTACTAAGGCGACAGGTGAAATCTATCAGACTTCAGTAGCTGCCGAGAAGATGTTTGCGATAGCTTCGCCAGTAATGCAGCTGATGATGTATATATGTATGATGGTTTTGTGCTGGTTTGCCTCCAGCAAGATTGTCTATGGTGATTTAAGTACCGGCAATTTTATGACGCTGCTTACTTATGTCATGTCCTGTCTATCGTCTTTGTTGATGGTTTCGATGTTCTTTGTCATGATTTCTATGTCAATGGCTGCCTGCAAGCGTGTTTATGAGGTGCTCAGTGAGGAACCTGATTTGAAAAATCCGGAAAATCCTGTATATAAGCTGGAAAATGGTTCAATTGAGTTTGATGATGTTTC
>DBOW01000077.1:491-2729 GCA_002299675.1 Solobacterium sp. UBA636
GGTACAGGTGATGGCAAGTCAACATTTGTTTCGCTTATTCCCCGTCTTTATGATGTTACCGAGGGTTCGGTAAAGGTAGGCGGCAGAGATGTCAGGGAATATGACATGGAGACACTTAGAAAAGACGTTTCAATGGTACTGCAGAAGAATGTGCTGTTTTCAGGTACTATTAAGGATAATATCCGCTGGGGTGATGAAAATGCCAGTGATGAGGAAATAAAGAGAGTTTGTCATCTGGCCTGCGCAGATGAATTCATAGACTCTTTCCCTGATGGCTATGATACATATATTGAACAGGGAGGTTCCAATGTATCTGGTGGTCAGAAGCAGCGTTTATGTATTGCCAGAGCACTTATTTCTAAGCCTAAGATTCTGATTCTGGATGATTCGACCAGTGCGGTTGATATGAAAACTGACGCTCTGATACGCAAGGCTTTCCGTGAAGAGATTCCGGATACAACCAAGATTATTATTGCTCAGCGTATTTCTTCGATTGAGGATGCCGATATGATAGTGGTTATGAAGGAAGGAAAGATTATTGATTCTGGATCTCATGAGCAGTTATTGAAGTCGAGTGAGGCATACAGAGAAATCTATGAGTCACAGACAAAGGGAGGTATTATTCATGAATAGGCCACATGGTAAGCAGAGAATTAAGCAGAAGCCTAAGAATGCAAAGAATACTTTTTTCAGGCTGATGTCTTATATCAGGAAATACTATCTTGTTCATTTTATACTGGTTATTGTCTTTATTTTTGCGGCAGCCTACTGTTCAGTACAGGGTACTCTGTTTCTTAGAACTTTCCTTGATGATTATGTAGTGCCATTTATTGGTACCGGTTCTTTTGATGAGCCAGGTCTTCTGAAGGCAATACTTGGTGTATGTGTTATATATCTTTTATATGCTTTATTTGCCTATGCCTGGAACAGGCTGATGGTTACTGTTTCTAATGGTATTCTTAATAAAATAAGGCAGGAGATGTTCAATCATCTGCAGACTCTGCCGCTCAGGTATTTTGATACCAACACTCATGGTGAACTGATGTCAAGATTTACCAATGATACAGATACTTTGAGACAGCTTCTGTCACAGACCATACCGCAGTTTATTTCTTCAATAGTTACAATTGTATCGGTTGCGTTAAGTATGATTATGCTTTCATGGCAGCTGTTTATTATTACAGTAGTAATGCTGATAGTTACAGTAAATATTTCCGGCAGAATAGCGACAAGAAGCGGAAAATATTTTGCTCAGCAGCAGAAGGAACTGGGTAAGGCTAATGGCTATATTGAAGAGATGATTGAAGGCCAGAAGGTTGTAAAGGTGTTCTGTCGTGAGGAAAAATGCAGCCAGGAATTCAGGGAACTTAACAACAGTCTCTGTGATGCGGCTACCAGGGCTGTAGGTTTATCAAATATCATGGGTCCGGTATCAAACAACCTGGGTCATGCGGTTTATGCCATTACGGCAATGCTTGGCTGTCTGTTTTCAATCATGGGTATTGGTTCAATGACTCTGGGCTCAATTGCTTCATATCTGCAGTTTACTAAGCAGTTTAATCAGCCTATAAACCAGATTATGCAGCAGTTTGCCAATGTTATTTCGGCACTGGCTGGTGCTGAGCGTATCTTTGAGGTTATGGATGAGGAATCAGAAGTTGATAAGGGCAAGGTAACACTGGTCAGATGTCAGAAGATGGATGATGGAACACTTGCTGAGTGCGATGAATATACTGGTCACTGGGCCTGGAAACATCCTCATGATGAGGGATTTGAGCTTGTTGAGCTTAAGGGTGATGTGCAGTTCCATGATGTTGATTTTGGCTATGTCAGTGATAAACAGGTATTATATGGTGTTAATATGTATGCACATCCTGGTGAAAAGCTGGCCTTTGTCGGTGCGACCGGTGCTGGTAAGACAACGATAACTAATCTGATTAATCGTTTCTATGATATTCAGAAAGGTCAGATTACCTATGATGGTATTGATATTAAGCTGATTAAGAAGGCCGACTTAAGAAGGTCACTGGGAATTGTACTTCAGGATACACATCTTTTCACTGGTACAGTTGCCGATAATATTCGTTATGGCAAGCTTGATGCCACATTGGATGAAGTTGTGGCGGCAGCCAAGCTGGCCAATGCGGATTATTTTATCAGGCATCTGCCACAGGGCTATGATACGGTTCTGACTAATGATGGTGCTTCTTTATCACAGGGTCAGCGTCAGCTTTTGGC
>DBOW01000077.1:2827-3052 GCA_002299675.1 Solobacterium sp. UBA636
GATAAGCTGATGGAAGGAAGAACTGTTTTCTGTATTGCCCATAGATTGTCGACAGTAAGAAATTCTGACTGTATCATGGTATTAGATCACGGAAGAATTATTGAAAGAGGTTCTCATGACGATCTGATAGAGAAGAAAGGCCGTTATTATCAGCTGTATACAGGTGCTTTTGAATTAGATTAATATGAGATGTTCGTATTACGGACATCTTTTTTATATTGTACA
>DBOW01000073.1:0-4294 GCA_002299675.1 Solobacterium sp. UBA636
TTAAAATCTTTACTCATAACATTTTCAATTATATCATTAAAATCCCTGTTTAAAAGAAGCCCGAATCTCAATATCTTGGTCAAATAATGATATTTGTCGTATTATCAGACAACATTTCATGATTGTTTGTCTAAAATATCACAATCGCAAAAAGTAAATTCCACAAAGGTGTACTGGTTTATCTGACTAACCGAATTTATATAAGTTCTATTAGATAATGGCTTATACTAAAAAGACGCTGGTTTTTCAGCATCTTTTTTTCCTGTATTTTGATTAATCTGACTTCTATCACGGGCAAACCAATGAGCTTTCGCCAAAAATATATATTGTAACTTGCTGTGGTCTATTTTCCAAACAAATCACTGTGTGTTCCAGTACGGGCTAGCGTGAGCACAAGGACATTATCATCAATACGGTAAACAAGAAGCCAGTCCGGCAGAATGTGGCATTCTCTGTGCCCTGCCCAATCTCCTGTCAGTGCATGATCACGATTTTTTTCCGGCAGGGTTTCTCCACGTGACAAGCTTCTGATAATGTTATCCAGCAGTTCGATATCCAGATGACGCTTCAGCGCCAGTTTATAATCTTTTTTAAACTGCGTTGTCCAAACGATTTCACGATTCACCGTTTAAGCTCCCGAAGCGCTTCTTCAACGTCGGAATAATGCTTGATACTAGGATCTTTGGCAATTCTTTCCGCTTCTAGCATCGCAGCGATGGTTTCCTTATTCGGCTGATCCAGTCTGACCTCAAAAGGGAAACCGCCTACGCGGATAGACTGACGCAGGAAAACATTGATTGCAGTGGTCAGATTCATGCCCAATTCCCCATAAAGGGTTTCACACTGCTTTTTAATCTCGCTGTCCATTCGGACACTAAAATTAGTACTAGCCATAATAACAACTCCTTTGCAATTCTATGTATACATATTATACGTTATTTGCATTGCATAATCAATTCAATAGACGTAACTATTTATTAATAATATATACTGTCTGTTGTTTTATAAAACCATCTTATGAGCACTAGGCTAAAAAAGAAGAGTTTTGTTTTCTTAGAAGTCACATTTCTATACTTATTTTTTATGCTGCAGCAGAATCCACAAAAGATATTTCTGTACTATCTTCCAGCACTATTGTAAAGACATCCATATTGCCAATTAAATTAAAAGCCAGATTAGCTGCCCCTGCAAAGTCTTTTTCTTCTTTAGTCCCCTTTCCCTTAAGATGAACAATAAGTTCATAAGGCTTCGCTGATGTTTTGATTTCAATATAATCTTTTATATAGCCATCTGGATATGGCAATAGTTCAGCTATAGCATTAACATTTACATTATCGCCAATAAAGTCGGTCTTAAAGTCAAAGATATTAACTGCATCTTCAATCCTTAGCTCCACATTAGATACTCTGATGTTAACTTCAATATCCTTTTCTGTACTGTTTTCCTTATAAACCAGTACATTATACCAGCTGTCTTTATTCAGTTTTATTTTTCTGTTGCTGTTTACTGTATAAACATCTTCACTGTCTTCCATATTAACCAGCACTACTTCTATATCATCAGTAAATATAAATTTAATGCTTCCTGATACCGATGAAATCTGACTTGAAACAGTTACAGGATTATTGTATGCATTTCCTGCTGGCACAGTTACTTTTAAGTCAAAATCACTTTTCCTCATGCTGCTTAAAAAACCAAAAGACAGCACAGCAATTAACACAATACAGCTTATTATCATCCATAAAGCTGGTTTTCTATAGTCAAGAATGTTCTTTATTCGCTCTTTTACCGATACTTCACCAAAGGCAACAGTTGATAAATGATAGCCACCCTTAGCATGCTTAAGCAGGGCTTTCGCATATTGGGACTTAGATTCAGCATCTAAATTTTTAATTACTTTTTCATCGGCTGCCTCTTCAATATCTTTACACATAAAGTGATAGCTTAGCCAGATCAGCGGATTAAACCAGTAGACTGACAAGAATATAAAACCAATTATTTTATAGATGCCATCACCTCTTTTAAGATGAGCCTGTTCATGCTTAATGACATAGTCGATTTCTTCATTTATGTCCGCTGGAAGATAGATCTTCTGATTAAAAAGAAAGGGAGTATTTATTCTATCTGAAAAATAAATATTATCCTTGAGTTTCACTGAATCTTTTAAAGTTCTATACAGATTAACATAAGTTATTACAAAATAAGATAACATCAATATTAAACCGACATAGTAAATAAAAGGAAGAATGCTGATACTGGCTGTTTCATTTGTAACAATCAGTGAATTAACTGCTGTCTTAATATCATTATTTAAAGCATAGACCCTGTTAAAAGAATAATAAGTCTTAAAAATATATGGCATTAAAAGCTTAATACCGATTAAGCCATACAGACAGACATTAAACCACTTAGGCTGTCTTTTAAATAGTGTCCTTATCAATAGTACCGTCACAATAAGTGGCAAAGAGTCAATGGTTCTATTTAATACATACTGATACATTTATAGTCCTTTCCTTATCATTTCAATCATTTTTTCAATTTCTTCAAGATCTTTTTCATTTATTTTCTTCGAAGAGGCAAAGGCGTTAATAAATGAAGGCAGAGATCCTTCAAAGGTCTTATCAATCATTTCGTCCATTCGGGATATCTGTGCTTCTTTTTTAGATACTAATGATGTTACAGTGCCACTGTTGTTTTGAAGAACTTTCCTTTCGCAGAGTCTTTTGACAACGGTATAGGTAGTGGTTCTTTGCCAGTTGAGTTTTTCTTTGGCAATTTTGACAAGTTCTGTGGTACTTATGGGTTCTTTTTCCCAGATTATCAGGCAAAGATTGTATTCTGATTCAAAGATTTCGGGTGTCATGTTTATCTCCTGTCTAATTTGTTAGACAATATTAGTCTAATACATTAGACAGAAAATGTCAAAAGAAAACTGACTAATGTCAGTTTCCTTAATGAGTTATACCACCTATAGTATTAATATCCTCAGAATTTTCAGCTATTGCCTTAATAGCCGCCTCAATACCAGTTACTATCTGATCGAGAGTTAATGAAGGCATATTCTTCTTATTCATTACCTGTTCAGTAATAAATGGCACATGCATGAAGCCGCCTTTTATATTTGGATAAGATTTATTTATGGTATATAGAACACCATACATCAGATGGTTGCAGACGAAGGTGCCAGCTGTATAAGATACCGATGCCGGTACACCAGATTTTTTAATTTCTTCTACCATAGCCTTAACCGGCAGTGTCGCCATCTTCAAATATTGGCTGGCTTAGAGGCTGATTGCCTTTGTTGTCCTTAATTCTGGCAATGCTGGTATTTCCCTATCTGTTCTTTAGAAATACCGCCATCCTTTGTGGCTATATTGCAGCCTGGCTTTCAATGCTGAAAAAGCCATTTTAGGACAAATCCTTGTGAAATACTTATCTTATTGTGAATTGTAAACGCATACAGCACATTTATATATAAATATGATAGAATTATTAAGCAAAAAAGACGAAAGTCTTATGGGAGGAAATACATGAGTAAAAAGTGGACTTATCTGTTTTCTGAAGGAAATGCAGATATGCGTGCTTTGTTAGGTGGCAAAGGTGCCAACCTGGCAGAAATGACTAATCTTGGTCTTCCTGTTCCATATGGTTTCACCATTACTACCGAAGCCTGCACACAGTATTATGCAGACGGCAAAACAGTAAATGACGAAATTATCGCCCAGATCTTTGAATATCTTGGCAAATTAGAGGAACAGTCAGGCAAGAAGTTCGGTGATTTAAATAATCCATTACTGGTATCTGTAAGATCTGGCGCCAGAGCATCAATGCCTGGTATGATGGATACAATCCTGAACCTCGGTTTAAATGATGAAGTAGTAGAAGGCTTTGCCAAGTTAACTGACAACCCTCGTTTCGCCTATGATTCATACCGCCGTTTCATTCAGATGTTCTCTGACGTTGTAATGGAACTGCCAAAGCATAATTTCGAAGTAATCATCGATGAAATGAAGGAAGCCAAAGGTATTAAGCTTGATACTGAATTTGATGCCGATGACTTAAAGGAAATGGTAAGAAGATTCAAGGCTTACTATGTTGAAAACAAGGGTGAAGAATTCCCTTCAGATCCAAAGGTTCAGCTGATTGAAGCTGTTAAGGCCGTATTCAGATCATGGGATAACCCAAGAGCTATCTTCTACCGCCGTATGAATGACATCCCTTCTGACTGGGGTACTGCAGTTAACGTGCAGATGATGGTATTCGGTAACATGGGTAATGACTGTGGTACTGGTGT
>DBOW01000073.1:4432-4563 GCA_002299675.1 Solobacterium sp. UBA636
GGAATTCTTGAAAACCACTACCGCGATATGCAGGATATGGAATTTACTATTGAACATGGCAAGTTATTCATGCTTCAGACAAGAAATGGTAAGCGTACAGCTGCAGCTGCTCTGCAGATTGCCTGCGACCT
>DBOW01000091.1:0-920 GCA_002299675.1 Solobacterium sp. UBA636
TGCCAGGTGGCTCCTTAAGAAATTTGATGGTATTGTTTATCTTGTAACCGAAAGTGATGAGAAGAATACAAAATCACCAGACTTTATCTGGGATGGAAGACTTTGGGATCTGAAAACACCTGTTGGCTGTGGAAAGAGAACAATTGATAATCAATTTAAAAAGATTCACAAACAGATTGGTAATAACCCAGGTGGAATAATTATAGACTGTAGTTTTACTGATTTAGAAGCTGTCTCTAAGAGGATGATGTTATGCAAACTCGAAGGCGATGTAATCATTAGAAAAAAAGATTTTGTTATCAACTAAGAAAAAGATAGAATGGACCGCCACACTACTTTTGGGCGGGACATTCTATCTGTACTTCTATTATAGTATATATTAAATACGAACGCTGATTTTATTATTCAGCTGAAGCTGCTGACTGACCGGCAATTCTTCCATATACTACACAGTCTGCGATGGCGTCAGAACCAAGTCTGTTTGTACCATGGATTCCACCGGTAACCTCACCTGCAGCATATAATCCAGGGATAACGTTTCCAGCTTCATCTAATACTTCAGCATTTGTGTTGATGGTAACACCACCCATAGTATAGTGGATACTTGGAGTAGAAACCATGAAGTAGTAAGGACCTTCTTCCATATTGAAAGCCGTCATCTTTGAACGATAGTGGAATTCATCAATTTCCTTACCATTATCAGCACCCTTGGCTGCATTTTCATTCCAGGTCTTTAATGTTTCCATCATGTTTTCATAGTTAATACCGAAGAATTCACAGGCTTCTTCAATAGTATCAGCCTTAACCAGATGGCCATCTTCAACCAGCTTGTTAAATTCTTTTTCATGCAGTACATCATAGTTGGTAGCTCTCATACCATCTTCATCCCAGAACATATAAGATACGCCACCTTCCTGAGC
>DBOW01000091.1:988-4361 GCA_002299675.1 Solobacterium sp. UBA636
CCATCTTTGTTTACCATAATAGCTCTTGAATCTAAACGGATATCACCAACATATAGAAGTAATCCACTTGTAATATCACATACAGGATATGGCTGAATATATTCCATACCAGTTAAACCAGCACCTACTGCAGTAGCCAGCTTGATGCCATCACCTGTGGCAGCTACTGAAGCTGTTGACAGGAAGCCTTCACCATAGGCTGGGTTATATTCATTTCTCATTTCAACGCTTGAGGCAAAACCGCCAGTAGCCAGAACTACACCCTTATTAGCTGTATATTCGCTTCCATCTTCAGTCTTAACACCAGTGACTCTGCCATCAGTCATAGTAAGTTCTACAACCTTAGAGTCCTTGCTGATAGTTATACCAAGCTCTTCACACTTAGTCTGAAGCTTTGTGATAATTTCTACACCTGATTCATTAAGTGGAACCAGTGATCTCTTAACTGAATGTCCGCCAAAGAACAGCATCTTGTCTTCAAATGTTACATTGATGTCATCTCTTAACCATTCAGCAGCATTTAAAGCGTTGTCAGCTAAAACCTTAACCAGCTCTTCATTGGCAATGTTGCCGCCGCCATTCATAATATCGTTAAAGAACAGCTCAGGAGAATCTTCGATATTTTCTTTTTCCTGAATCCAGTTATTAGGGGCAGCCATTTCACCACCAGAAAGTAAAGTAGAACCACCTAAGAAGCCCATCTTTTCCAGAACCAGAACAGAACTTCCAGCTTCGTTAGCTTCTACTGCAGCCGATAAACCGGCAGCACCCGAACCAATTACAATTACGTCATAAGCGTTGTCCTTATTTGTATCAGCTACTGGTTCATCAGTTTTTGCACAGGCTGCAAGTGATAATACCATTAAAGCCGCAAGGACGATTTTAATAAGTTTTTTCATTTAAATTTTCCTCCTGGTTAATTTAATCACAAAGTCTATACATATTCTTTGGACTTAATTTCCTTTTTTTGTACTATTTTTCCTCTTTATTAAAATATTCACAAAAGTTACAATTGAAAAGATGAACATCAAACACAAAATCACAAGAACCGTATCCCTGTTCATAATCATATCCTTCATTATCTTTGCGCTGGTTACAGCTGTCACTGTATTTAGACAGATAAACAGAAGTACCGAAATACTCTCAACACAGCTGTTCTCCGCCAAAGCCAACGAAGTATCCGACTGGCTTAACACAAACGTTAACCAGCTGGAAATAATTGAACAGGCAAACGAGATACAGAACTTCAATCTTGAAGAAATAAAACTCTTTGTCGACAACCTCAATTTAACTGTAGGCCTTAACTATGGAAACCAGTGGGGTACCTTTGCCATAGGTGATGAAAGTGGCATAGGCTATGTCTCAAAACATCAGTATATTGATATATCAAACAGAGACTATTTTATTGAAGGAAAAACCACTGATAAAAAATACATACTATCTATACCAGTAGTATCTAAAACCGACAGTGCTGAAATAGCCCTGATTCATTACCCCTTAAGAAAAAATGGAACTTACTTTGGCTTTATCAATGCCGCCATCAATCTAAACAGACTCACCGAAATCTGTCGTTCCATTTCTTTTTATGAAGGAACATCTTTTATTATTGATGATGATGGCAATCTCTATACAAAGAACAGCGAAATTAATGAAAACGACATAAAAATATCAATAGAAACCTTTACAGACAACAGAACCTCAGTTCATCTAAAAGACAATACCTACTTCTGTACCAGAATAAACAACACCGACAGCTGGTATCTCTGCACAAGAGTAGACAACCGCATACTCTATGCCTCTTTAATAAACCTGATGTATATACTGATTGTGGTGTTTTCCGTATTGATGATTATCTGCCTGATGCTTTCACTGTGGATTTCGGATACCATTGCCAAACCTATAAGCAAACTCAATGATGTAATTAAAAAGGCAGCCACCTCTCTAGAAGTAGTAGCCCAGAAAAGCTCAATTACTGAAATAAACTCACTCTCTGATTCCTTTAACCAGCTTATTAAACAGACAAAAGACCTGATCAGAACCAAAGAAGAAGACGCCAGACTTCTAAGACTCTCAGAAATAAAGATTCTGCAGTCTCAGATCAATCCTCACTTTCTCTATAATACACTCGATACCTTAAACTGGAAGGCAGTGAAGTACAAGGATGAAGATATGGAAAATCTCATATCCTCCTTATGCGATTTCTATCGCATAAGCCTTAGCGATGGTAATGAGTTCATTACCATCGAACAGGAGCTTCATCATGTACAAAGCTATATCAATATCCAGAGCATTCGTTTTAAAAATCTGTTCAGATATACCATTGACTGTCCTGATGAACTTATGAATTATTATTCACTTAAGGTAATACTGCAGCCACTTGTAGAAAATGCCATCACTCACGGTTTAAGGCCAAAAGGTCAAGGTGGTTTATTAAATATAAGTATTATAGAACAAGGTAAAGACGTAGTAGTTTATGTAAATGATAATGGCGTAGGTATGGATGAGAGTACTTTAAGCGAAGTTCTTTCCGGCCTGAATAATATTGATCTTCATAAATATGGTCTTTATAATGTCAACCAGCGTATTCGTTTAACCTATGGTGAAGGCTATGGCATAAATATTGAAAGTGAGCCTGGAAAGGGTACTTGTGTGAAAGTTGTTTTCCCAAAATTCAGGGAAGGGGATATTTAATGTATAAGTTGTTAATATGTGATGATGAGGAACTCTCAAGAGAGGGTTTAAGCGAATATGTTAAATCTATCAGGAATGATATTGAAATAATTGGCTATGGAAGAGATGGCATTGAGGCAATCAGCAAAATTAGCGATCTGAAGCCTCAGATTGTACTGATGGACATTAATCTGCCTTTTAAGGATGGATTAGAGGTTATTGAAACTGTAAAAGAAAGTGAGCAGCAGCTTTTCTATATTATTGTCTCTGGCTATAGTGACTTTGCCTATGCCCAGAAAGCGATTCGACTTGGCGTTATAGACTATCTATTAAAGCCAGTTAACAGGCTCTCACTGGCCAAGGCTATTGATAACTGTATAGTTCAGATTCAAAACAACGAACATCTCTCGGCAATTAAGCCACCTGTACAGATGGAATCAAAGCTTAATATCAGCATTATGAAAATGATTGATGAATGTTTTAATGATCCTTCTTTTTCGCTTGAAAGCATCGCAAAGAAATATAACTTTTCAGCTAGCTATATTTCTAAACTAATAAAAAAGGAAACCGGAATATCTTTTAACGAAATAGTAAATAATAAACGTCTCAACTATGCCAGAGAGCTTTTGAAAAAAGAGAAAGAACTCTCTATAAACGAAATAAGCGAGAGAGCAGGCTATTCTTCTCAGCACTACTTCTCTCG
>DBOW01000091.1:4487-5295 GCA_002299675.1 Solobacterium sp. UBA636
TTCATCCTGTTTGATGACAGGAATCCAGATGCCACATTTATAGTCTTTGCTATGCATATCACTAACTGAATAAGCCTCTATCATTACATTGTCTTTGCATAGATCCTTATTTTCTGGATACCATTTATTCCATACTTCGCTGTTAAGCTGCTGAAGAGAGAAGGGTAATGGACCTGTGGCAGAGAACGTTGCCCAGTCTGACTCTTCAAAGTGATAAAGCCATCTGGCACTTCGCCACCTTTATATATACCGGCAATCCAGTATTCAAAAAGCTCTTCTTTTTCATCACAGATGGCAAACAGTTACCTTCCTTTTAATCGCACTTTTGTTCAAAAAATTATACCAAAAATGGCAACAGATAAATTGGTTTCATGAGTAATGGTCCATCTTTGCCAACATCCTTTTGCGACAATAAATATGCTTTCTTTACGTGCTTCGAAAATTTGACAGAAAATTCATCAATAGATTCATGCTTCCCGGTCCCCGATGATTTTACTTCAAATACATTGACTTTACTTCCTTCAGAAACCAAAAAATCCACTTCATAATAGTGAGTGCTGCCCATCTTTTCCCATGTATGATAAAAAAGCTCCCTTCCCGTTGATGCCAGCATTTGTGCCACAAGATTCTCATAAAGATACCCCAAGTTGGCTGGTAATTTATCAGACAGCAGTTTTGCATAAAGCTCGTTTTCTGCTTCAGGCCTATCAATAAACATAAGCGTTACAAACAGTCCTGTATCAGACAAATATAGCTTATAGCTGTCAAAATCCTTTGTGTCAGACAGACTGACTCCCGGATTAGTAGA
>DBOW01000091.1:5394-5765 GCA_002299675.1 Solobacterium sp. UBA636
GCTGTAATCCTATATTTCCTAGAATCCTTCGAAAGTTGAGCAGGAATTGAATGATACATGGCAGACATACGGCCCGATGGGTCTATTTTTTTGAAATCATCCTCATAGAGTCCAATAATCTGTCTTTTTATGAAATCTATTTTTGTGAAATTATCTCCACGAAGGTACGCTTCCACAGCCTGTGGCATGCCACCAACAGCCATATAGATACGAAGATCTCTCATAAGCTTTCGGTTAGTAGATTCTCCAATACTCTTTCCTGACATTGCGATTTGCCTCAGCAATTCATAATTATTATTTGTTGCGAGACAAAATTCCTCATAATCCATTGGATATACCTGTATCTTTTTTTCCTCAGAAGGAATTAAAAT
>DBOW01000091.1:5830-6417 GCA_002299675.1 Solobacterium sp. UBA636
TCATTCACAAGATGCTTAATAGACTGCCTGGCTTTTGGAAACAGCTGCACTTCATCAAAAATAATAAGTGATTCATGCTCATACAGCGTTATACCAGTTTCCGCCTGTAACCTCAGGAAAAACATATCTAAATTACCAATATCATCAAATATCTTCTTAATATTATTTGACACTCTAGAAAAATCCAGCATGATATATGATTTATATTCATTCTTAGCAAATTCTTCAGCTATAGTAGATTTCCCAACACGTCTGGCACCTTCTAACAAAGCTGCATAATCATCCGCATAATTCTTTTTCCAGTCAATTAACTTATCATATGCTTTTCTTTTATAATACATATCTTTCTCCATCTGATATACTTGCATTACAGTATACATCTACGTTTCTTCAAGATTTTTAGTTAATAATTGACTAAAAAGCTTCAGCTATATATACGTTCTATCTAGACATTATTATTTACTGTTAGAAAAATCATAGGCCAGTGCCAGCCAGCTAAAAAGCTCATCATCAATATCTGCAGATGGCTGAAAGATTAGCTAATATGCCTTACTTATCTCAATCAGTCGTCGAAGAAATGGTAGTTC
>DBOW01000086.1:0-423 GCA_002299675.1 Solobacterium sp. UBA636
TATATTATGATGTTACATCGAAAAGGAGCTACAACGTGAAAAAGGAAAACAATTTAACTATCATCTACATCATTGCCATGGTTATTATTGTGGCTGCAGTTATTGGATCATGGTTTATGAAAATAATCGATATTATGACTGCCGGTATAATACTGGTGGCTGTGGGTGTAATCTTCTACTTCATTTTTGTCGGGATCAACTATAAACATTCAATCATGGGTGGAAGATTCAACGAACACTTCAAGAATATACATGGTGAGGATTAGCTGGAATTATCCAGCTTTTTAAGTGGCAAAGATAATTTGCGTGTATTTATCGATTAGCTGTGTTAAATTAAGCTTGAGGTGAATAAGAGATGAATGTACTAGGAAACAATATCAGAAGACTGAGAGAACAAAGTGGAATGTCACAGGATGAACTGGC
>DBOW01000086.1:437-27824 GCA_002299675.1 Solobacterium sp. UBA636
GAAATATTAAGCTGTACAAGGCAGACGGTGTCCAATTATGAAAGAGGTGTATCTGAACCAGATCTTGAAAGCATCAGAAAGATGGCTGATATTTTTAGCTGCGACATTAATGAATTAATCAATGAAGAAAATAAAAAAGACAGGAAAATAATTGTCAATAGTCTTATCAGAACAATCGTTATTGAAACAGTCTGTCTTGTTTTATATTTAATATCGCTGAGAATGTTTCCGGTATATTTTAATAATGCCTTATTGATTACAAGGATTATGGTTATACCTGCTGGTTTATATTTTCTGGGTGTTTTTATAGGTGATGTATTAAGTTTCTATAATATTAAAATTAAGAATAATAAAATCAGGAAAGTCATAAGGATAATACTTATTGTGTTTCTGAGCGTTGATATCGTGATACTGATGCCAGCACTTATCTATAATCTCTATATTATGATTATGAAACTGATTAAGACGGGCAATATTTCTTTCAGTTTTAATGGCGGTCTATTCTATTACAGATTTGCCTATCCCTTTGTGATTATTAATATGAGATGCAGCTGGATATTTGCGTTAGTGGGTATTGGTATGAGATTGTCTAAAATGAAAAAAGTTACAAATAATGAAAATAAATCGCAGAAAAATGATGAAAACATCTTGTATAAGAGTACTCCCCGGTATTATCATAGACACGTAAATGACTTTGACGGAGAAAAGTAACTAAAGACAAGGTTCAAGAAAGCTGACGGATGATGTGAGTCAGCACCAGACTTAAGTGAAAAGACCCTCTATCAGTTGCAACCCGAACTAAGTAGGGAAGCCGGCATATCTTACGTTAGTAGAGAGAGGTTTGTTAGAACCTTGAAACAAGTGGCTAAAAGGCAAAACAGGTGGCACCGCGGATTATATTCGTCCTGACGATAGGATGATACTCTGCGGTGTTTTTTGATTATACGGATAAGGAGACAAAGAAGATGAACACATTACTAGATGAAACTTATGAACATGATAACTGTGGCATAGGAGCGGTGGTTTCCATTGAAGGCATCAAAACTCATAAAACAGTTGATGACGCTCTGCATATTGTTGAAAAACTGGACCATCGCGCAGGAAGAGATGGTGAAGGAACAACGGGAGATGGAGTTGGCATTCTGACTCAGATTCCAGATATACTGTTTAGAAAAGAAATAAAACTGCCTGAAGCCTATGGGGTGGGCATGTTCTTTTTCCCAGTCAGTGAAAAGAAAAGACGCCAGGACATGAAAATGTTTGAGACCATCTGTGATAAAGAGGGCCTGAAGTTTTTGACATGGCGTAAAGTTCCGGTAAATGAAAAGGTGATTTCCAAAAAAGCTCTGGACTCCTGTCCAGCTATATATCAGGCTTTTGTCTATAGTGAAGAAATTAAAAAAAGCGGCATTGAACTGGACCGTAAATTATATATCGTACGACGTATTTTTGAATCATCGGCTATTGATACCTATGTCTGCTCACTTTCCAGCCGGACTATAGTCTATAAAGGCATGTTCCTGGTTGACCAGCTGAGAAAGTTCTATCTTGATCTGATGAACGAGGATTATAGCTCAGCTCTGGCTTTGGTACACTCCCGTTTTTCAACCAATACCAATCCATCGTGGATGCGTGCTCATCCTAACCGCTATATTATGCATAATGGTGAAATCAATACCATCAAGGGCAACAGCGGCAAGATGCTCTCCCGTGAAGAAACAATGTACAGCGATATACTGAAAGATGATATTGAAAAAGTATATCCGGTAATTAATTCATCAGGTTCTGACTCAGCTATGCTTGATAATACCCTGGAATTTATGATGATGGCTGGAACACCACTGGAAGAGGCTGTGCTTAAACTGATACCAGAACCATGGCAGAACGAGGAAAATATTTCTAAGCAGAAAAAAGATTTTTATGAATACAATGCCACAATGATGGAACCATGGGATGGTCCCGCCAGCATTATCTTTTCAGATGGCGATATTATGGGTGCTGTACTTGACCGTAATGGCTTAAGACCATCAAGATACTATGTTACCGGTGACAATTATCTGATTCTTTCGTCTGAAGTTGGCGTACTTGATATTGAGAATGAAAACATTCTGAAGAAAGACAGACTTAAACCTGGAAGAATGCTGCTGGTAGATACTAAAGAAAAAAGAATTATTTCTGATGAAGAAATTAAAGATAAATACTCATCTGAACATCCCTATGGCGAATGGCTAAAGACCAATATGATTAAACTTTCCGATCTGCCTTTGCCTAATAAGAAAACAATTGAATACTCAAAAGATGAGATGCAGCATCTAAAGAAGATGTTTGATTATTCCTATGAAGATATCTATGACTATATCTACAAGATTGCGCTTAATGGCCAGGAAGCAGTTGTCTCCATGGGGGCCGATATTCCTCTGGCTGTCATGTCTAAAAGACATCAGCCACTGTTCAACTATTTTAAACAGCTTTTTGCCCAGGTAACAAATCCGCCTATTGATGCCATAAGAGAAAAGATTGTAACCTCTACTTCGGTATATCTTGGAAGGGATGGCAACCTTTTAAAGGATGAACCTCTCAACTGCCAGGTTCTAAAAATCAATAACCCGATTCTTTCTAACCTGGATATGCTTAAAATCCGCAATATTAAAAAAGACGGATTTAAAGTCTGTGATATTTCTATTCTTTACTATAAACATACCCCAATGGAGAGGGTCTTGCAGAATCTTTTCAGAGAGGTTGACAAGGCACTCAAAAACAAAGCCAATATTATTGTACTGAGCGATAGGGGAGTAGACGAATATCATGTACCGCTCCCATCTCTTCTGGCGGTATCGAGTGTTCATCAGTATCTTTTAAGAACTAAAAGAAGAATGTCCTGCGCACTGATTATCGAAACAGCTGAGCCAAAAGAAGTACACCATTATGCAACTCTGCTGGGCTATGGTGCCTCAGCCATAAACGGCTATCTGGCTCAGGATGTTATCCACGAACTGGTAGATGAAGGAGTGCTTGACAAGGATTATTATGCAGCGGTTCATGATTATAATCTGGGTATTTTAAAGGGCATTGTCAAGATTGCCTCCAAGATGGGTATTTCTACTCTGCAGTCATATCTTGGCTCACAGAATTTCGAGGCAATCGGTATAGATGAAAAACTGGTTAAAGAACATTTTGGACAGACTATATCAAGAATTGGCGGTATTACACTTGATGATATTGAAAAAGACATGGATGAACTCCATGATTCTGTTTTTGATCCATTTGGCCTGAATGTTGATCTTATCGAAAGCTCAAGAGGAGAACATAGAAGCCGTGCCGGCAAGGAGGAACACCTTTATAATCCTGAAGTAATTCATTTATTACAGAAAGCTGTACGAAATGATGATTACGAAGCTTATAAAGAGTACTCTAAGCTTGTTGACGATGAAGCGTCGAGAAGCCATTTGAGAGGTCTGATGGAATTTAACAGTGACAGAAAACCACTAAACATTGAGGAAGTAGAATCAGAATATGAAATAGTAAAACGGTTCAAGACTGGTGCCATGTCTTTTGGCTCACTGTCTCCTGAAGCTCACAGAACTCTGGCAATTGCGATGAACAGACTTCACGGCAAGTCTAATTCGGGTGAAGGTGGTGAAGAGGAGGAAAGATATATTCCGATTAATGGGGATGATGCATCCAGCCATATTAAACAGGTAGCCTCAGGAAGGTTTGGCGTAACTTCAAGCTATCTAAATCACTGTGATGAAATACAGATAAAAATGGCTCAGGGAGCCAAACCGGGCGAAGGTGGACAGCTTCCAGGAGGAAAAGTTTATCCATGGGTGGCAAAAGCCAGACATTCAACTGCTGGTGTATCTTTAATATCGCCTCCGCCACATCACGATATTTACTCAATCGAAGATCTGGCTGAACTGATCTATGATTTAAAATGTGCCAATGATAATGCCCGCATTTCCGTTAAGCTGGTATCACAGGCGGGTGTAGGAACAGTTGCCTCGGGTGTTGCCAAGGCGGGTTCGCAGGTAATCTTAATTTCCGGTTATGATGGCGGTACTGGTGCTGCGCCTAAAAACGCCATTTATAATGCCGGTCTTCCCTGGGAGCTTGGCTTATCCGAAACCCATCAGGCACTTCTTTCTAATGGCTTAAGAGATAAAGTAACACTGGAAACAGACGGCAAACTTATGACAGGAAGAGATGTAGTTATAGCCTCTTTACTGGGTGCGGAAGAATTTGGCTTTGCCAGTGCACCGCTGGTAACAATGGGATGCGTTATGATGAGAGTCTGCAACCTCGATACCTGTCCGGTTGGCATCACTACCCAAAATCCTGAGCTCAGGAAATATTTTGCCGGCAAGCCAGAACACGTAATGAACTTTATGCTTTATACCGCAAGACAGGTAAGAGAAATAATGGCTGAACTGGGATTCAGAAATATGAATGAAATGTGTGGCCATGTAGAAGTCTTAAAGAAAAAAGATTATGATAAAAATGACCGCTTCTGTAAAATCAGTCTGGATAATATAATCGGCTACAATAAAGAGGAAACAGATGTAGCTGATAAACATCTTTATGATTTTAAATTAGATGAAAAACTTGATTCAAAGCTGCTTAAAGAAGGACTGGAAAAAAATATAAAAAACAATAAAGCAGTTAAATTAAATATCAGAATCAAAAATACCGATAGAGCTTTTGGAACCCTGATTGGTTCCAGAATTACCAGAACTGGAATCAACTATAAGCCAAATACTTTTGTATTGAACACGGAAGGCTCAGCCGGCCAGTCTTTCGGAGCCTTTATTCCAAAAGGTTTAACACTCAATCTGCTGGGTGATGCCAACGACTATCTGGGCAAAGGCTTAAGTGGTGGAATTATTTCGGTTAAATGTCCGAAGGTTAAAGACTTCAAAGAAGATGACAATATAATCATTGGCAATGTTGCGATGTATGGGGCAACAGGAGGCGAGGCGTATATCAACGGCGTTTCAGGAGAAAGATTCTGTGTCAGAAACTCGGGTGCTGAGTGCGTAGTTGAAGGCTGTGGCGATCATGCACTGGAATATATGACTGGCGGTACGGTACTCATTCTCGGCAAGACCGGCAGAAATGTGGCAGCCGGAATGTCAGGTGGTGTGGCCTATATCTATGATGCAGATAATACTCTATATACCCGTTTAAACACTGAACTTGTAAAGATGGAATATATTATTGATAAAGCAGATAAAGAAAAGATTGTCTCACTGCTGGAAAATCATATTAAGTATACCGATTCAGCAAAAGCTAAATATATTCTTAAAAATATTGAAAACGAAATAAATAATTTCAAGACAGTTATTCCGGTTAAATACCGTGAAATGTTAAAAACCGTCAAGAAATTTGAAGCCATGGGCATGAAAGAAGAAGAGGCAAAACTTGAAGCCTTCGAATATATGAAAGGAGCAAACTGATGGGTGTAGCTGATGCATTTTTAAACGTCGAAAGACAGGAAAATAAATCTCGGAGTGTTAAAGAAAGAATCAATGATTTTGAAGAATTTCATGAACCATTAAATCAGGAACTCAGAAAAAAACAGGCATCAAGATGCATGAACTGCGGAATTCCCTACTGTGGTTTTGGAAAGAATATTGAAGGCATGACAGTTGGCTGCCCCCTGCATAATCTGTGCCCGGAATTCAACGACGCCCTAAGCAAAGGTCAGTATGAACTGGCATTAAACAGACTTTTAAAAACCAATCCTTTCCCCGAATTCACATCCCGTGTCTGTCCCGCTCTGTGTGAAAAAGCCTGCGTTGAAGGATTAAACTTCAAACCAGTCACTACTAAAGACAATGAATTTGAAATAATTGAAAGAGGTTTCGCTGATGGCTTAATTAAGCCAAGAACCGACATTGGCAGAAATGGAAAAAAAGTAGCGGTTATTGGCTCTGGCCCAGCAGGACTTGCCTGTGCAAGTGAACTTAATATAAAGGGGTTTGAAGTAACAGTAATCGAAAAAGAAGATGACTTTGGCGGGCTTTTAATGTATGGCATTCCCAATATGAAACTGGAAAAACCAGTTATTAAAAGAAGGATAGATATATTAAAACAAGAAGGTATTAATTTTATCTGCAGCACAAACATTGATTCCAAAGAAAAAGGTGATGAACTGCTCAAAAAATATGATGGAGTAGTTCTGGCTTGTGGAAGTCAGGTTCCAAGAAGCCTTGGAGTAGAAAACGAAGATGCAGCAGGTATCTATTTTGCGGTAGATTTCTTAACCAAAACTACCAGAAGCATCAAGAACAGTATTCCCTATGAAATAAACGCAAAGGACAAAAATGTTGTCATAGTTGGTGGTGGTGATACAGGAAATGACTGCGTGGGAACCTGTATCAGAATGGGCTGCAAATCTGTGATACAGCTTGAAATGATGAGCGAACCTCCACTTAGCAGAACTGCAGATAATCCATGGCCACTATGGCCTCTGGTAAAGAAGACAGATTATGGCCAGGAAGAATCAATAGAAATATTCGGAAAGGATCCAAGAATCTACAATACAACCGTCAACAGGATTATTACGGATGAAAACAATAAACTTCAGGCTATTGAGACGGTTAAAGTATTCAGAGAAAACGGCAGATTTGTCAAAGATGAAAAAAGTATTAAAAGACTAAACTGCGATTTACTGTTTATTGCGGCCGGCTTTGTAGATTTTAATGATGACATTAAAAAAGCATTTGGTCTGGTGAGCGAAAGAGGAAAAGCTGTAAATAATAATTATCAGATAAAAGATAAACTGTTCGTCTGTGGCGACATGGCCAGTGGCCAGTCTCTGGTAGTCAAGGCCATGGCTTCGGGACTTGAATGCGCAAAGTCTGTAAATAAGTATTTAATGGATATAGAATAGGCTGACTCTTTGTTTGTTTAAATACTAATTTATAGCTATAATGGTTTTATTGACGTTCAGGGGATGGGATAAGATGAAGCTGTTTTACAATTTGCTGTATCTGAAAACTTATAACAAAAAAGGAAGCATAGAATCGAATATATCAGAAGCTGTTCTGGATATGGTATTTTCTGATGAGGATATAAACATTAAAAATGTTGCACAGAGAGCCAATGTATCAATGGCTTCAATTTCTGCGTTTGTCAGAAAACTTGGCTATAATAATTTTAAGTCGCTGACAGGAGATCTCAGGAATATTAAGAACGAATATTCTTATCGGGTAATTGAGGACAAGAAAGAATACACTTCGACTGATGATCTTTTTGAACAGTTAGAGAAAAGTGAGGAACAGATTTTCGAAGCGCTGCAAAAGGCTAATAGTCAGGAAAAATATCTTAAAGCCGCTGCAATGCTGCTTAATGCCATTAAAATAGTTTTTGTGGGTGGTATCAGGCCTCAAATGGCCAGTTTTCTGGAGATGGAACTTCTAAGAATCGGAAAAAGCTGTATAAATTATATTAGCCCAATTGACCAGGAAGATGAACTAAAGCGCTGTTTAGATAACGAAAATGTCTGTCTGGTGGTTTTTGATATTGATGATGACAAAAAAGTAACATCTTATCTGATAAATTACATTCGGCAGATAAAAGATGTAATATATTTCAGCAATAATAATTTTAATACACGCAATTGCGAACTGTGTTTCGACATAAATGCTGCAGGACTTCCCTATAGAATGATTCAAAGCGACATAGCGTTAAGAAGACTTATAGCGCTTATCAGGAATCTGTATAAGCATTAATTTCATGAATCGTAAAATGTTTTAAAAAGACCGAAATTTTTATTGCCTGAAGGATGATAGAATGTTCCTGAGGAAGTGGGATAAATATGCTTAATAATTTTTGGAAGTATTTATTTGGTACGGGTTGCTGGGATGTTAATAATAATTAATTTTATTTTTACCGTGCTGGGTTCTATTAATCTCTGTCTATGTTTATATGATCTGATGATTAATGATTATGAAGCTATGTTTATCCCTTTTTTGTTTATGCTTGTATCTTTTGTGGTGGTTTTCATCTGCCGAAGAAAAGAAGAATAAAAATGGTCACCATAGGGTGGCCATTAGAATATATTTAGAAGTTCGCCGATATTTGAAATGGTAGTTACATCATCATGAACATCACCATTTCTTGAAACATAAACTGGATATAGTCCGGCATTCCTTGATCCTTCAATATCAATGCGGTAGTTGTCGCCAATGTAGGCACATTCCTCAGGCTTTAAATTAAGCTGTCCACAGACATAATGATAGATTTCGGGATCTGGCTTGTTTACATGAAATTCTCCTGAGACCAGGGAATAGTCCAGGAGGTCATAGATATTGATGGTTTCCATCTTTCTTCTTTGTGATATTTTGTTTCCATTGGAAAGAACTGCCAGCTTATATTTTTCTTTTAGCTTAGTAAGAGTTTCCCTGACGTCGGGGTAAAGATAGGCAACCTTGCCTGATTCGTTTGACCACGAAGCTGACAGTTCTTCTGGAGTGGGATTATTAAATTTATATTTGTCCTTCCACATCTGGAAAGTTATGTCTCTTGATACTTCTCCGTTTTTATCCCAGAGGATAATATCTTTCACCATACAGCTGATAAGGTTTTTGTCAGCTGTTACTTTAGAGAATTCTCTTTCCAGCATTTCTGAAAATGCTCTTTGTCTGTCAATTAGAGTATTGTCCAGATCGAATATTAAAGCCCTGATCATCAGCTGTTTTTCTTTCTGGATACAAGTACAAGGATATATCTGACGCCTATAAACAGACAGCCAAAGGCACAGCAGATACAGACACCGTTTAAAAGCCTGTCACCCTGTTTATAGTTAAGCACAACAGTTATGATAAACAGGATACCCAGTACAATATAAAGAATAGACTTGATAGTTATAAGACTGGCAGGTGCATCATAAGCTTCAGGCTTATTCTTTTTGTCGGGCTTAAAGCCTTTGTACATTGTACAGTTGTCTAAGAATTTCCTGAATCGCCATTCTAAGAAAGCGAATACCGCAATACCAATGATGATGCAGATATACCATTTGAACTCAAAAATCATGTTTGCAAAGATTGCCGATAACACCGCAAAGAGCACAACATTCGAGTATGTTTTAAAAGTTTTCTCTTTTTCTGGCGTAATAACGTAGCCGTTTTTTGTTATTGGATCGAGATATACTTTCTGATTCTTTCTATCTCGGTAGATGTTTATTCCTTCCAGTTCTTTTGTTTTGAATTTGTTTTCCATAATATGCTCCCTTGATATCTATTATATGCGATTTTGTTTTGATTATATTTATTAAAATGAAATTTGTACTTTTTAGTATGAGAATTTATATGTATCACTAATTTGTTAGAATAAAGAAGTAAATAAAGGAGATATTTGAACATGGTTTTCAATAAGACTGAAGAAACTTGGAAAGAACTTGGTGCCTATTGGACTACTAAGGAAATCTTTCAGCAACCTGAAACATGGCTTAAGACATTCCAGCAGGTAAAGAACGAAAAGAATGAGATTAAAGCCCTGATTGATAAGGTAATTACTAATGATGATTACGACATTATTTTAACTGGTGCCGGTACTTCTGAATTTGTTGGTAATTCAATTTTCCCTTATCTTGCACCATTAAATAAATTCAAGGTAAAGTCATACGGTACAACTGATATCGTTGCCTGCCCTGAAGATTATTTATCAAGAACTAAGCCAACATTATTAATATCTTTTGGCAGATCTGGTAACTCTCCTGAGTCTGTAGCTGCAGTTGAGTGTGCAAATACAGTATGCGAGAATATTTATCACCTGTTTGTTACTTGTAACCATGAGGGTGCTCTTTCAAAGTTCGCAGAAGGCAAGGATAACTGCTACGCAATCAACCTGACTCCTGAAACTCATGACCAGTCATTCGCAATGACTTCTTCATATTCAAATATGTATCTGGCAACAGTTCTTTCATTCTTAATTGACGAATTAGATGAAATTGAACCAACTATCAAGGAAATTGCTGCTAATACTGCTAAGTTCCATGCTGAATCATTTGAGAAGCTTGAGAAGATTGTTGATGAATTTGATTTTGACAGAATCGTTTACCTTGGCTCTAACTGCTTAAAGGGCGTTTCACAGGAATCAGCATTAAAGTGCTGTGAACTGACTGCTGGTGCAGTTATGACAACATTTGATACTACTATGGGCTTCAGACATGGTCCTAAGTCAGTTATCTGTCCTGGATCTTTCGATATTATTTATCTGTCAGATGATCCATATACAAGACAGTATGACGTTGATATCGTTAAGGAAATGTCACCAGAGAGAAATGGAAATAAGCTGCTGGTAGTTTCTTCTTATGATGATCCAGAGGTAGCTAAGTTAGCTGATTACTTTATCAGTTTCGACAATAAGAACAGATACAACAATGTATTCTTAGGATTGGAATACATCAACGTTGCTCAGATTATCGCTGTTTTGAAGTCAATCAAGATGGGTGTTAAACCTGATACACCATGTCCATCAGGAACTGTCAATAGAGTTGTAAAGGGTGTTATAATTTACCCATATTCAAAGTAATTTAAGTAATTTATTTTAATAACAAGGAGTACACAAATGGTAGGATTAATCGTAACCGGACACGGACATTTTGCAACTGGCTTAACCAGCTCAGTTGATCTGATTGCTGGACCTCAGCCAAACTATGTAGCAGTAGATTTTGATGGCAATGGCACAGAGAAGCTTGAAGCAGATTTAAAGGCCGCATTCGAGACTTTAAAGGACTGCTCAGGAATAATAGTTTTCTCTGATCTGGCTGGAGGTTCTCCTTTTAAGACAGCAGCTCTAATTTCTGCCGGTAACGATAAGGTCAGAGTATTAGCTGGTACTAATCTTTCTATGCTATGTGAAATTTCTATGGCTAGAACCATGATTGACGATCTGGAAATGTTAGTATCAAGTGCTATTTCTGTAGGCAAAGACGGCGTTCAGATGTTTGAAATGCCAGTTATCAATAATGGACCTGCAGATGGCGATGATGGAATCTAATAGGTCTGCTTATCACCAATAAATGCACAAAATTGTTGGCTCAGCTATTCTCCCTTTAGCTGGGCCCTTTTTATGTTTTAACTTCAAAACAGATAGAAAACAGGCTATTTTGACATGTTTTTTCATAGAAATCGCAAAAAAGTTGAAATTTCTGCAATTTAGGTGAGGAATTTTCAATTTTTTTGGCAATAACAATAATAGGGAGGAAAAAATTGTGAAGGTTTACAGAGGGGTAAAATATCGGTTATATCCAAATGACGAACAGGTTCAGATCATTGAGAAAACTTTTGAATGCTGCCGCCAGCTGTGGAACAAAACGCTGGAACATAAACTGGAACTGTATGAGAAGTATAAAAAGAATATCAACATTAACTATACTGAACATATGGATGAATGTACCGGATATGATGAGGTTGATGAGATGGCTTTTGTGAATATATATTATGACCTTGAGAATTCGTTTAGAAAGTATATGAAGGGAGATGGCAAGCCGAAATTCAAGTCGTGGAAAAATCCCAGAAGATCTTATCGCACTATAAATAAAAACGAATCGGTAATGATTGAAGACGGATATATCCATTTGCCTGTTGTTGGTAAAGTCAAAGCCCGTGGCTGGTTCGGCAAAGAGAATAATGGCATTTATTCAGTTACTGTAAAACGGCACGGGTCTGGAGAATATTTTGCTTCTGTGAACTATATTGTTGATAGAAATGTAAAACGTGTTGTTCCCAGGAAAATCATCGGCCTTGATTATAAGGCAAAAGGTCTTTTTATGGACAGTAACGGAAGAATTGCGAAGGGCAGGGATTTCAACAAGGAAGCAGTGAAAAAGCTGCGAAGGGAGCACCGGCGTCTAACAAGGCGAATGGGTGCCAGGAAAGGAGAGGTTAAATCAAAGAATTATATTAAGCAGGAAAGAAAATATGCAAAGTGCTGTGAGAAGGTAGCCAATCAGAGAGATGACTTTCTGCATAAACTCTCACGTAGAGTGGTTAATGAAAATGATGCTGTATGCATAGAAGATATGTCGATGAAGGATATATCAAAGAGGAAGCAGAAAATAAGATTCGCAAAATCAACTTACGAAAATGGTTATTATCAGTTTACTCAGTATATGGCTTATAAGCTCGATGACGCAGGAAAAACTCTGGTTAAAGTGCCAAAGTACTTCCCATCGAGCCAGTTATGTTCAAAATGCGGCACCCGCAATGATATTACATTGGACCAGCGTGTCTTTTATTGCCCGAAATGTCACAAGGCAATAGACAGAGATCTCAATGCCGCGATGAACATACGAAATAAGGGCAGACAAATGTTAAGCGTGTAGATTTCGATAAAACTGGACTGGCTATTTCTCTAATGATGGTAAATGTAATTAACCGGGTATATAGTTTGAATTACAAGCTTATCAAATGGCTCTGTTATTCCACGATCCGCTTGACAGCCAGGACCCTTCTCCCTGCACCCTCTAAAGACGCTTCGAAAGCCAAGCACATACTGGCTTCATGCGGCACACAATTCTAGCAGGGAGATAACCCAGCTTTCAAGCGACTTTCGCGGCATAAGACCGCCATTGATAAGATATATTATTTACTTATATACCTCAGCCAGATTCTGGCCAAGCATACATCCAGCTCTGGCTGAATGACTGACTGGGCAGCCAATACAAGTAATCTTAGTTTCGATTTAAAACAAGTAAAAAAACAAATAGGGTGGGTGTCATCCGAATTTACGCCTGTGAAGATCATGTAAAACCATCAAGGATGGTAGTGGTCAATGAAGCAGGAAGTCTTTTTTCCCAAAAGACGGCACAGGCCCCACATGTCGTTTAAAAAAGGCAGCCGTCTTTTGTGCAAAAAGGCTCTGCCTGAATATGGTAACCACAGAAAACCGTTTCGAATAGGGAGACATTGTTATTTCCCATATTTATCTGACGTCTTTTGACCCGTTTCGAAACCGTTAGACTGTTACTGTACGATAGATTTAGCGTACGATGTTGGGGTTACGCCGTACTTCTCCTTAAACTTTCTGGAGAAGTAATGTATTGAGGAGAATCCGCACATGCGAGAAATCTCCGATATAGAGTAAGTGGAGTTCTTAATCATCTGTTTAGCTTTTGAGAACTTCAAATCAGATATGTACTGCTTAGGAGTTACATCAAGGTTGACTTTGAATAGAGTCTGTATTGATGAACGCGACATAGCGAATTTATAACATATATCCTCAACCGAAATTGGGGAGTAAATATTTTCCTGTATATAAAGAGCTATTTCACTAAGCAGTTCATTCTGATATCTTTGCTGCATTGAGGTATTCAAAGCGGGCTTCTTAACGGATTTGTGTTTTGAAAGAATTGTAACAACCAGCTGTTGAATGGAAGTAATCAGGATATCGTTCTGATATTCAAAAATGTCGGAACTGGCTCTTATAAAGTTTGAAAGGATATCAATTTCCTTCTGATCTATGTCAAAAATTTTGTTTTTGAGAATAGCTGCATCATTTTCCGGTATCACCATATCAAAAATAATCGTCAGGTATGAACAAGTATTTTCTGTTCTTTGCGAATGTGGCTGACCGGGGGCGTAAAAAAGCAGATTATGTGACTTAAGAACGTAGTCAACACCCGCAACTTCGGTTATGAGTTCGCCATCATCGATATAAGTTATTTCCCAGAAACTGTGAGTTTCGCCTGGAAAGTTATATTTTGGGCCTCTGACAAGATAGTATTCTCCAAGTATTGACTTTACAGAGATAGTAGGTATAAGCGGCCTGTAGGCAAATTCCGGTATTGGATATTTACGTAGATTAGCCATATCTTCCGAAAGTTCTATTACGGCATTATCTGATACGCAGATAAAATTGTAGTAGACTCCCGGTAAAAGGTGTACGACTCTGTGGATAACAAATGACGTAGGCTTCTTGGTTAAATCAAAAGTACATAGCACAATGGCAATACCTTCTTTAACTTTAAAATACATATTTCCATTGGATTTGTAGAGATAGTCGACGCTTCTATTATTGATTTCGAGATAATTTCTTCCTTTGGATTTTGAGTTCTTCTTAGTTTTTTCACTGTATACTTCCCCGAAGGACTGGAAATCCATGTTAGTAGTTTTGTTGAATATCATTTAAATGACCTCTTGTTTTTAATTTTACTAGCATTTTTGTATTTTTTAGTTGAAAAAGCTCCAAAAATGGTAAAAAAGTAAAAGAAAATGAAGTTATTTATACCATTTTGGCTTTTTTAAAGTTTAATTATGTTAAAAAGTGCAAAGCAAAAAACGAAAAATGTAAATAAATGAAACCGTTTACTCTGTAGAATATAGTTATAGGCGAAAATCTGTTTCGCCGGGAAAGAAGAGGGAATACATATGCCTAATATCTTATTAACACGTATCGACAACCGTCTTATCCATGGACAGGTTGCGACTCAGTGGACTAGCTCAATTGGCGCTAATCTGTTACTGTGTGCAAATGATGCAGTTGCAGCAGATTCTATGCGTCAGGGCTTGATGGCAATGGCTTGCCCAGCGCAGGCTCAGACTCGTTTTTTCAGTATTGAAAAAACATGTGCAATCATCGGCAAGGCTTCAGAAGCTCAGAAGATTTTCATTATCTGTGAAACTCCTCAGGATGTTCTAAGACTTGTTGAAGGTGGCGTTCCAATTAAGAGAGTTAACATTGGCAACATGCATATGGCAGATGGCAAACGTCAGGTAGCCACTTCTGTTGCAGTAGATGATGACGATGTTAATACTTTCAAACGTCTTCAGGAATTAGGTGTTGAACTTTTCATTCAGAGAGTTCCAACAACTGAAGTAGAAGACTTAAACAAATTATACAAATAATACTTATAAGAAAGGATAATCAGGGAATTATATAATGAATGTAATTCAGATCGTATTATTGGCAGTTGTAACTTTCATTTTTGCAATTGACCAGTTCTCTTTAACTGAAACTTTATATCGTCCTATGGTAGCTTGTCCTATCATTGGTTTAATCCTTGGCGATGTAAAGACTGGCTTAGTTATCGGCGGTACATATGAACTTATGATGATCGGTAACATGCCTGTTGGTGGTGCTCAGCCTCCAAATGCTGTATTAGGTGCAATTGTATCTATGATCTTCGCTGTTAAGGCTGGTATGGATACTGACGCTGCACTTGGTGCTGCTGTAGTATTCTCTATGATGGGTCAGTATATCGTAACATTAGTATTTACAGTTATGTCTGGTTTAATGGCTTCAGCTGATAAAGCTGCTGAAGAAGCTAACCCTGCTGGAATTACTAAGGTTAACGTTATCTCTTGCTGCTTATTAGGTGGATTATTTGCATTAATCGCAGTAATCGCTTACGTAGGTGGTGTTGCATTATCTACTCCTCTTCAGACATTAGCTACAAAGGCTAGCTGGCTGATGGGCGGCTTAGGTGCTGCCGGCGGTATGATGCGCTACGTCGGTTTCGCTGTACTGCTGAAGATCATGCTCGCTAACGACATGTGGGGCATCTACCTAGCCGGCTTTGCAGCTGCCGCTATCTTAGGTAACATTTCTGCAACTGCAGGAGCTACATTAATGTTAGTAGCATTCATTGGTGTTGCTATCGCTATGTACGACTTCAACACTAACATCAAGTTAAAGAATACAGGAGGAAGTTCAGATGGCATCTAATGCAACTGTTTATAAGGATCAAACTCCAGCTGCTGCTTTAGACAAAGCAACATTAAATAAGATGGTATGGAGATCATTAATGCTTCAGGCTTCTTTCAACTATGAAAGAATGCAGGCTGCAGGTTGGGAATACACTATTCTTCCTGGTCTTGAGAAAATCCATACAAATAAAGAAGACTTAGCTGCTTCTATGGGTCATAACCTTGAGTTCTTCAACACTCACCCATTCCTGGTAACATTAGTTGCAGGTATCGTTCTTTCATTAGAGCAGACTAAGGCTGATATTAACACTATCCGTGCCGTAAGAGTATCATGTGCTGGTCCTCTTGGTGGTATCGGTGATGCATTATTCTGGTTCACATTAGTACCAATTACTGCTGGTATTACTGCTAACTTAGCAATCGCAGGAAGCATTATTGGACCAATCATTTACTTCGTAGTAATCTTTGGTGCTCAGATGGCTTTACGTTTCTTCTTAATGCACTGGTCTTACAACTTAGGTACTCAGGCTGTTGTTGCATTAACTAAGAACGCTACTGAATTCACACATGCTGCTTCTATGCTTGGTGTATTCGTAGTAGGTGCATTAACTTGTAACTATGGTGCTACATCATTAGGTATGGTAATTCCAAATGGTGAATCTGTAATCGATATCCAGAGCTTATTAAACGGTATCTTACCAGCATTAATTCCTCTGGCATTAACATTAATGTGCTACTTCTTAATCAAGAAGAAGGGCTGGACTCCAACTAAGTGTATCGGTTTATTATTAGTAATCGGTATCGTTGGCTGTATCTTCGGTATCTGGGCTGGTGATTACACTGCTTTAGTACCAGTTCCTTGGCACGCTTAAAAGCTTAAAAGCTAAACAAGCTCTTTTTTCCCGAAACCATAATGCGTGGCCTGGCGCCACGCATTATATTTATAAGAGGTTTACATGAAAGACAAGTACTTAATAATTGCGACAGTTGTAGTTATTGGAATCGCTATTGCTACAATAATTTCCTATCTGAAAAAATCAATATATAAGAAAATGCTTATAGCTATGCAGATGAATGATCACAACGCTTTTTTAAATCTAACAAACAGTAAACTTACACAGTTTCTGTATTCTATGATGTGGATTGATTCTATGCGTCTTGAAGAAGCTATAATGCGCAATAACAAAAAAGATGTAGCACATTATCTTGATAATCTTTCAAAACAGAAGCTGTCAGAAAAAAACGCAGAGAAAGTCTATGGGCAGGCCTTTAATTACTACTTATCTATAGGCGATACAGTAATGTGCACGAAATGGTACGAGAAAATTAAAGAACTTAAGAACGACCGCTTTAAAAGAGAGTTCGACAGGTCTTATAATATATATGTAGAAAAAGGTTATAAATTCCTTGAGGATATGCTTAACGAAATAGAATATATGGAACCAAGCAAAGCAGGTGTTCATGAGTATTTAATATCCTTAATGTATGCCAATAAGGGCGATGCTGCAAACGCCAAAAAATATAAAAAGCTCTCTGAGGAGCATCTGCAGCAGCTGGATGAAGAAATAAAGGAAAAACATAAAAAATAAGGAGGATTAAAATGTTTAAAGTTATCAAAGTCAAAAGCCAGGATGAGCTCAATAAAGAAGCCTTCAAGGTAATGCGTGCGGAAGTTAAACCAGGTGCAGTTCTTGGTCTGGCTACAGGTTCTTCACCTGTCGGTCTTTACAAAGAGATGATTAAGGACCACAAAGAAAATGGTACAAGCTATGCTGATGTTACCACTTTCAATCTTGATGAGTATGTTGGTTTACCAAGAGATCACAGAGAGTCTTACTGGACATTCATGCATGTTAATCTGTTCAATCATATTGATATTAAAGACGAAAACGTACATGTGCCAAGTGGCTTAGGTGATGTCGAAGCTAACTGCAAGTCATATGACGAGGCCGCATTGGCTGCACATGTCGATATTCAGCTGTTAGGTATTGGTTCTGATGGCCATATTGGTTTCTCTGAGCCAGGCACACCATTTGATGAGGGAACTCATATCGCAACACTTGCCGAATCAACAAGAGTTGACAACTATCGTTTCTTCAAAGATTTAAATGAAGAAGTGCCAACTCACGCAATAACTATGGGTCCTAAGACAATCATGGCAGCCAAGAAGATTCTGATGGTTGCCAACGGCAAGAACAAAGCTGCTGCAATCAAGGGAATGCTGGAAGGTCCTATCACAACTGATTGCCCTGCATCAATTTTACAGAAACACCCAGATGTAACTGTTATTATTGATGAAGATGCTGCATCAGAGCTTACAAAGTATTAATGAACATTAAGAGGTCTAAGGACCTCTTTTTTAAAGCCTAAGCTTAATAGCTTTGGTATAATTATATATATGTCATATCAAGTATTATATAGAACTTATCGCCCAAAACAGTTTAATGATGTAGTTGGACAGGACTATATTGTTAAAACCTTAAAAAACGCTATTAAAACAGGAAGAATTGCCCATGCATACCTTTTTGCCGGACCAAGAGGAACAGGTAAAACAACGGTTGCAAAAATCTTTGCCAGGGCAATTAACTGTGAGAATTTCAAAGAAGAACCTTGTGGCGAATGCGCACCATGCATTGCGTCCACAGAGAACGATCCAGATATAATTGAAATGGATGCAGCATCCAATAACTCCGTAGATGATATCAGGAGATTACTCGATGAGGTTTCTTTTGCGCCAATTGTTGGGCGGTATAAAGTTTACATTATAGATGAAGTTCATATGCTTTCGGCAAGCGCTTTTAATGCGTTACTTAAGACACTGGAAGAGCCACCAGCTCATGTAATTTTTATACTGGCGACGACTGATCCACAGAAAATAATTCCTACAATTTTAAGTCGCTGCCAGCGTTACAATTTTTCAAAAATTACCAGAATAGATCTGGTTAAACGAATGAAGACTGTTCTTAACAGCGAAGATTTATCTTATGAAGATGAAGCACTCGATGTAGTAGCTTCACTTTCGGATGGTGGAATGAGAGATGCTTTGAGTCTTCTTGATCAGATACTAAGTTATAATGATGAAGGTATATTCCTGGAGGACGTTCAGAAGATATTTGGACTTACTACTGTTGATGAAAAGATTAATATGCTTATTAATCTCAAGACAGGAAATATTGAGGAAGTTATCATTAAACTCAGAAAGATGTATGAATCTGGAATAGATATTAAACATTTGATTATAGATCTGCTGGAGATATTGAAGGAAACCGTTCTGTATATTGATTCAGGAAGTGATAGACTATTAAAGACAATTAATGGTATATATGCCTCTAAACTAAAAAATTACTATGATATCAATTCATTAATTAAGGATATAAATATACTGCAGCAGAGTCTGGAATATAATAGCGGAAGCTTAATCAATTCTCTGGAGCTGAGTTTTTTAAAGATGACTGAACACAGAACAATCAATTCTGTTATTCAGGAAGAACATGTGGCAGAAAAAACAACAGAAAAGAATATTGAGGAACCAAAACCTCAGATTAGACAGAATAGAGACGACTATATTACATTCCTGGCAAAAATACTCTATACAGCCAACAAAAACTACAAAGTTGCTGATACGCTGATTTTCAATCGTCTGGAACTTTACAAATATGACAGCGAGAAACGCAAATACTTTGAACTGCTCGATGGAACCGAATTCTTTGCGTCTTCGAAAGATGCTATTATCGTTCTGGGTCCATTATCCAAGATAAATATGATTAACGATCCCCTGATGAATGAAGATTTATATAATTTCATTAATAATGAGTTTGGAATCGATAAAATGATTTATGGTGTAGCAGATGAAAACAGAATCGAACTGATCAAACGCTATAAAAACTTAAGCGAAGAAGACAAGAAAGATATACCTGAAATACATAAATACGAACTAAGAAAGACAATCACTACTGAAGAAAAATTAAGAGAACTTTTCGGTGATGTAAGGGTGGAATAAATGTATCCAGAAGCTTTTAATAAGACTATTGAAGAACTCGAAAAACTGCCAGGAGTAGGTCACAAGACAGCCTTAAGATATGCTTTTAGACTACTGAAAATGTCTAAAGAAGAACTTGACGAATTTTCCAGGGCGATAGAGGGGCTCTCCAGTATAAGGCAGTGCTCTGTCTGTGGTTTTTTAAGTGATGAAGAAGAATGCTTATTCTGTAAAGATGAAACAAGAGACCATTCAAAAATAATGATAGTAGAAACCAGCCAGGATGCGGTAGCCATCGAAAAGACAGGCAGCTATAGAGGCTTATATCATGTACTGGGTTCTCTTATTTCCTCGTCAAAAGGCGTATTTCCGGAAGATATAAAATTCGATAAACTTTTAAACAGGGCTGATTCAGTACAGGAAATTATTATTGCACTCAGTTCTACCATGGATGGTGAAATGACCTCCCTGTACATATCTAAACTGCTGGAAACAAAAGGAGTCAAAGTAACAAGACTGGCATCTGGCTTACCTATGGGTTCAAGCCTTGATTACGCGGATGATTTGACTCTTATACAGGCTCTGACAAATCGAAAGGAAATAAAATAATGTTTAGAAGGGGTACTTATGTTTACGATTACAATCTGGGTTTTGGTGTAGTGATTAATGCGGCACAGACCAAGGTCCAGACTGCTTTTGAAACCGGACAAGTTCAAGAGGTTTCACCTTTAAGTTTAAGTGAAATTAAAAAAGAAATTGTCGACTACATCAAAAACAATGCTGTATACTATTATGAAGTTTCAAAATTTAAAGTAAACAATATCAGTTTTGCCCGTAACGGTATTTCTGGCGAAGTAAGAGATGGCTATATTCAGCGTCCTACCATAGCTATGCAGCCAAACGGTACAATAAATGCCAGATGTTCCTGCAATGGTAAGCGTCCATGCATTCATATTAAGGCTCTTCTGTATGCATGCCAGTCAATTTTTTCAAACCTTGATGAAACAGTGAAAATATATGACAAACTTGACGGTTTAAAAGATAAACTGCTCAGCAAAAACCCTGAACCACTGAGCTGTCTTTTCGATAAGAACTTCAGACTTTCCGACTGTCTGAAAATTAATGAAGCTTTAAAAAGTGAAGATAGAGAATATATTCTGAACTTCCTGGATTACATTAAACAGCGTCAGATGCCCAGCTCTGAAAAAGCGTCCCTTATTGAATGTATAGTTCTGAATAATTCTAATTATAATAAAATAATAAACGCCGATTATAAACATCACCTGTGCAATGACAACATTGAACAGTGCAAAGAAATCGTAGAGAATATTAGTAACTACGAATTTCTGGAAACAGAAGAAAGTTACATATACAATTTTGTCAATGGTGCAGACTTAAAAACCATGTTGCGCAGCACTTTAGAAAACTATATCAGTCCAAAATATGATGACATTATCCGCTATATAGCTGAAAATACAGAAATTGATAAAGATATCGAAGAAATTTATGATGAACTTGCCAGAGACTACAACGAAGGCTCAACGGTAACAAGATTCTTTAATTATCTTTCCATAGATAAAAAGAAAAAACTGATGGACAACCAGGCACTGTTTCTTTACATAAGTTTTAAAGAATACCAGTCCCTAAGTGCAGAAGAAAAAGAGAAATACGCAACTAATATTAAGTTTAAAGACAGATCAGAGGTATCAGAATTTTTAGCCTGTCTTAAGACTTCCAAAAACTATACCTTTATTTACGAAGGCTTATGTTTAATTAAAAAATACGGGGTTATAGACTATTTTAAAAGTGACATAAATAAAATACTGAAACGTATGCCTGACAGTAACTATCTGGCATCTTACCTTTTGAATAATCAGTCTCTCTCCTGGAGATATGGCTACTACAATACAGCTTATATGCCAGGAAATCGTACTTTCTTTGACAGGATGGACAACTTTCTGTTCAGATATTTTCATCTTGGCCTCTCAGGTAACACTTATGAGGATAATAACCAGAAAGATGGTATAGGTTTCTATATGAATTACCAGTTGCTGGATGCTACAGGAAATATGGTACTTAAGGTAACTAAATATGATACAGGTGAGATACTCTGCATAGAAAACCATATCGATGGCGAATACCGCTCAGAAGTGGTTGAAGGTTTCATCTATTATGCTGACCAGCTTGAAAAGGATAAAATTGAAAGATTTAGACAGGAACTTTTTGATGATGCACAAAAGGCGATACAGGAGAAAAAACTCAAAAAGCTCAGGGAAAAAATAAATGACTTTGATGATGCGTTCAACACCAGGAGTATCTCGTTGCGTGATGGGCGAAAAGCCTCAGTTGAATACATATTTAATATAGACAGAGACGACATATTCTTATGCTTCAAAATAGGAATTGATAAGAAATACGTCGTTAAAGACGCTCACGGTTTCCTGCATGCTTTTCTGGAAAATAGAACTGTGCGCTATGGCAAGAATCTGGAACTGACTCATTCCCTGGAAAATCTGGAAAATAAAGATGCAGCAGTTATTGGCATACTCATGGACACCACACCTGTTAACTACTATGATAGTGGTCGTGAAATGACCATCAATAAACATCTCTTTGAAAAAATTATCAATCTTCTTGCCGGTGAAACAGTAACAGTCGATGACGTCGAATATCTTGTCAGATTAAAGAAGATAAACCCAAATATTTCAATTGACGAGAATTATAACCTTAATTTCAAACTGATTGACGGCAATTATACACTTCTCGATATGCAGGACAATATTCTTATCCTGAATAAAACAGACAGAGTTATAGATATCTGTGAAACTGATAAAGAAAACAGACAGCTGGTAATGTTCTCAAAAGAAAACAATAATTTATGCATAGAGAGCGTTAAAGAAGAATTCAAAGACAAAATATACGCCCGTTTTTCTGGTTCTATTGAAGTAGCCGATAAACTTAAAGATGATTTTAAACTGAATCTGCTGGATATTGATGCCTACTTTGATTATGACAACAAGAAGGTTCTGGTCGCAACCAAATACCGAATAAATGATAAAGAAGTAAACGAAAGCCAGATAGTCAAAACCAACGACAGACGAAAATATGAAGACTATCAGAATATACTTCAAAGTTATGGCTTCAAGAACAGCGTACTTGCTGACGACGAACAGATTCTTACATTCTTTAATATGGATTTCAAAGATATTAAACGCTGCTGCAACGTTTATCTTTCAGAATCCATCAAGAATAAACAGCTGATTGCCTTCCGTCCAGGTCAGATTCGCATTTCCTACAACAACAATCTCATGTCAGCCTTCCTTGACGAATCACAGTTTACAAATTCAGAACTGGAAGAAATCATCAAGGCTTATAAACGTAAGAAAAAGTATGTTCTTTTAAAAGATGATCGTATAATCGACTTCTCCGATGAAAAATCCAGAGAGTTCTTTGACACGGTTGAAGATATGGGCCTTAATGTAAAAAAACTCAAAGATGAAAACAGAATAAATATGGTACAGGGTTTAAAGGCACTGGCCCACGAAGAAAACTGCACGGTAGATGATTATCTAAAAAACATGGTCAACGACATCACTGGTTTCAAGAAAGACAAAACACCGCTACCTGATATTAAGGCTGAACTTCGCGACTACCAGGTTGAAGGCTACAGATGGTTAAAAAATCTATGCAAATATAATGTAGGCGGCATTCTGGCTGATGATATGGGCCTTGGAAAAACACTGGAAATAATTACTCTTATTGCCTCAGACAATACACCCAAGCCAAATCTTATTGTCTGCCCAAAATCTCTAATTTTCAACTGGAAGAACGAATTTAACCGTTTTGCGCCAGAAGAAGAGGCAATTGAGATTTATGGAAATAAAAATGCCCGCGATGAAATCATTTCTCACATCGATCCTGAAAAGAAGGTAAACTACATAACCTCCTACGATTCACTAAGAAACGATATTGAATCATACAAATGCCCAATGAACCTGATGGTTATCGATGAGGCCCAGTACATCAAAAATGTAAATGCCCTTAAAACTCAATCGGTCAAACAGATAGAAGCTGCCCATAAACTGGCTTTAACAGGTACGCCAATAGAAAACAATATTATTGATCTCTGGTCGATATTTGACTTTATTATGCCTGGATATTTCGAGCCTCTTGAAAAGTTCAGAAACAAATATAATGCCTCTGAGGAATTTGTAGAAATAGTAGCCAGAAGAATTGCACCGTTTGTCTTAAGACGAACCAAAGCCAATGTTCTAAAAGATCTGCCAGAAAAATTTGAAAGAATTATGTCAGCTGAAATGCCTGCGGCTCAAAGAAAAGTCTATGACGCCTTTAAGAAACAGGCAAAAGACGCAATGAACGCAAATGGCGGCAAGGCCTTCGACATGCTGCCATACCTGACAAAGCTCAGACAGATCTGCGTTGATCCTGGACTGCTTCTGGAAAATTATCATGGCGAAGCTGCCAAACTTGATCTCTTAATGGAACTGGTAAATGATTATCTGAAAGAAGGACACAGAATCCTCATTTTCTCACAGTTTGTAAAAGCCCTGGAGGCAATTGAAAAAAGACTGGAAATACCTTATTTTAAAATTACAGGTGATACCGATTCGAAAATCAGACTGAAAATATGTGAAGATTTCAATAATGGGTCAGAAGAAAACATCGTCCTTATTTCCCTTAAAGCGGGTGGTACCGGATTAAATCTGACTGGAGCTGATACAGTTATTCATCTTGACCCATGGTGGAATGTTTCCGCTGAAAATCAGGCCAGTGACAGAAGCCACAGAATTGGACAGACCCGCAATGTTGAAGTAATCAAACTGATCTGTGAAGACTCGATCGAACAGCGCGTAATAGAACTTCAGAACAAAAAGAAAGACCTGATTGACCGCATGATTTCTAACGATGATTCATCGGTTGTATCAGCTTCTCTTGAAGATATCAGATTTATTCTTGATTAAGGAGTATTTATGGATGACTATATTTATGTAACAGGACACAAAAACCCCGACAGTGATTCAATTGTCTCGGCCATAGCTTATGCCTTCTATAAAAAAACACAGGGCATAAAGGCAAAGGCAGTACGCCTTGGCGAACTGAATCCAGAGACAAAATATCTGCTTAAACGCTTCAATTTCGAAGAACCTGAGCTATTAACTGATGCCAGAAGATGCATAAAAGATATTGATATCGATGCACCCGACCATGTATATGAAGACGATATTGTCTATGATGTGATACAGAAAACCCGCAAACTGAACAAAATGTCGGTCGGTGTGGTAGATAAAGAAAACAGGCTGGTAGGGTACGTCACCAAATCAAATCTGCTCAATGTTGGTCTGGGTGATACAGCTGAAGGAATAGAACTTCTGAAACACACTTCGACAAAGAATATCGCAAAAGCTATTAATGGTCAGATAATTTATGATGACGATGACTTCAAAATCAATGGTAAGGTATCGATTATCACCTATTCCTCGAACGCAACAGCCAATTATGATATCAAGGAAAGAATTGTCATTATTGGCGATGATACAGCTGAACAGCTAAAATGCATCGAAAAAGGTGCCGGGCTGCTGATTGTGGTCTGGACCAGATCAATTGACCAGAAAGTAATCGGACTGGCAAAAGAAAAACACTGCCCAATAGTGATTTCTGGACATGGGGCAATGAATACTTCCCGTTATATCTTCTTTGCACCTTCAGTTTCCCTGATAATGACCAAAGACCCTGTCTGTTTCAATCATAAAACACTGATTGAAGATGTTTCCAAGAAGATGATGAAGACCAGATTTCTTTCTTATCCGGTAATTGACGATGAAAAGCATCTGATTGGTTATATTGCCCGTTATCACATTATGGGCTATAAAAATAAACAGCTGATTCTGGTTGACCATAACGAATTCTCTCAATCAGTGAAAGCGGTAGAAAAGGCAGAAATTCTGGAAGTAGTTGACCACCATCGAATCAACGATTTTAAGACCAATGCGCCAGTATCCTTCAGAAACGAAATAGTTGGCTCAACCGCAACAATTGTGGCAATGATTTTCAGAGAGAACAGGGTACCTTTTACCAAAGAGATGGCAGGTTTGTTGTTAGGCGCTATTATATCTGACACCTTAAATTTCCAGTCTCCGACAACTACCGTCAAAGACAGAGAAACCGCAATGATGCTCTCGGCAATTGCTGATCTGGATACAAAAGACTTTGCCAGAGATATCTTCAATAACCACACATCGGAAAAACGTATTGAAAACCTGCTGGTTCAGGATATCAAACTTTATGATTTCTCGGGCCTGAAGACAATGATAAGCCAGATATTTATTGACAGTTATGATGAAGATGAACTGAAATACGAAATGAACAGACTGGTAGAGAAAAAAGGTATCGACCTGCTTACAGTAGCGGTAACCGATATTATGAAAGAAGGATCATATCTCTACTTTGCAGGTGAATATGCCAATATCTTCAAGGATAAATATAAAGAAGGAGAATTCATAAAACACCTGCTTTCCCGTAAACAGCAGATTGTACCAGAGATTGAAAGAGAAATTAACGATACAAATCTCTGATATCCTCTTGTAAAATGCAAAAAAAGTTAGATAATTAAAAAGGCTAGTTTTTAGCCTTTTAATATTGTAGGGGAATTTTATGAGTACAATTTTAATATCTTTATCACTGGCTCTGATTTTTGGCCTGGTGATGTCAAGAGCTGCGAAACTCTTTAACCTTCCGGCTGTAACTTCTTATCTGATCGGGGGACTTCTGCTTGGGCCTTATGCCATTGGTGCTTTCGGCATACCGGGGATTGGCTTCAATTCGCTGGAAGATTTGAACGCTCTGGCCATTGTCACCCAGGTTGCCTTAGGCTTTATCGCCTTTCTGATTGGTAATGAATTTAGAGTAAAAGACCTCAAAGTAATGGGCCGTCAGGCAATTATTGTGGGTATTGCGCAGGCTGTAATTACAACCTTAATTGTTGATGCTGGAATTATTGTTCTGCACTTTGCCTTTCCAGAACTTATTTCACTTTCGAGTGCCATTGTACTGGGTGCCATTGCGGCAGNNNNCGGCAGCTACAGCACCAGCAGCAACTCTGATGGTTGTAAAACAGTATAAAGCTAAAGGACCATTAACAAAACTTCTTTTAATGGTAGTTGCGATTGATGATGCGGTAGGTCTTATTGTCTTTGCCCTGTCCTTCGGAATTGCGACTGCGCTGGAGTCTGGCGCGATTTCTTTAGTATCGGTACTGGTAGAACCGATTCTGGAAATACTGCTTTCCGTAATTCTTGGTGCCGTACTTGGCTGGGCTTTAAATGCTATGGAAATTTATTTCCATTCCCGTTCTAAACGTTTATCAGTTGCCGTGGCCTTTGTCATTCTGACTGTAGGTGTGGCTTCGCTGGAATTTGAAATCGCAGGAGTGAAATGCGGCTTTTCACTGCTTCTTGCCTGTATGATTCTGGGTGCTGTATTCTGCAATATCTGTGAAGCTTCTGAAGAACTGATGGATAGAACTGACCGCTGGTCATCACCAGTCAATATCTTGTTCTTTGTGCTTTCTGGTGCTGAACTGGACTTAAAAATCATCGCCAACCCAATGGTGCTGATTATCGGCCTTGTTTATATTGCCCTAAGATCATTTGGTAAAATCTTTGGTGCCTTTATTTCCGCCAAAGCCACAAACTGTTCAAAAGAAATTCAGGAACATCTGGGCATAACTCTGCTGCC
>DBOW01000086.1:27915-31715 GCA_002299675.1 Solobacterium sp. UBA636
GTAATTCTCTTCTCGGTTCTGGTATATGAACTTGTAGGACCAAATCTAACTAAACGTTCGCTGGTTAAAGCGGGAGAAATTGATCTTAGAGTTGAAGCCAAGATCAACAGCCGTGTCAAAAACTCAGAACAGAGCGGACTTGAAAGAAAGTCTTCATAGCTTAATCGATAATATCAAACATCTTATAGAAGGAAATGACATTCTGCAGATTCAGTTTACGGGCTGTAAGCTGACGATAGGTAGCGGTTTTGTCCTTTCCTTCTTTTTTAAGTTCCTCAAGTTTAATAACAGTTTCATCCAGACTTTCTAAGATATAGTCTTTCATACTTTCATACTTATCAAGTTTATTCATTTTCCAAAAGTTTCCTTAAATCACTTAATGGCTTATTTTTCGGCAGTTCTTTCTGAACACATGCCTTCTTCATATTTTCATAGCGCTTCATAAACTCACCACACGAAAGCCTGAAAGAATCGTTGGAAAAGACTCTAAGCTGCTCAAGATGATCATTGGTTACAGTGATAACCTTATATTTATCACTTAAATCCCTGGCGGCATTCTCGATGTATGTATCAGCCGTCTGCAGAGACCTGGTATAAACTACAGTAATAAGATCATTATCAGAAATCTGCGGCTTAGAATATTCCTGCCTGTAGGCATCAAAAACCAGAACGACATCGGCATTAACATAGCCCTTAAAATCACAGACCAGATCAATCACTTTCTCTCTGGCCATCAGGAAGTTGGAACTGACAGTGTCTTTAAGCTCATCCAGAAAATACATCAGATTATAACCATCAATAAGATAAATAATCGGTTTATATTTAATTTCAATTCTCTCAACTTCTTCAGCTACAGTCCTTGGTTTATATATAGTTCTTTCCTTTGGCTTATACAAAGAATTCCACACCCTGTTAAGCTCGTTTTCACTTATTGAAGAATTAATATGCTTAACACTCTGGCTTTCATCCTTAAAGTAATCGCTCAGATCAAGGTGCATCTTATCAATCACCTCTTCTTCATTCACATAATGACCAGCACCGTGATAAGTAAAGACAGAACCGGCAGGATTGTGAAAATCATTTGTATAGTCATATCCACGGTTCTTGATGATCTCCTCTTCATTAAGTGCCTCATCATATACCTCCTCAATAACATTGTAGCTTAACTCATCTTTAAGCCTGTTTCTCAGATAAAGAATAAAACGATTAAACTGCTTCAGAGGTATCTTGCAGGTCAGGGAGTCCTCATTGACAGTATAGGTAAAACGTTCAGTATTCAGTATATTAATAAGTGTATTGAGATTATCCCCTCCATCAATGTTTATCAGATAGTAGGGCTCAAGCACATAACACTTATTGCGGGTCAGAGCATGACGAATGGCACGCCTTAAGGCCTGTATCAGATCGCCTCCTTCGGTGTGTTTCAGATGTGTCCTGAAATCAATGATGGTAATTTCCATACGACACAGTTCGCTGTTGGTTAATATACCTCTAAGTTTATGAGTGTTGAGATAATTAATTAAAGACCCAGTATACGAATTATTGACCAGTGACCTGAAACATAGAGATTCAGAAGGCTTTATTTCAACAATCAGCTCAGCATAATGCCTTAAAGGCTCAAAATGACCAACCCCAATAGAACTTTCTCTGATTGATTCTTTATAGCGAATTACAGGATCAGAAAAACTTACTTCTACCTTAAATCTTTCCTTAAGCAGATTAAAGACAATCTGCTTATGAAGTTCACCCTTTAAGTCAATATAAAGATGATTCTCTTCAAGCTGAATATTCAGTTCTGGAAGCTCAAAGTTCAGCACCTCGATTCTGCGGTACAGCTCATTATTATCAAGATCTGATCTGACTTCATATGTCAAAGCTTTAGATTCATCTTTAGATTCATTTATCAGGCTGGGCAGATAAGTGCCGATTGAAAGGTTCAGACCGCTGACTGCACATAGTTCTCCAGCCATAACACTCTGTGCCGGTATAAAATTCTGACCACTGTAGAGTCTTATTTCATTGATTTTTTCATTTCCAAAAGCTGTCTTGTTTTCAAGGGTACCACCCAGAATTTTAAGATGTGAGAGTTTAAGACCATTATCATTAGATACAGCATAAAGATAGGCCCTGAAGCTGTCTTCGTACTTGGGATAATCAATATAACGATATAAAAATTCCAGTAGTTCATCAATGCCGCTGTCCTTAAGGGCAGAACCAAAAAGAACGGGCACTGTGTTACCAAGCATAATACTTCTTTTTACATGGCTGTCATCTATGCTTCCGTCATTTAGAAGCATTTCCAGCAGCTCTTCACTCTCCAGAGCGACGTGTTCTTCTATGTCATCTATATAGACACATTCAGAAGAGAAATGTTTCTGAATGTTTTTGACTATTTCCTCTTTCGAAGCATATAAATTATCTTCTTTATTAACGAATATAACGATTGGAACATTCAGTTCCCTCAAACTGTTAAACTTGAGAATATCATCGTTGTAGATTCTTTCCGATCCCGAGATTATTAAAAGTGCCAGATCAAGTATTTTATAGGCACGATAGGCTTCCGATGAGAACTCATTATGGCCTGGAGTATCAACATAGATATATTCCTTATCTTTATATTTGAAGCGGGCTTCCTTATTATATATAGTTATTCCTCTTTCCCTTTCCTGCACATCATAATCCAGAAAAGAGTTTCCTTTATCTACCCGGCCCATATTTAAAGTAGCTCCGCATTTATACAGAAGAGCTTCTGAAAGAGTAGTTTTTCCAGCATCTACATGGGCCAGACCGCCGATAATAATTTTAGACATGTCTATATTTTACTTCATGATTAAATATTAAGATAGATAAGAAAAAGGGCACCGAAGTGCCCGAGGGAATATTATGCGACTCTCTTTTTGCTTAAACCAAGAATTATGGCTGCAGCGACAGTACCGACAATAAGCGAAACAAGATATAACACAGGATTTCCGACAACCGGGAAGACGAAGATTCCGCCATGAGGAGCCATCAGTGTACAGTTAAACAGCATTGATAGACCACCCGATACAGCTGAACCAATGACACAGCCTGGAATTACGTGGAGCGGATCAGCTGCGGCAAAAGGTATGGCGCCTTCGGTGATAAAGGCCAGGCCCATAATGAAGTTGGTTGGACCAGACTTTCTTTCACTTTCAGTAAACTTATCTTTAAACAGCAGGGTAGACAGGGCAATGGCACATGGAGGAACCATACCGCCTATCATGACAGCGGCCATAATATTGTAGTTGCCAGAGGCAATCGATGCGACACCAAAGACATAAGCTGCCTTGTTGAATGGACCACCCATGTCAACTGCCATCATGCCCGCTACCAGCATACCAAGAAGAATAACATTGGCACCGCTTAAAGAACTAAGGAAACTGTTAAGCCCAGTATTGATGGCACCTACTACCGGTTCAATGGCATAGATCATAATTAAACCAATACCCAGGATGCCCAACAGCGGATAGATAAGTACTGGCTTGATACCATCAAGAGAAGCAGGTATTACTTTATCCGAAACTTTCTTTATAAGTTCAACCAGATAGCCGGCTATAAAACCAGCTGCCAGTGCACCAAGGAAACCAGAGGTACCATTAGCCGCAATAGCGCCACCCACAATACCTACCGCAAGCCCTGGACGATCGGCAATCGACATGGCAATAAAACCAGCCAGTACCGGCAGCATGAAGGAGAAAGCCAGACCGCCAATCTGTCCTTTTAAGAGACTGGACAGGGGAGTCAGACAGCCAAAGTTTGCACGCTCTGCTGCACTGAGG
>DBOW01000086.1:31789-38833 GCA_002299675.1 Solobacterium sp. UBA636
ACGACAAACGGCAGCATATGAGATACACCGTTCATCAGGTGTTTATAAAGCTGATGTCCTAATGAATCGCCAGTTTCTTCTTTCTCAGCCTTAATATTGGACTTGAATGTTTTGCCTTTATGATTCAGAATGTCATCAATCAGATCCTCTGGTGAAGAAATACCCTTTGATACCTGGCATTCAATTACCTGATGACCATTAAATCTGTCCATTGGCACCCTGGTATCGGCAGCTACGATAATTCCTTCAGCTTCTTCAATTTCAGATTCCTTCAGAATATTTTTGGCACCGCCTGAACCTCTGGTTTCAACTTTGATTCTTAAACCCTTTTTAGCGGCAGCCTTTTCTAATGCTTCGGCAGCCATATAGGTATGGGCTATGCCTGTAGGACAGGCAGTAACAGCCAGTATCAGTTTATCAGACTTGATTTCTTCTTTTATCTGAGCATTTTTGTTTTCTTCTGCTTCATCAATTACTCTGATGAATTCTTCGGCAGTTCTGGAATTTTTCAGTTTGAACGTAAATTCCTGATCCATAAGCATCATAGCCAGTTTAGAAAGTATTTCCAGATGAACATTTCCCTTATCTTCTGGTGCTGCAATCAGAAACAGCAGTTCAACTGGTTTGTTGTCAAGTGCTTCATATTCAACTGGTTTATTCAGTACAATGGCAGCCAGACCGGCTTTATCTACAGCTTTACAGCGGCCATGAGGAATCGCAATACCATTCCCAACGCCAGTAGTACTCTCTTTTTCTCTTTTTAGTACGCTGTTTAGATATTCTTTTTCGTTGTTGATGATGCCAGACCTGCACATCAGTTTAACGGCATTTTTCAGAAGTTCGTCTTTATCTTTATATGATGAACCGATTTCAATGGAATCTATACTTAACAGATCAGTAATTTTCATTTTATTTAATCTCCCTATATAATTTTTCAACTTCCTCTTTTGTTGCCAGGGCACTTGAGAAGGCGCTGGCAGAACCTGTACATACACCATAACGGAAAGCTTCTTCATAATTGCCTGTTTCCAGATACTTATGCAGGAAGCCGGCAACCAGCGAATCGCCGGCACCAACAGAGTTTACCAGTTTTCCTTCAGGTGAATTCATAGTGTAACTTTTTCCGTATTCATCAACCATCATGGCTCCATCTTTGCCCATGGAGATTATGACATTTACCGCGCCCATTTCTTTAAGCTTCAGGGCATAGGGCAAAGCCTCATCAGCGCTGTCCAGCTTTACATTGAACAGTTCGCCGAGTTCATGAATATTGGGCTTAATTAAGAATGGTTTTTTATCAAGTACATTCATCAGCAGATCTTTAGTAGCATCCACCACGATTTTTATCTTTTTTTCCTTCAGTCTTTCCATTATGTCAGAATAAAGTCCCTCACTGACAGACGGAGGGATAGAACCTGCCAGTACCAGAATATCATCTTCAGTAATCGACTCCAGTTTCTGATACAGACGGGCAATATCGATAATACTGATGTTTGGTCCCATGCCATTCAGCTCTGTTTCTTCTTTTGATTTCAGTTTAAGATTGATACGTGACATGCCCTCATTCAGTCTGATCATTCTTGAACTGATGCCCATATCTTTAATCAGAGAGTCGATATGTTCACCAGTGAAGCCGGCCAGAAAGCCCAGAGCGGTTGTTCTGTCACCAAGGTTTGAGAGAACGATTGATACATTGATACCCTTGCCGCCGGGATAGATTATTTCACTGCTGGTGCGGTTGGTGGCACCCAGTGTGAAGTCTTTGCATTCCGCAATGTAGTCAAGGGAAGGGTTAAGTGTGACGGTGTAAATCATATGTCATCCTTTCTTGAACGATTTTGACGTTTATTTTTGTTTACATCATTATAATACAGTCAAAAAACGTCAAAGTCAATCACTAAATGAAAGAAAATGAAGAAAATTGACAGAAAATGAATAAAAAAGGATAATAATGATAGAAAAAAAGGTGACAAAAATGCTTAATGAAGAAAGAAAAAGAAAGATTCTGGAACTTACAAACCTGAAGGGAAGCATCAGCATAAATGATTTAATGAAAGAACTGGGAGCTTCTGAATCGACTGTCCGCCGTGATCTGATTGATATGGACAGCGAAGGTCTGATTAAAAAAGTACATGGCGGTGCCGTGGCCTTAAAAGAAGGGATTATGACAAGAGATCTGATGGTAGCCCAGAGGCAGGATGAAAATAAAAGTGAAAAAGAAGCTATCGCCAGATATTCTGCCGAGCTGATTAAGGATGATGACATTGTTTATCTTGATGCTGGTACGACAACCTATATGATGATACCCTATTTAAAGAATACAAGGGCTACATTTGTGACTAATGGTGTAAGCCATGCCATGGGACTTTCTATGCAGGGTCATCATGTCTATGTGCCAGGTGGAATATTAAAGAAGGAAACTGAAGCCATAATTGGCCAGAAAGCAGCTGAATTTATCAGTGAGATGAATTTTACACTTGGTTTTTTTGGCACCAATGGCATTAGCTTTGATGAGGGTTTCAGCACCCCGGATATTGAAGAAGGCATGATCAAACAGAAGGCCTTTGAGAAGTCCAGGGAACGTTATATATTAAGTGACAGCTCTAAATTTGATAAAATCTGTTCATTCAGTTTTGGTAACTATAAGGATGGCATTATTATTACTACATCTAATATAAAGGAAAAATACCGTAATTCGCGTAACACACTGCTGGTAGATAAATTGTGAGACAGTTTTTATTAAACTGTTTCAAAATGGAACACCTATAGAAAAATGTAGCTTAATGTAAGCGTTTTAAGCGTGCATAAATCAGAATAATTTCATAAATCGGTGTTAAAATATCAGACATGGAAAAAATAAACCTAGGTATAGATATCGGTTCAACAACCGCAAAACTTGTTATATTAAAAAACGGAGAAATTATTTACTCTTCATATGAGAGACATTTTTCGCAGGTTAAAGAAAAGACTATTGAACTGTTAAAGAAAGCTAAAAATTATATTGGAGATAGTAAAATCACAATAGCTCTTTCAGGCTCAGCGGGAATGGGTCTGGCACAAAGTTCGGATATCGAATTTGTCCAGGAAGTATACGCAACATCCAAGACAGTTAAACTCTGGGCTCCAGATACAAAGGCAGTAATTGAGCTCGGTGGTGAGGATGCCAAGATAATATTTTTTGATGGTGGAATAGATGAAAGAATGAATTCTACCTGTGCAGGCGGTACAGGCGCTTTTATTGATCAGATGTCCACTCTTTTAAATGTAACACCGGATGAGCTGGATAAGCTTTCACTGAATCATGAGAAGATTTATCCAATTGCCTCCAGATGTGGCGTATTTGCCAAAAGTGATATACAGCCACTATTAAACCAGGGTGCCCGCAAGGAAGATGTGGCCTATTCAATTTATCAGGCCGTGGTAAATCAGACTATTGCCGGTTTGGCTCAGGGGCATAAGATAAGTGGCAAGGTGCTTTTCCTTGGTGGACCGCTGTTTTATCTAAAGGGATTAAGACAGTGTTTCAAGGAAACACTGAAACTGAGTGATGAAGAGGCTGTTTTCCCCGAAGATGGACGTTTTTCAGTTGCACTGGGCGCTGCCCTTTATGGTGAAGAGAATTCTAAGCTGACCGATATAGATACTGTACTTAAAAACGTTGAAAATTCAAAGAAGGTTTTAAGTACCGAGAAACTTCTTGAACCTTTATTTAATAATGAAGAAGAATATAAAGAGTTCCACGAAAGACATAAAAAAGATTATGTAGGCAGCAGAGATATTCTTTCTTATTCCGGGAAAGCCTATCTGGGTATTGACTGTGGCTCTACAACAACCAAAATTGTTTTATTATCTGAAAATAAGGAAATTCTCTATTCCTTCTATCATTCTAATGAAGGCAACCCTTTAGCTGTTTTAAAAGATGTATTGATCAAGCTTTACGAAAGCATGGGTGACAGAATCAGAATCTGTGGCTCTGTCTGCACTGGCTATGGTGAGGAACTGATCAAGGCAGCCTTTGGGGTTGATGAGGGCCTGGTAGAGACAATGGCTCATTTTGAGGCAGCCAAATACTTCCTGCCTGATGTTGACTATATTATGGATATCGGTGGTCAGGATATGAAGTGTTTCTCAATTAAGAACGGTGTAATTGAATCAATCGTCTTAAACGAAGCCTGTTCATCGGGCTGCGGTTCTTTCATTGAAACTTTTGCGAAAGCTCTGGGCATTAATATTAATGAATTTGGCAAGATGGGACTTTTTGCCAGACATCCGGTCAATCTGGGTTCCAGATGTACAGTCTTTATGAATTCTTCCGTTAAGCAGGCCCAGAAAGATGGTGCCTCTGTTGAAGATATATCAGCTGGTCTTTCCTATTCGATAGTAATGAATGCCATCTATAAGGTATTGAGAATAAACTCGGCCAAAGACCTGGGCAACAACATTGTGGTTCAGGGTGGAACATTTCTGAATGACGCCATTTTAAGAGCCTTTGAAAAAGAAATCGGCGGCAACGTTGTAAGACCGAATATTGCCGGACTGATGGGAGCCTATGGCGCAGCCTTACATGCGATGAAGTATGAAGAGTCTACACTTATTTCTAAGAAAGAACTGGAAGATTTTACTTTTAAGTCAGCTAACACCAACTGTCATAACTGCGGCAATAACTGTCTTTTGACCATCAATACTTTCTCTAATGGCAAGCGTTATATTACCGGCAATCAGTGTAATAGAGCCCTGGGTCTTAAAACTGATAACGATGGTTCCAACATCTATGAGTTTAAACAGAATCTGACAGAAAGCTATAAGCCGGTATCTGGAAGAAGGGGAAAACTTGGTCTGCCGATGCAGCTTTCCAATATTGAGCTTTATCCTTTATGGTATACACTTTTCACCAGCCTTGGCTTTGAAGTAATAATGACACCCATGTCATCACGCAAGACTTTTGAAAAGGGTCAGTTTACAATTCCTTCAGATACAGTCTGCTACCCAGCCAAGCTGATGCATGGACATGTTCAGACTTTGATTGAAGAGAAGGTTCCATATATTTTCTATCCTTGTCTTACCTATAATATTAAGGAAGAGGGCACAGATAATAACTATAACTGTCCGGTAGTAGCCTACTATGGTGAACTGCTTCATGCCAACATCGAGGACATGGGCGATTCGGTTCTTCTTTATCCTTATTTAAATATTAATAATAATAAAGAACTCGCAAAAGAACTTTATGATTATCTCAAGCCTTATATTAAGGACCTGAAGAAATCAGAAGTAAGAGATGCGGTTGAGAAAGGCATGAAGGCCTACCATGATTATCGAAAAGTTGTTGAACAGGAAGGTGAACGTTTAATCAGCTATGCCCGAAAGCATAATCGAAGAATTATGGTTCTAAGCGGCCGTCCTTATCATATTGATAAAGAAATTGAACATGGTATTTCCAAGCTGGCCAATTCCCTGGGTTTTGTGGTTGTCTCAGAAGACAGTGTCTGTCATCTGGCAAAAAATGAAAAAGTGAAGGTTCTGAACCAGTGGACCTATCATTCCCGTTTATACAAGGCTGCCTATTTTGCCTGTGAAAATCCGGATGTAGAGCTTGTACAGCTGGTAAGCTTTGGCTGCGGCATGGATGCGATTACTTCGGATGAGGTTAAATCTATACTGCAGGAAAGAGGCAAGATTTATACTCAGCTCAAGATTGATGAAATTGCCAATCTGGGTACCATTAAGATAAGACTGAGATCTCTGATTGGTGCTTTGGAGAACAGAGGTGAATAATGGAAGAAAAATATGTAGAATTCACTAAGGAAATGCGTGATGAGGGTTATACAATTCTCTGCCCGACAATGCTTCCTTTGCATTTTGAGATACTGATAAATATATTCAGAAACCATGGCTACAATATTAAGCAGCTCAGAAACCAGAACGCCAATGTCATTGCGGAAGGTCTGAGGAATACTCATAACGATACCTGTTACCCGGCTCTGCTGGTAATTGGTCAGTTTATGGATGCGATTGAAAATGAGGGCTATGATCCTCATAAGATTGCCCTGTTAATGACACAGACCGGGGGAGGATGCCGTGCCAGTAACTATATTTCCCTGATACGTAAGGCTTTAAAGAAACAGGGCTATGGCTATATTCCGGTTATTTCTTTTAACGTCCTGGGACTTGAGAAACATTCAGGTTTCAAGCTCAATCTAAAGATTATTCTGGAAGCTCTGTATGCTGTACTCTATGGCGACCTGCTGATGAATCTTTCAAACCAGTGCCGTCCTTATGAAGTGAATAAGGGTGAAACTGATGCTCTGGCTCAGAAATGGACTGAATATCTTTCTGATCAGATCAACAGAGAGGGTGTAAGCTATAAGACAGTAAAGAAGAATTATGAGCTGATAATCAGGGATTTCAGAAAGATTGAGAGAATTAAGGAAGAAAAAGTCAAGGTTGGTGTAGTGGGTGAAATATATGTCAAGTATTCACCATTAGCCAATAATTCTCTGGAGAAAGTTCTTCAGGATGAGGGTGCTGAAGTAGTGGTACCAGGCCTGGTTGATTTTATTCTTTATACCTGTCATGCGATGCATACTGACAAGGATCTCTATGGTGACAGGGGCATTAAATATCCGCTGGTCAAGCTTGTCTACTACTGGATTTTAAAGAAGCAGAAGGATATGCTTAATGCGGTTAAAAAGGATGGCGAGTTTAGAGTTCTGTCTTCATTTGATCATACTCAGACTTTAATTAAGGATTATATATCTGTAGGCGGCAAGATGGGTGAGGGCTGGCTTCTTACGGCAGAGATGCTTGAGCTTAATGAAAACGGCATTCACAACATTGTCTGCACCCAGCCATTTGGCTGTCTGCCTAATCACATTTTTGGAAAAGGCATGATGAAGATACTGAAACAGCGTAATCCGGAAATAAATATTGTTGCCATTGACTATGATGCTTCGGCATCGGAAGTAAACCAGCTTAATAGAATTAAGCTGATGCTGGCAAATGGCAAGGAAGCTTTAAAAAAGAGGACTGTATAAAAGTCTTCTTTTT
>DBOW01000086.1:39001-39126 GCA_002299675.1 Solobacterium sp. UBA636
TGAACATTGATGATAAAAGAATAATTTTCATAACTGTCGGCTTATCAGATCCGGATGATGAACATAATATCTCCAATATAGAAAACTCTATGAAGGAACAGTTTACAGAGGCTGTATTCAGTAAG
>DBOW01000100.1:0-554 GCA_002299675.1 Solobacterium sp. UBA636
TTCCTGCCTACAATCAATACAGTAACTATGACTTCTTCTACCGCCAAAGACAATATGATTATGTGCCGTACAAAGGTAGATTCTCTAATTGTTGAAAATGGCAAAGTAGTTGGTGTTAACGCAACAAGATATGATGGTACTAAGGCTACTGCCAGGGCAAATGGCGGTGTAGTATTAACTACTGGTGGTTATGCAGCCAACGTTAAGATGGTTGTTGACAACAACACATACTGGGATGCTTCTTATGTAACTACTTCTATTAAGACTACCAACAGATCTTCTTTACAGGGTGATGGTATTGTAATGGCTACTGCAGCTGGTGCTGCAACAACCGGTATGGGCTTCCCACAGATGATGCCAATTTCCTGGATTGATAATGGTAACCTGGCATTCGGTGGTGGACAGTATGCAGTTTATATCAACCCAACTACCGGTAAGAGATTCGTTGATGAATATGCCGAAAGAGATGTTCTTTCTTTAGGTGAATTCAAGAATGGTATTACTTATAACGGTACTGTTGGTACATTTATGGAAATCACAAATGCCAATACCGC
>DBOW01000100.1:637-15047 GCA_002299675.1 Solobacterium sp. UBA636
GAAGACAGAGTTTACTTCTTCTCTTCTAAGGATGAACTCAAGGCTATTATGGACAAGTATGGCATGACAGCTGATGTTGATACAATCTATGAAACAATCGCAGCTTATGATGAGTCTATCCACAATGGTGAACATCCATCTGACGGTATCTCTAAGTCAAGTGCTACTGCAACAATCGGTACATTTGCGGAAGATGGTACTTACAAGCTGGAAGGCGAAAAGCTCAGAGTCAGAATCATGGCTCCAAGTACTCACCACACAATGGGTGGTTTATCAGTTGACCTTGAAAGACATGTAGTTGATGCAAACGGTAACGCTATTCCTGGACTTTATGCCGCAGGTGAAGTTACTGGCGGTATCCATGGCGGTAACAGACTTGGCGGTAACGCAATCGTTGAAATTTTTGTTTCCGGCAGAACTGCAGCTAACACAATTACTGCTGAAATGGGTAAATAATTTATAACTTAAATTATCTTTGAAAACCGGCTGTTTAGCCGGTTTTCCTTTATTAGTAATCTATTTTACTTTGAAAAAACATGTCGTCATTATAAAATATAGAAAAGGAATAAATTAATCCAATTTTAACAGGAGAGTAAAATGGCAAAAAAGAAATCAAGTATTAGAAAAGCGGTTAAGCCAGCTGCAGAAGAAGTAAAAAAGGCTGAAGTCGCTGTTGAAGTAAAAACTGAGCCTGAAGTTTTGGCTGAACCTGTAAAGGAAGAGGTTAAAGCTGAACCAGCAGCTGAAGTAAAAGAAGAAAAGAAGCCTGCACCTAAGAAAAAGTGTGCTCCAAAGAAGAAAGCTGAACCTGTAAAGGAAGAGGTTAAAGCTGAACCAGCACCAGCTGCAGCTGAACCAGCAGCGGAAGTTAAAGAAGAGCCAAAAGAAGAAAAGAAAGCTGCACCTAAGAAAAAGTGTGCACCTAGAAAGAAAAAGGAAGAAGTTAAGGCTGAACCAGCTGTTGAAGAAGTTCCTGTGACTGAGCCAGCAGCTGCAGAAGAACCAGCTCCAGTGGCTGAAGAAGCAGCACCAGCAGTTGAAGAAACAGCTGTTCCTGAGGAGGCTCCAGTGGTTGAAGAAGTTAAAGAAGAGTATTATTCACCTAGAAGATCTATCGCCTTCATCGGTTCTGAATGTTATCCATTTGTAAAGACCGGCGGTCTTGGTGATGTTATGTATGCTTTGCCTAAGGAACTGGTTAAACAGAACTGTGATGTAAGAGTAATCCTTCCTCGCTATAAGTGCATTAAGCAGCAGTGGCAGGAGAAGATGGTATATCGCGGTGCCTTCCAGATGGATTTATGTTCAGATGGCAGATCTTATTATGTAGGCATTATGGAATATATTGAAGATGGAGTTGTTTATGATTTCATTGATAATGAAGAATTCTTCTCTAATGGCAATCCATATACTACTATCGTTGATGATATTCCTAAGTTCTGTTACTTCTCTAAGGCTGCCATTGCGGCTTTAAACTACATGAACTGGGTACCAAACATTATCCATTGTCATGACTGGCAGGCAGCTTTAGTTCCAGTATTCTTAAGAACTCTGTTTGCGGAGACACCATGCGGCCAGGCCAGAACTATTCTGACTATTCACAATCTGCGTTTCCAGGGTATCTATGATATTCCAACTATCAAGTACTGGACAGGTTTACCAGGCTACTGTTTCAATGATGCAGTATTGAAGGAAGGCAGAAGAGATGCCAATATGTTGAAGGGCGGTATTGCCTATTGTGATGCGATTACTACCGTTTCCAATACTTACGCCTATGAAATTCAGACTCCATACTATGGAGAAAATCTCGATGGCCATTTAAGATACCATTCATATAAATTAAGAGGTATCGTCAACGGTATTGACTATGATATCTGGAATCCAGAAACTGATAAACATCTGCCTGTTGGCTACAACAAGGACAATTTCTTAGAGAACAAGCGTGCCTGCAAGAAAGCTTTACAGGAAGAGCTTGGTCTAGAAGTTAATGATGGCAAATATGTAATCGGTCTGGTATCAAGACTGACAGACCAGAAGGGTCTGGATCTGGTAAATGCCATTGTACCTTCTATTATGGATGGCAATACTCAAATGGTAGTATTAGGTACAGGTGATAGACGTTATGAAGATTCATTCCGTTACTATGAACATGCCTATAAGGGTCAGTTCTGTGCCAACATTATGTATGATGAAACAAGATCTCACAAGATTTATGCTGGCTGTGATGCCTTCTTAGTACCTTCACAGTTTGAACCATGCGGCTTAACTCAGCTTATTGCCATGCATTATGGTACAGTACCAATTGTCAGAGAAACAGGTGGTCTTAAGGATACAGTTGAACCATACAACCAGTACTATAACTGGGGTAATGGCTTCACATTCGACAGATATGATGCCGGTCTATTATTAGATGCCATCAACAGATCTAAGACTTTCTTCTTTACTGACCGTTATCATTTTGATGAGATGGTTAGAAGAGATATGGAAAAAGATGTATCATGGACTGTATCAGCCAAGCAGTATAAAGACTTATATCTTGAACTTACTCAGTGGTAATTCTAACAATCAGGGATATGCAGGAAGCATATCCCTGTTTTAAAATAGAGCTATGATTAAACTAAGACCGCACCATCTTCTATGCATTGAGTTTTTTGAAGGAAAGGGCTATGACACAAAACATATTGAAAATATGTTTCTTGTAATCAAGAGCCTTAATGAAGAAGACAGCTTTACACTTACTGGTGAATTAGATGATATATGTTCCTGCTGTCCCAACAGAATTAATAATCGGTGTAAAACCCAGGAAAAGGTATTAAGATATGACAAATCTATGAAAGACATCCTGAATCTTGAATATGACAAAGAATATTCATATAGAGAATTAGAAACAGCTGTTGGAGAAAAGATAGATTATCTGTTAAATGAAACCTGTACGGATTGTCAGTGGGCTTATATCTGTCACAGAAAAAAATGAGAGGAATTAGTTTTTCTTCTCATTTTTCTTAAGCTGCATCTTATATTTGAATCTTCTGCGTTTAACTAAAAGATAATTAATAATCTTATAGGCAAATGGTCTTACGATGAAATCAAATTCACCAATAAATTCATCAAAGTCACCGCCAAATCTTACCTTAAACTGATAGATGCCATAGGCATCAGACTTTTTGTCTATTTCACCCTCTGAGCCATAGAAATCTACCCATTTATAGCCTTCAGACTTGGCGTCCTTTAAGATCTGATAGTACATTTCATAGTTGGCATTAAGGAAAGGCAAATCTGAACTGTTGGCTCCATGGACGGTCCAGACAATATCCTTAAATTTGGCAGTTATCATGGAAGATAACACCAGTTCCTCTTCTTTTATTTCGTTAATCAGATTAAGTTCTTTATTAAATTTCTTCAGCTGATCATTAAGATCATTTATTCTGCCTTTTTTCTTTGAACCTTCGAGTTCTTTAAGTTCATTAGAAGCCTTATCAATCATTTCATCATAGTGTTTTCTTAAATTATTAAGATTAACCGTAACGATATACAGATCAGCCATATTTTTATTATGCAGGGCATTATAGAAATCATCGAAGAACTTCTTGTCTTCCAGGAACATTCTTTTTCTGATGGCTGTTTCCTTCATCGGCTTATAGAACTTATCGAGTTCGGATGCATCAGATCTGTATACTTTTAATCCATAGGGATTATTTCTTTTTAAGAGATTTCTGGTTGTCTGATGGAAAGAATTAAGCAGATCATCTTTGGTTACATCTACTCTGAAGGTATATCTTGGGCAGGATGTTTCTGTAAACTTCTTAGTGAAACCACGATGTTTTCCGCCAAGTGAAGTTAAATTGTCAATCAGTTTAAGATTGTCATCAAAACTTTCAATAATATTGGTATCCTGATCCAGTTTATGAATAATAATGTCAGGATCCATCTTCAGATATAGTCCGTGATGCTTCTTTACGTAGTCTTTTAATAAGTTAACTATATCTGATAGGATTTTTGGATCATGATAGTTACAGATAAAACCTCTTGGACAGTAGAAAGTAGAATAGCCGAGAACCTTCTTTTCAATGAGCATAGCACTGCCTGCTATAGAGTTATCTTCAGTAAATAACAGTTTATGGGTTTTAGAGCCCCTTAAGTTATTTACATCAGCCCAAGCCGAGGTCTGCATAAAGTGGGGTTTATATGATGAAGCTACATATTCATCAAATGTTTTATCGTCAGCGTTAATAATTTTCATACCTTACTATTATACTCTTAAATAGATATTTAGTTTAATCTATAAAATGTAAGAAAATTTCAAGAAAATGAAAAAATCTAACTAAAACGCTGTTAAGAGCTTCACATTTGATTGAAACGTCTACTTTTTTGTGGTATATTGTAACTTATGAGAGAGTTTGAAAATAATGCTTTATTCTGGCAGAAACTAGATTCTATTTATTTATCGGGTGATTTTAAGGTAACCTACAGAAAAGGTGAACGTCATCCAGCCAACCAGAACATGATTTTCCCATGCGACTATGGTCATATTGAAACTGTCAATAATGACCAGGACGAAAAATTAAAGGTGTTGAAGGGTGAGGGAACAACCATTAATGCGGTGGTAGTCTGTGCCAATATTCTGGACAAGAATCTGAATGTTATTGCCTTGGTGGGCATCGAAGGTGAAGACCTGGAAAATGTCCTGGAATTCTTGAATTCCAATGATTATCAGAAAACAGTACTGATCCGAAGAGGAAATGATATTCCTGACTGGGCGGTTAATGATTAAGTGGGTTTATCTCACTTTTTTTAATATAATTTATCTATGAATGTTATCGAAGAATTATATAAAAGACAGGATATCAAATATCGGGATTTCAATTTAAGTCTTATTCCAGGTGCTGATATAAATAAATCAATCGGTGTCAGAAGTCCAGAAATAAAAAAGCTGGCTAAAATGATGACTTTAGATGAAAGAAAGGAATTCATCAGTAAACTGCCTCATAGGTTTTTTGAAGAAGATATGCTTCATGCCGCGATACTCAGTGACATGAAAGAATTAAATATGAATTATATTGAAGACTTTCTTCCACATATTAATAACTGGGCAGTATGTGACTCATTAAAGCCAAAAAGTTTCAGGAAGCATCCAGATGAAGTTATTGAATATGTAAAAAAGTGGCTTAAATCAGATAGAGACTTTACTGTCCGATCTGGTTTGATTGCTCTGATGACTTATTATCTTGACGAAAACTATAAAAAGGAATATCTTGAGTTTCCTTTAAGCATAAAAAGCCAGGACTATTACGTCGAGATGGCTGAGGCCTGGTTTTATCAGTGCGCAATGGTAAAACGTTATGATGACGCAATTGTTTATCTTGAAGAAAACAGGCTGAATGACTTCGTGCATAATAAAACCATATCTAAATGTATAGATTCATATAGAATTGATAATGATAAAAAAGATTATCTTAAGACATTAAGGAGGAAATAGAAAATGTTGAATGTTAATACTGAGGCACCGGATTTTACACTATGTGATGAAAATGGAGTAAAACACAGTTTAAGTGACTATAGAGGAAAAAGAGTAATACTCTATTTCTACCCAAAGGATAATACCTCAGGCTGTACTGCCCAGGCCTGTTTGTATTCGGCAGAGCTTCCACATTTTATGGAAAAGGGAGTAGAAGTAATCGGTATCTCCAAAGACTCGGTTAAGTCACACTTAAACTTTAAAAATAAGTATGATCTTAAGTTTACCTTATTGAGTGATGAATCCCTGGAGGTAATCAAGGCCTATGATGTATACAAGGAAAAGAACATGTATGGCAAAAAGGTTATGGGTGTTTTGAGAACTACCTATCTTATTGATGAAGAGGGTATGATTATCTATGCCTGTGATAAAGTTAAAGCTAAAGAAGATGCCACAAAAATGCTGGAGATTATTTCATGAAAATAATACTTGCGCCAGCCAAGAATATGCAGCTGGCAGAGGATTCTCCCTATAATCTTACTGAGCCGGTATTTATTAATGAAGCAGAAATACTCTTAAACAAGCTTAAGAAATTAAACTTTGATGAACTTAAAGAAGTATATGGTGCTTCTGATAAGATTGTGCAAGATAATCTGGAAAGACTAAAGATAAGTTTTCTGGACCGCAATCTTTCGCCAGCTATATTAAGTTATGTTGGAATTGCCTATAAACACCTTTCAGCTTCGGTTTTTACTGATGAGGAATATGAATATTTAAATACACATTTAAGAATTTTAAGCGGTCTTTATGGTGTGCTTAAACCCTTTGATGGTATCATCAGATACCGTCTTGAGATGCAGAGCTTTGATCTCTATGATTTCTGGAAAGATAAAATATATAAAGAAGTTAAAGATGACGTCATTATTAATCTGGCATCTAAAGAGTATTCTAAATGCATAGAGGATTACCTTGAATCAGACGTAAGATTAATTAATATTGACTTTGTAGAAGAATATAAAGGAAAACTGGTTACCAAGGCAACCTACGCCAAAATGGCCAGAGGCGAGATGGTCCGCTATATGGCAGAAAACAGAGTTGAAGACATAAATATGCTTAAGTCTTTTAACAGAATGAACTACCAGTTTAAAGAAGAACTCTCAGATGACAGTAATCTGGTATTTGAAAGGAAGAAGTAATGAAAGTATATAATACGATGAATATTGAATCTCTGAATAATTATCTTAAAAAGTTTGAACTGACAGATAATTATGAGGAGGCAGATATAATCATTGGTGTCTTAAAGGAAGAACAGCTAAAAAAGTGCAGAAAGCTTAAATTCTATCAGCACGCCATGGCCGGTTCTGATATGTTAAGGGCGGATATGTTTCCTGATGGCTGTAAGGTATGCAATGCCTCGGGCACCTTTGGTGTGGGTATCAGTGAATATGTGATCGGTTCGCTTATCTATCTGATGCGCAATTTTAAAACAATCACCCTGAATCAGCAGAATTCTAAATGGGAGAGAATCTGGTCCAGAGATTCCATCTATGGTTCTACTGTTCTTTTGGTGGGGCTGGGTGATATAGGCATGGAGTGCGCAAAGCGTTTAAAGCCTTTTAACACCAGACTGATGGGTATCAGAAGACATATTGAAGATAAACCGGATATTATTGATGAAATATATTCTCTGGATAATCTTGATTCAGTAATTAAAGAATGTGATATTGTGATTTGTTCATTGCCTAAATCAAAGGCTACAGATAAACTTCTGACCGGGAAACAGTTTGGATTAATGAAAGAAGGTTCATATCTTGTCAATGTGGGAAGAGGAAATGTTTTAGACCTTGATGATCTTTATGAATCATTAAAGAGTAAACATTTATCTGGTGCTGCGCTGGATGTATTTGAATCAGAACCATTGGATGAAAGTCATCCCATCTGGAAGCTTGATAATGTCCTGATTACCCCTCACATTGCCGGTGGTATGGATCTGGATACCAATAAGGAACTGTTTTCTGAGCTTACAGCTAATAATATTGAAAATTTTATAAACAATAGACAGCTGAAAAACGAAGTAGACTTTGAAACTGGATATCGCCGCTACGTAAGAACATCAGCATCATTGCATAAAGAAAAGCCATCCTTTTAATGCGATGGCTTTAATATGCGTTATGGAATATCTTATTCCTTAGGCGCAAATACATCCTTGTAGAAGTTCAACAGTTCTTCTTCTGAATCAAAGTTTGCGACATACATGTAGTCACCCATGGCACCAGACAGAGCAGGAGCTACTGGACAGTCAAAAATCATATTTGCGGCATATTTTTCATAGATTGCATAATGGTCCAGCTTATATTCCTTGGAATATCTTCGGCCCGCAAAGCCACAGTTGGCATGTTTGCCTGAGTCACCCAGTAAAGTTGAATCATAGGCAATCATGTCAGCATAAATCTTATATACTGAAGTAGAGTGGGCGTAGTTCATCATGCTTGGTGAGATACCGCCACTTGGTCTCATGTTTACTTCCAGAGCTACTACATCGTTCTTTTTGCCCAGACCTTTCATATCTTTGTTCAGCCTGAAGAACTCAAAGTGGACAAATCTTGATTTAACACCAAAGCTCTTCAGTGTGGCACGGCCGGCTTTTCGAATGTCTTCAGGAAGTTCCTTGCGGATATAGAAGCTTGAATCGGCATGGTTATTCACAACATCAACCAGTGAATCAAGAGTTACATTACCGGTTTCAAATAGTGGTTCGCCCTTAGAGTTTACAATGGCATCATAAGAGTTTACAGTGCCATAGATGTATTCTTCCATGATGTAGGGCAGGCCTTCAATTTTCTTTTCAAAGAAAGTGTTAAGCTGTTCATCGTTTTCAATCTTCCAGGTATCATTGGCGCCAACACCGTTATCTGGCTTGGCAATTACCGGATAGCCAACTTTTGAAATAAATTCTTTTGAGCCTTCCAGGGTTTCTACCAGATAGTATCTGGCTACTGGAATGCCGGCTTCGATATAGTGTTCCTTCATCTTTGACTTATATTTAACTGCTTCCATATCCTTTGACTTGAAGCCAGTGCAGATATTGAAGTCATCTCTTAGATGCGCATCTCTTTCCAGCCAGTATTCATTGTTAGATTCAAGATAGTCAATTCTTCCGTATTTAAACGCAAAGAAAGCTACCGCACGATATACTTCATCATAGTTTTCCAGTGATGATACTTTATAGTATTCGGTGAGGGCGTTTTTCAGATCCTGTCTTAATTCACCATAAGGTGCATCTCCAATGCCAAGGACATTAAGTCCATTTTTCTTAAGTTCTACGCAGAACTCCCAGTAGTTTTCTGGAAAGTTAGGCGAGATGAAAATAAAGTTTTTCATATACAGACCCCCTGTTTTGTCTAAAAATATAATAGTATTATAATACTATCGAGGTAAAAATGATTATTAAGCTAAAGGAATATTTAAAAAACAAAGAAGACTATACACTGATTGATATCCGAAATAAAGCTGATTATGAATCAGAACATATCGAAGGATCTATTAACTGTACTATTGAAGAAGCCAGGGATTTAAAAATTGATAAGCCTCTTTTTATTGGATATGAAAGCGATGCTTTTGATGAAAACTGTGATTATCTGGAAGGCGGTTTTGAGGGCTATATATTATATAAGGCAGAAAATTCAATTACCAGGAAATACCGCCGAGAACTCTGGTCCAAGTTTACCAAGGCTGTCAGTGATTACGAACTGATTAAAGAAAATGATGTAATTGCCGTATGCATATCTGGCGGCAAGGATTCGATGCTGATGGCTAAGCTTTTTATGGAGCTGCATAAACATTCAAAGGTCCCTTTTTCAGTTCATTACATTGTCATGGATCCTGGCTATCTGGATTATAATCGCCAGCTCATTATAGATAATGCCAGGAGACTGAATATCCCGATTGAAATCTTTGATACCCGCATATTTGATACCGTTGATAATCTTGACAGGTCACCCTGCTACATCTGTGCCAGAATGCGAAGAGGCTATCTTTATAATTATGCCAGAAATATTGGCTGTAACAAGATTGCCCTGGGACACCATTTCGATGATGCGATAGAAACTACTCTGATGTCGATGCTCTGGGGAGGACAGATTGAAACCATGCTTCCTAAACTGAAATCAGAGAACTTTGAAGGCATGGAACTGATAAGGCCGCTGTATCTGATAAGAGAAGAAAATATTATTAAGTGGCGTGACTACAATAAGCTCAGATTTTTAAGATGTGCCTGCCATTTTACTGAGCAAAGCGAAACAAATGAATCGGCTTCCAAGAGGCTGGAAACCCGAAAACTGATAAAGAAGCTTAAGGAAACCAATCCGCAGGTAGAAATGAATATTTTCCGTTCGATGGAAAATGTGCAGCTTAAAAATGTGCTTGGCTATAAACTGGATGATGTTTATCATTATTTTCTGGATGAATATGAGGACTAAGATGGAAGAATTTATCAGAGAAGAAATGCTTATTGGAACTGATGGGTTTAATAAGCTCAAGAATTCAAGAATACTGTTATTTGGTGTAGGCGGGGTTGGTTCCTATGTCTTTGAAGCGCTGCTTCGAAGCGGCATAGGCCATATTGATATTGTTGATAATGATACTGTAGCTTTATCCAATATTAACCGTCAGCTTATTGCGCTTCATTCAACTGTTGGTGAGTATAAAGTAGATGTGGCCAGAAAAAGAGGCCTGGATATTAATCCTGAATGTCATATTAATGTTTATAAGCAGTTTTTTATTAATAATGATGAAAATGTTTTTGATTTCTCTGAATATGATTATGTAATCGATGCTATAGATACGGTGAGTGGCAAATTATCGATTATTGAAAACTGCAAAAAGGCAGATACACCTGTTATTTCCTCAATGGGCACTGGAAACAAACTGGATCCCACAAAACTGGAGATAGCCGATATTTCTAAAACATCAGTCTGTCCTCTGGCCAAAGTTATGCGCCGCGAGCTTAAAAAAAGGGGAATCAGAAATGTAAAAGTTCTTTTTTCAAAAGAAATACCAATTGTTCCAGATAATAGTATAATAGATGAAATGGCTCAAAAAAACAAAAGAAGATCTACACCGGCATCAATAAGTTTTGTGCCTTCCTGTGCTGGCTTAATTATTGCGGGTGAGGTAGTTAGGGAATTATTATATGGTAAAGACAAAAAAACTGATTCTTCAGGAATTTAAAAAGCTCCTTTCTAAATACAGTCTGGATAAAATAACGGTTTCGCAGATTACAGATAAATGTAATATTAAGCGTCAGACTTTTTATTATCACTTCAACAATATTGATGATCTTATTTCCTATGGCTCCAAAAGCTATATTAAAGATATTATTGGTTCAAAAGAATTTGGAAGCTGGCAAAAGAAGTTTATCTATATTCTGGAAACAATTAAAGAGGAAAAAGATTCTTTTTTCTATCTGATTATGACTCGCACAGCCTATAATCTTGCCGGCTGTATCTTTGATATATTTAAGGATGAAGTTATGGAAACGGTGGAAGTTCTAAAGAGCGAATATTCGCTCACCAGAAAAGATGAAGAATTTATCGTTGATTTTTACAGCTATGGACTTACCGGTATTGTGCTGAAGTGGTTTGATGAAGGGATGGAAGAAGATCCAAAGGTACTGGTTTATAAAATCGAATCTATTATTGAAGGTACATCTAAAAAAGCCTTTCAGAAATTTGCCTTATGAAAAAGATATTAATTATTCTGGTTTTATTTTTATGCACAAATATTATTACTGCGCAGAATGATAATACCTATGAAACAGGTATAGATGAAATAGCCAGAGCCAACAGTGTGCTTGGTTTATCTGTTGCCTATTTTAAGGATGGAGAAATTATTGGTACCTATAATTATGGCTATACCGATAATACAAAAACTGTAAATACTGATGATGATACTGTTTACAGAATAGCCTCTACTTCCAAGATGATTTCCAATATGCTCATTATGAAACTGGTGGAAGAAGGCAAGATTAATTTAAGTGATTCTGTATATCTTTCAACAGGTCTTGAATATAATGAGGATGTTAAGCTCTGGCATATACTGACCCATACCTCCGGCTATGGTGACAGTGAACTTTTTAACAACAATTTTGATAAGGTTTATGACATCAACGAAATGATTAAAATGTCCAGCCGTAATATTAAACCTGGTACTTCCTATGAATACTCCAATTTTGTAGCCGGTACTATGTCGGCTGTAGTGGAAAGGCTGACAGGCATGCGCTTTTATGAATATGCCAGTGAAGTTCTGTTTGATGAATATAATCTGAACGCCTCCTATCTGGTTGAAGACCTGAAAGAGGGAACTGCTGTAGCTAAAATGTATATGGGCGAGGAATATGATCCTGAAACCTGGATATTCAATAAGGAGTTCTATGACCAGTTTCCGCAAGGCGATCAGTATCGTCTGTCTTATGGCTCTTTATATATCTCGGCATCAGATCTGGCAAAGCTGGGTATTATTCTGTGTGATGGAGAATATGATGGTAAACAGTTTTTTAAGGAAAGCACTTTAGAACTGATAAGGTATCCAAGATTTGAAACAGCTTATTATACTATGGCTTTAAATACTGATATTTTTAAAGGCAATATGGTAAAAGATAGAACCATTTATGGTCATAATGGCCATGCCTATAATGCGATTACTTCACTCATCTATGATCCTGAGGATCATACTGGTGTGGCAATTATTACTAATTATTCAACAGCCGATAAGACCGCTGGCATCTATAATGTAGTCAGGGATATTGCGCAGTTAACTTATGATACTTTTTTTGAGGAGTGAAAATGGCCTGTAAATATGCGAAATACTGTGGCGGCTGTTCCCTGCAGCATCTAAGCTACGAAAATCAGCTTAAAGAGAAACAGAAATACATGGAATCTTTATTATCCAGGTTTCATAGGGTAAATAAGATTATTGGCTGCAGAAACAATGAACATTACCGCAATAAGATGCAGGTTTCTTTTGGCAAAGATGAAAGGGGAAGGGTAATATATGGAAACTATATTCCTTCTACTCATTTCATAGTACCCTTTGATGAGTGCCTGATTAATGATGAAGAAGCTAATTCAATCATTAAAACCGTCAGGGAACTTATAGATAAGTATCATATTTCTGTTTTTGATGAAAATGTCTATAAAGGCTGTATAAGGCATATACAGATCAGATGTACAAGTACTGATGAATATATGGTAATTTTTGTGACCGGTTCACCAGTTCTTTATAAAAAGGAGCTGCTGATTAAGGATCTGATCAGAAAACATCCTAAGATTAAAACAGTTATTCATAATATCAATTCAGCACATACTTCTATGGTACTGGGTGATAAGTCATACGTAATTTATGGCAAGGGTTATATCAGGGATGTATTGTGCGGTCTGAAGTTTAATCTTTCAGCTTCTTCTTTCTATCAGATTAATAAATATCAGACTGAGGTTCTTTATAATACGGCAATACAGCTGGCTGAATTTAAGGGCAGCGAGACTGTAATAGATGCCTATTCGGGCATTGGAACCATTTCTTTATGTCTGGCTTCAAAAGTTAAGGAAGTGATTGGTGTCGAGATAAATGAACAGGCTGTAAGGGATGCGATAAGAAACGCTAAGCTCAACGATGTTACAAATGTTAAATTTATAGCGGATGACGCGGGCAGGTTTATGGAAAAGCTCTCCAGAAACAGAAAAGCCCATGTTGATGCCCTGGTGATGGACCCTCCGCGCTCTGGTGCGTCCGACAGGTTTCTGAAATCGGTGCTTAAACTTTCACCTGAAAAGATTGTATATATTTCCTGCGGTCCGGAATCACTTAAATCCAATCTGGGGTTTCTGGTTAAAAACGGCTATGTGATTAAGGTTATACAGCCGGTTGATATGTTTCCACATACTGATATTAAGCATACAGAGAATATAGTAATACTGAAAAGAAAGGAATTTTAATGGCTGAAAAAATAATTATTTTTATGTGCGCAGTTTTGTGTGCGGTACCATTTTTTCTGATTGGCTATCTAAACAGAAATTCTGATGAACCAATCACTTTTTTCTCGGGTGATACAACTTTAAAAAACAGAATTGGTGATATTAAAGCCTATAATGCGGCAATGGGAAGAATGTATTGTATCTATGCGCTGGTTGTTCTTGTTACCGGACTGATTTCTTTTTTTAATCCAGAAGTTGCCATAGTGCTTCTGCTTATAGTGTGTACACTTGGACTGGCTGTCATATATTTTAAATATAAGGAATTACTTAATAAATACCCAAAATAAGAAGTAGCGAAAGCTCCTTCTTATTATTTTATTCAACATCCTGAAGAGCCGCAAAATCTTCTTCTCCAGTTCTTACTTTAACCACTTTTAAAAATCTTGCCATCACCAATATGGACAGTATAGAGGGCCTTCTTGGCGGTCTCAATCACATCGGCTACCGGAATTGAACTTACTACCACATCAATCTGTACTTTAGGAAGCAGTGCATTATCCATTTCAACGCTCCTGTATTTTTCACCAGCGCCTTTCTGGATACCAAAGCCCATAACCTGAGTTACAGTCATACTGGTTATGTCCAGATCGTTCATGGCTTTACGCAGTCTGTCGTATTTTGAGAGTCTGGTGATGATTGTTACCTTATGAATGCCGGTTGATACCTTAGATGTATTTATAACCCGTCAAGGCGAGAAAACCCATTTGCTTTAATGATGGGATGATAGCCNNCTAAAATAACATCATATTAAGCAGTATAATAATGATATGAATAAAGGTGTTAAGTTTAGAATCTATCCTAACAGAATACAGGAAAATTTAATAAACCAGACATTAGGCTGTTGTCGCTTAATCTACAATAAAGGTCTTGCAATGCGCAAAGACTCTTTTGATAGTGGTTTAAAGACAGGATATAAAGAAACATC
>DBOW01000103.1:0-2294 GCA_002299675.1 Solobacterium sp. UBA636
TATCGTAATTATTGTATCACTTTGATTAAATCTGTAATATCATCAATGTCTTCTTTATCTGGAAGCTGGATTACTTTATCTGTTTTGTCTTTCGGAATATCTAAAGATGATATTCTCTCATCAAGTCTGCGATAAGTTTCCTTAAGCAGGTTTTTTATTTCTTCGGCACTCTGTTTGTGCATTTCTTTAATCTGGGGAAGAGTAAACCCAATCCCCTGAAGGAATCTGATCAGTATAATTCCTCTAATAATTTCTTCATCATAATAAAGCTAACTATATTTATTTTTTTGGTGGCATGGATGAGTTTAAGTTTTTCGTATTTCTGCAGTATTCTGCGGGATACATCGTAGTTCTGATTTATTTCTTTTACAGATAGTTTCATTGTCTTCTTAAGTAAAAAACTGCTCCAATGGAGCAGTCAAATCCTTTCTGTAACATAGTGATAAGATATAATATTTAATATGATTAGACAGATAGTAAAAGATACATTTTCCTTAAGTCAGAAAGCTGTACCTGCCACAAAGAGCGATATTTCCATAGGACTGGACCTGATAGATACATTAAATGCCAACAGAGACAGATGTGTGGGTATGGCTGCCAATATGATAGGTGTAAACAGGGCTGCCATTATTGTGAATATGGGCTTTAATAACATAGTTATGTTTAATCCGAAGCTGTTGAGCTGTTCTGGCGAATATGAAACGGAAGAAGGCTGTCTTTCTTTAAGCGGGGTAAGAAAGACAAAAAGATATAGAGATATTGAAATAGAATATATCGACATGAACTGGCAAAAGAAAAAGATCAGGCTCTCTGGCTTCTATGCGCAGATAGCGCAGCATGAGCTTGATCATTTAAATGGTATTCTTATCTGAGTATGCCCCATTCAGGAAGTACTCCATAGTGCATGAAGGTATGTACAAGTTTCAGGTCATCAGGGTTTTGAGCATTAAGCTTCCTTACAGGTATGAAGGAGGCTATTTTTATGTTGTTTCTGTATAAAGCCTCAGTGAAATCGGAAATTAATTTAGTATCATCCATGTTTTCCAGTTTCATGTCTACGGATGTTATATTTTCTTTTTTTAGTTCTTTGATTTGTTCATCGATATCAGTAATTTTAGTAATAATCATAGAAATATATTAACATTTTTAATGTTTTTTGAAAAAAATGTGAGGAATTTTTATTTTTTTTCGCAATAATATATTATGGCAAGAAAAAACAGGAAACGAAAATCCAAATATGTATTAAGTACAATTACCGAAAAAAGACTGGATAAGTATGCCGATTTCAGTCTTGATGATACTATCAAAAATATAATCTGTGATGCCGGTATTCAGACTGCGCTTTTAAAAGAGGTAATTCCTGAAACAATGGGTTTAAGCACTGATTCTATAAAGAATCTTCTGTGTAAAGATATAAAAGGTATTGAGGAAAACGAACAGATAATATTATTAAACAGTGTGTTTAAAGAACATGATAAAACCGAAAGGAGGGCAGATTTTGTATACAGGTTTTATCACGATAATAAATACTACTATATTAATATTGAGGTTCAGCGTTACATACTGAAAGATCAGCAGCTTATCTCAAAAGGTGAGGAATACGCAAGAAGAATTCTTCTGGAGGAACAGGAAAGGAAACTGCATAAAAAGGCTCACGATCTTGGCAGGGTAAAAAGCGTAGTACTTAATTTTGCGGCTGATGATGAAAGTGCTGAACTGATATACCACGGAAGCGGTTTAAGCTATATTCCCGGTGGGCCTTATACGGATTTTGGCTATGGCCATACCGAGGTAATAATCTGTAACGTTAAGAGTGACATATCTAAACACAGAAACAGATTTCTAAAGATTATTTGCGCAATCGTAAAGACAAATATGAAATACGATGATAAAATTAAACTGTTAGAAGAACTGGGTGTAAGTATAAGTGAAGAAAAAAGAGAGGAGTTAGATAAAATGTGCGATTATTTAGAGTTTATTAAGAATCAGGCCAGAGCAGAATCGGAAGATATAATTAAAGCCAAAGATGAAGCTTTACATGAAAAAGATGAAGTAATAAATAAAAAAGATGATGTTATCAATATGAAAGACAGAATCATAAAGGCGCAAGACAGTGAGATAAAAGACATTTTTTCAACTTTGGAGAAATATTATCATATTACATACGACGATTTTCAGAGAGCTAAAAGCTTTATGGAGTCAGAATATGCTGAATGAGTATTTATAATTCATTAAAAACCAGGGCAGGGAAGAGGCATATAGAGAAACCTTAAAAAGCCAGAAATGATTTGTTT